>NZ_JBXAJM010000011.1:0-211731 GCF_058797315.1 Pseudomonas sp. GW823-FHT02F05
GCTGATAATCTTGTTGACTATCAGTCTGACTCCACAAGCACCCACACGAATTGCTTGATTCAGTTGTTAAAGAGCGGCTGGTTAAGATCTTTCATCTCAACCGAGGCGCGCATTCTACAGCAGCCTCATTTGCTGTCAAGTGGTTATTTTCAGAAGTTTTCGAAGTTTTCTTCAACAACTTCAACCACTTGCGCTTGCGATCTCTCGTAAGCGGGAGGCGAATTCTACAGCGTTACACACTGCTGTCAACACCTCTTTTTCAACTTCCTTTTGGCTTCGATGAACTGAAGCAACTTGCTGCCGAAAACTGCGTAACTCATTGTTTACCAAGGAGTTTTCCGTTTCGACTGCGCCGGAAGTGGGGCGAATTATAGGCTTCCAGAATCTGGCGTCAAGGCTTAATTACGCTTTTGTGGCAGAAGGCGCTTTTTTAGCAATAAGGCGAGGGATTCGACGCATTACCGGCGGCACCCGCATCAACAGAAGTAGCGCACCTATAGAAGCGTAGATAGCCCACTCCTTCAGATCCGCCCGCACTATCCATAGCATGTGCAGCAAACCGAGCCCAAGAATCACATAGACCAGACGATGCAGCTTCTTCCATCGACTCCCCAACCGACGCTGGCTATAGCGGTTCGACGTAACGGCCAACATAAGGAGAGCAACAAACCCCAGCGCCCCCACAATGATGTAGGGCCGCTTGCTCAACTCTACGCCGAGCTGCGACCAATCCAGCCCCAGGACAAACACACAATAGGCCGCCAGGTGCAGCACAACATAAGCAAAGCACCACAGCCCCAACTGTCGTCGCACTGCTATCCACCCCGCCCAACCGCTCAACTTCTGCAGCGGCGTCATAGCAAGCGTGATCAGCAATAAAATGAGCGTCCCCAAACCCAGGCGATCAACGAGCACCTTGCCTGGATCAGGCCCCAGCGCAGAACTCCACGCTTCATACAACCAGAGCAATGGCCACACTGCTGCGGCTACAAACACGCCGATGCGCCAGATGGGATAGCGCATCAGTAGTTCTTCCGCAGATCGAGGCCTGTATATAAAGAAGCGACCTCATCCGAATAGCCATTGAACATCTGCGTCTCGCGCACATTCGGACTAAACAGGCCGCTCGGCAGACGGCGCTCCCGCGCCTGGGTCCAGCGCGGGTGATCGACCGTAGGATTCACATTCGCATAAAACCCATACTCATCAGATGCAATACTCTGCCAGGTCGTTTTCGGCTGCTCACTGACCAGACTGATACGCACGATGGACTTCACACTCTTGAAGCCATACTTCCACGGCACCACCAAGCGCAACGGTGCACCGTTCTGGTTAGGCAACTCCCGCCCGTACATGCCCACAGCGAGGATCGCCAACGGATTCATCGCCTCATCCAGGCGCAGCCCTTCCACATAAGGCCAATCGATCAAGCCGAAACTTGAGCGTTGCCCAGGCATGCTCTTGGGATCCTGAAGGGTTTCAAAACGGATGTACTTGGCTTTGGAGGTTGGCTCGACCTGCTTGAGCAACGCCGAGATGGGAAAGCCTATCCACGGAATCACCATGGACCATGCCTCGACGCAACGCAGGCGGTAGATGCGCTCTTCCAGCGCATAGGGTTTCATGAAGTCTTCCAGGGCATAGCGCCCAGGTTTTGCGACTTCACCATCAATCACCACACTCCAGGGCTGCGTCTTGAGCGAGCCCGCATTCGTTGCCGGGTCGCCCTTGCCTGTCCCGAACTCATAGAAGTTGTTGTAGTGAGTTGCATCCTTGAATGGCGTGATTGCCTCATCTTTGACCGTCACCGACTGCCACTTCGCATTCGGAAGTTTTTCCGTAAACCAGTTGGGCGCACTGCCCGGCTCGACGTCGGCATACCGCGAAGCATCGCCGGCACTGGCCCAACGCGGCAAGCTGCTGGCGGCAATACCGGAAAGCGCACCACCGAGCAGGCTGCGGCGAGAGAGATAGAAGGATTCAGGCGTGACATCCGATTCGTGACAATCGGACGCTTTGGGCAATTTGATTAACATGGTAACTCCGCAGCGTTGGAGAACTGATGCACCAATAGACTGCGGAGTATGGGGGAAATTACATTAAGACAATGTTTTGTCCCGACGCAGACGCAACAAGTACTGAATCGGGCCAGAAGCCGCATAGGCCAGGAACGCCAGCAGCAGGATACGCGGTGGATCACTGAACACGACCGCGAACACCAGCACCACCACAAGGATGGCCACGAAAGGCACGCGGCCCTTGAGATCAAATTCCTTGAAGCTGTTGTACTTGATGTTGCTGACCATCAGCATGCCGGCCGCTGCCACCATCAGGGCAACCAGGAACGACATCTTCGACCCCTGAATCCCGTAGTCACTGAACGCCCAGACAATACCCGCAACAACACCCGCCGCTGCCGGGCTGGCAAGGCCGATGAAGTAGCGCTTGTCGGCAGTCCCCACCTGGGTATTGAAGCGCGCCAGGCGCAAGGCGGCACCCGCGACATAGATGAAGGCAACCATCCAGCCAACCTTGCCCATGTCACCCAATGCCCAGGCAAATGCCAGCAATGCGGGGGCAACACCGAAGGCGACCATGTCCGACAGCGAGTCGTACTCGGCGCCGAAAGCGCTTTGGGTATTGGTCATGCGCGCCACGCGCCCGTCCAGGCCGTCGAGCACCATGGCCACGAAAATTGCGATAGCAGCAAAGCCAAAGTATTTGCTGGCACTCGCCGCATCACCGGCCGCCAGCGCACTCTGGGCACTCATGGAGTTGATGATGGAATAGAAACCGGCAAACAGGTTCGCCGTGGTGAACAGATTGGGCAGCAGATAGATGCCACGATGCCGGACTTTGCGGCCTTCGGCGTCATGCCCTTCTTCGACATGTTCATCGATCGGCAGCATGCTTTCGGCGTCGGAAGCCTGGTTTGGCTCTTCGGGACGTTCGCTCATGGACTTTACCTTGCAACGGTGTGAAAAAATTCGACAGATACTTGCAGCGAGTGTTCGCCTGCAAACGATGCAGCTTTATACCAGAACCAACCCCTCAAACGAAAAAACGCGGCCTAAGCCGCGTTTTCCCTTGATGCGTACGACTTAGTTTTTGGCTTTGTCGACGATCTTGTTGGCACCGATCCACGGCATCATGGAGCGCAGTTGCTCGCCGATGACTTCGATACCGTGAGCGGCGTTGTTACGACGCTTGGCGGTCATCGAAGGGTAGCCGGTAGCGCCTTCGCTGATGAACATTTTGGCGTATTCGCCGTCCTGAATACGTTTCAGGGCGTTGCGCATGGCCTGACGGGACTCGGCGTTGATCACTTCCGGACCGGTCACGTACTCGCCGTACTCGGCGTTGTTGGAGATCGAGTAGTTCATGTTGGCGATACCGCCTTCGTACATGAGGTCAACGATCAGCTTGAGTTCGTGCAGGCATTCGAAGTAGGCCATTTCCGGCGCGTAGCCAGCTTCAACCAGGGTTTCGAAACCAGCTTTTACCAGCTCAACGGTACCGCCGCACAGAACGGCTTGCTCACCGAACAGGTCAGTTTCGGTCTCGTCCTTGAAGGTAGTTTCGATGATGCCGGTACGACCGCCACCCACGCCAGCAGCGTAGGACAGTGCAACGTTCTTGGCGTTGCCCGACGCATCCTGGTAGATCGCGATCAGGTCAGGGATACCGCCGCCTTTGACGAACTCGGAACGCACGGTGTGGCCCGGTGCTTTCGGCGCGATCATGATCACGTCGAGGTCAGCGCGCGGCACGACCTGGTTGTAGTGAATCGCGAAACCGTGGGAGAAGGCCAGGGTAGCGCCCTTCTTGATGTTCGGCTCGATTTCGTTCTTGTACAGCGAGGACTGGAACTCGTCCGGGGTCAGGATCATGACCAGGTCGGCAGCCGCAACAGCAGAAGCAACGTCGGTCACTTTCAGGCCATGGGCTTCAGCCTTGGCGACAGTGGCCGAGCCTTTACGCAGGCCAACGGTCACGTCAACGCCGGAATCTTTCAGGTTGCACGCTTGAGCGTGACCCTGGGAACCGTAGCCGATGATGGCGACTTTCTTGCCCTGGATGATCGACAGGTCACAATCTTTATCGTAATAAACTTTCATGAGGTTCCTCTATATATCCAGGCCGTAAGGCCATTCGCTAATTTGGGTTAGATGCTGAGTACTTTGTCGCCACGGGCAATCCCGGTGACACCACTGCGTACGGTTTCCAGAATCGAGGCCGTCCCGATCGACTGGATGAAGCTGTCCAGTTTGTCGCTGGTACCGGTCAGTTGAACGGTATAAACGCTGGCGCTCACATCGACGATCTGCCCGCGATAAATATCGGTAGTGCGTTTGATCTCGGCGCGTTGGGCACCCGTGGCCTTGACCTTGACCAGCATCAGTTCGCGCTCGATGTGGGCGCTTTCCGACAGGTCGACCAGCTTGACCACTTCGATCAGCTTGTTGAGGTTCTTGGTGATCTGCTCGATCACCTCATCGTGGCCTACGGTGGTCAACGTCAGGCGCGACAGGGTCGGGTCTTCGGTCGGGGCCACGGTCAGGCTTTCAATGTTGTAGTTGCGTTGCGAAAACAGGCCGACAACACGGGACAAGGCGCCGGGTTCGTTCTCCAGAAGCAGGGAGATAATATGCCGCATGATTAAGTACGCTCCGTCTTGTTCAGCCACATGTCGCGCATAGAGCCGTCTTTGATCTGCATCGGGTAGACGTGCTCGCTGGTATCCACCTGAATATCGATGAACACCAGGCGGTCCTTCATGGCGAACGCTTCTTCCATCTTCGGCTTCAGATCTTTCAAATCAGTGATGCGAATGCCGACGTGGCCATAGGCTTCAACCAACTTGATGAAATCCGGCAACGATTCCATGTAGGAATGGGAGTGACGGCTACCGTAGCTCATGTCCTGCCATTGACGAACCATGCCGAGCACGCCGTTGTTCAAGCAGACGATCTTCACGGGAAGACCGTATTGCAGGCACGTCGACAGTTCTTGGATGTTCATCTGGATGCTGCCTTCGCCGGTGACGCAGGCAACGTCGGCATCCGGGAAGCTCAGTTTCACCCCCATGGCCGCAGGGAAACCAAAGCCCATCGTGCCGAGGCCACCGGAGTTGATCCAGCGGTTAGGCTTGTCGAACTTGTAGTACTGCGCCGCGAACATCTGGTGCTGGCCAACGTCGGAGGTCACAAAGGCGTCGCCCTTGGTCACTTCGCACAGGGTTTCGATCACGGTTTGTGGCTTGATGATGCTGCCGTCGCCCTTGTCATAAGGGAACAGGCCGCGATCACCGCGCCATTCGTCGATCTGCTTCCACCAACTGGCAACGGACTCCTTGTTCGGCGTTTCGCCGATGTCCTTGAGTGCAGCGACCATTTCGGTCAGTACACTTTCTACAGGCCCCACGATTGGCACATCGGCCTTGATGGTCTTGGAGATGGACGCCGGGTCGATGTCGATGTGGATGATCTTGGCATTCGGGCAGAATTTGCTCGCGCCGTTGATCACTCGGTCATCGAACCGCGCGCCCACGGCGAGGATCACATCGGCGTGGTGCATGGTGAGGTTGGCGGTGTAGCTGCCGTGCATGCCGAGCATGCCGACAAACTGACGGTCCGAACCCGGGAATGCGCCGAGGCCCATCAGGGTGTTGGTCACCGGCAGGTTGAGCAGCTTGGCCAGTTCGGTGAGTGGCGCGGAACCGCCGCCCAGAATCACGCCACCGCCGGAGTACAACACGGGGCGCTTGGCCGCCAGGAGCATTTCTGCCGCCTTGCGGATCTGCCCCGAGTGCCCACGGACGGCCGGACTGTAGGAACGCAGCTTGGCTTTCTTGGGAAAAACGTATTCGAATTTTTCGGCCGGGTTGGTCATGTCTTTCGGGATATCGACCACCACAGGGCCCGGGCGACCGGACTGTGCGAGGTAGAACGCCTTTTTCATGACTTCCGGGATTTCCGACGCGTGCTTGATCATGAAGCTGTGTTTCACGATCGGGCGGGAAATACCGATCATGTCGGTTTCCTGGAAAGCGTCGGTGCCGACCATGGTGCTAGGCACCTGGCCAGAGATGATCACCATCGGGATGGAGTCCATATACGCAGTCGCGATGCCGGTGATGGCATTGGTTGCGCCTGGGCCGGAGGTTACCAGTACCACGCCGGCTTTACCGGTGGCACGGGCGTAACCGTCAGCCATATGGGTCGCGGCCTGTTCGTGGCGAACCAGGATGTGGGTAACAGCCGGTTCCTTGAACAGTGCGTCGTAGACATGCAGCAGAGCACCACCTGGGTACCCGTAGATATAGTCGACGCCTTCGTCACGCAAAAAGCGGACGAGCATCTCACCGCCAGATAAAAGCTCCACGTTGTTCACCTCTAAAACGCCAGAATACCGTCCGTTAAAAAACCGACGGGTCTTAATAGGTTTACTTCTCAACAGAGCATGAGCGACGGTGGTCGCCGACTACGTCAGCACTGACTGAGCAAGTATTGGGATCGTCCCAAGTGTTGCGGGCTTTTCCCACCCAGCGCGAGGTAACGCGTTGCGGGTGTTACAGGTCGGCGCGGATGTGCGCCTCATGATCTGCTGAGCGGGCCTGCTTCTGGCAGTCCCGATACAGCGGACTTTGGATTCTTCTGTTTCACGCCCTTCAAGTCAAGCAATAATTGCGCTTTTTTCCAACTAAGCGCATGAGAACGCAGAAGAAAGGGCTTTGAGGAGGGATAAAACTCGCCTGAATGTCGTCAAGCGGTAGAAATGTGCGCAAGACTGCCGGAAAAACCGGCAGTCAGGCAATTAACGAGCGTCGGCGATCAATTGATCGAACTTTTTCAGCGCGTTACGCAAGCCGAGGCTCTCCCGCGGCCGGTCGGCGTAGACCATCTCGGCCATTTCCAGGATCCCCGACGCATTCGGCAAGGGCAGGTCCTGTTCCAGGATCTGCTTCATACGCGCGAGGAAGATCCACTGCAGCCACTGGTGGAAGTCCAGAGTATCGACAGAAAAAGGTTCGACACTGCTGAGGGCTTCAACACTGGGGGATACTTCATCCCACCAGCCCTGAACGCGCAGTTCGCGCTCGATCAACAATAACTGCTCGGCAATCGCGGGAAAACGCGCATCCATCAGAGGCTGACCTTGGCTTTTTGCCGCGCCTGGGCGGCACCCGCTGCATCGCCCTGGGCGGCACGCGCATCCCCGATCAAGGCCCACAGGCTGGCTTGCAGGTCTGGGCGCCCATTGGCCAGGCTCAGGCCACGGCGAGCGAATTGCTCCGCCTGGGGCGCATCGCCCTGAGCCATGCGCACCTGGGCCAGGCGATAGAGCACTTGTGGCTCACGCGGCGCCACGCGCTGGGCACGTTCAAGGCTCGACGAGGCGCCATTCAAATCGCCACCCGCCTGCTGCTGCTGAGCGGTGGTGAGCAACGCCAGCACCGGACCATCGAGTTGTTCGTCCGCCGATAACCCGCCCGCACTGGACGATGACGGAATACCGCTCGGCGTCGAAGGCATGTTGTAGGTGCCCTGATTGACCGGCGCGGTTTGAATCGGCGTGGAGTTCACCGGCCCGGAAGTGCTTGGGCCTGGGGTCCATGGCTCGGCACTGATAGGCGCCGAGGTTGCAGCCCCACTGCCGGGCACCATCACTACGACGCCGGAATCCTGGGGAATTGCCTGGGTTGCAGCTTGGGCAGGCCGTTTGACCACGGTCTGACGGAAGCCGCCATTGGCCGAAATGCGGTCGTTATTGGAAACGGACGTGCTTGAGTCCACCACAGGGATAGAGCCGCGCTGCACGCTGGAGCAACCGCCGAGCAAAACCAGAGCCGTAATTGCTGGAATCCACAACTTGTTCACTTGAAACCCTCTTTGCTTAATTCATCCAGCCCTTGACCCAATCCATCACCGATTCCGCGTCAGCAGGTGTACTGCCACCGCACGCGGCACCGGGTGGTGGTTCGCTGCCGCGAATATACGGCATCTGCACCGCGCCCGGACAGTTGGCATCGGAGCCTTGGCCGGTGTGCGGATCAATCCAGGCCTGCACAATATTGTCCGGCTGCGGCATGTTGAGCGGCAACGGGTCAGCCTTGCGCATGAAACTGGTCCATACCTGCAGCGCACCGGTGGCACCGGTGAACGGCGTCTTGCCATTGTCGTCGCGCCCCAGCCATACCACGGCCAGTACATCCTGGCCGAACCCTGCGAACCAGCTGTCGCGGGAGTCGTTGCTGGTACCGGTCTTGCCCGCCAGGGTCAGGTTCGACGGCAGCACGCTGTAGACCGAACGCCCGGTACCCTCGCGCATCACGCGCTGCATAGCGTTCTGGATCAGGTAGATGGAGCCCGCGTCGAAGCGCTGCTGAATCTGGAACGGGTAACGCTTGAGCGGTTCGCCATCGGCGGTCAGCACACTGCGAATACCGCGCATCGGCGTATTGAAGCCACCATTGGCCAGGGTCTGGTACATGGTGGTCACTTCCATCGGCGTCATGGCCGCAGCGCCCAGGAGCATGGACGGGAACGCCGGGAATTCACGTTCGACTCCCAGTCGCGCCAGAGTCTTCAGCACGTTCGGCACACCCACTTCAAGCCCCAGACGCGAGGTCGAGATGTTGTAGGAATGCGCCAATCCTTGATACAGGAACACCGTGCCATGGGAACGGCGGTCGAAGTTCTTGGGCGTCCATACCTGGCCATCCGCGCCTTTGATCGACAGCGGGTCATCGGACAGCCAACTGGTCAGCGTGTACTTGCTGGGTTTTTCCAGTGCAGTGAGATAAACCGCAGGCTTGACCAGCGAGCCAATCGGCCGCACGGCATCCAGTGCGCGGTTGAAACCGGCGAAACTGGCCTGGCGGCTGCCGATCATGGCCTGGACCTCCCCGGTTTCCGGATTGGTCACGACCATGGCGGCCTCGACTTCATCCGAGCCCTTACGGCCAGTCAGGCGCTTGAAGGTGTCGTTGACCGACGCTTCGGCCTTCATCTGCAGGATGGGGTCGAAGCTGGTGAAGATCCGCAGCCCCTCTTCGGTCAAGTCTTCGTCGCGGTAGTCTTCGCGCAGTTGGCGCTTGACCAGGTCGATAAAGCCCGGGAACGAGCTATCCGCCAGCTTGCCGCGGGTTGTCACACCCAGTGGCATTTTTTTCGCAGCGGCCACTTGTTCAGCGGTGGCCACACCCTGCTGCTCCAGTACATCGAGCACCAGGTTGCGACGTTCAAGCGCACGCTCCGGGTTGCGGCGCGGGTTGTAATAGGACGGCCCCTTGACCATCCCCACCAGCAACGCAACCTGATGCAATTTCAATTCGGACAACGGCTGCCCGAAGAAGAACTGGCTGGCCAGGCCAAAACCGTGCACGGCGCGCTGGCCATCCTGACCGACGAATACCTCGTTGAGGTAAGCCTCGAGGATTTCCTGCTTGCTGTAATGCAGCTCCAGCAACATCGCCATCAAGGCTTCGGTGAGTTTACGGGTCAGGCTGCGTTCGTTGGTCAGGTAGAAGTTCTTGACCAGTTGCTGGGTCAGCGTACTGCCGCCCTGGGTCATCTTGCCGCCGGACGTGTTGACCCAGATAGCACGGGCGATCGACTTCGGCGACACACCCCAGTGGCTATAGAAATCGCGGTCTTCGACAGCGACCAGGGTTTCGAGCAGATACGGCGGTACCTGATCGAGCTTGATCAGGATGCGATCTTCAAGATTTTTCGGGTAAATACCGCCGATCAGCAACGGTTCAAGACGCACCACCGGCAGCTTGGAGCCATTGAGCGACGACAGCTCAGCCACATAGTCGCCAGAGAAACGCACGCGCACCGGCTGGGCTTTTTCCAGGCCTTCGTAGAACTGGAAGCCACGGGTGTTCAGGTCGACGGTATTACCGCTGACCGCCGCAGCGCCAGGGCCATTGCTCACGGGTTCGCGGCGGTAGCCCAGCGCATCGAGCTCGGTAAGGAAGTCATCCTTGCTCAGCTTCTGGCCGGAGAACAGCTCCAGCGGGCGTGCATACACCTTGGCCGGAATCGTCCAGCGCTTGCCGGAGAATTTTTCCTGCACCACGGCATCGAGGTACACCGCAAGGCCGGCGACCGCCACAAGGCCCACCAGGCCAAGCTTGATCACCCAGCCCAGCCAAGGGCGCGGGCCGCGGGAAGGAGGTTTTTTACGGGAACGGGGAGATCGGGTTCGAGTCATGGCGGCGGATTATACGCACTTTATTGATGATCAACATGAGCCGGACAGCGGTTTGCACGACTGGCATCAGCAGCCATAATGCCCCCCATGATTTTCCCCAGACTTTGAAGGATCGCCCGTGAGCCAGACCCTGATCGCTGCCCTGCAAAACCCGGCCTTGTACCCTCATCCGGTTGAAGCGTTTCAAGTCATCGAGACCCATATTTCCTGGGTGATACTGACGGGGCCCTACGCTTATAAGCTGAAGAAACCGATGAACTTCGGCTTCCTGGACTTCACCCACCTGGATGATCGTGGACATTTCTGCCGCGAAGAACTGCGCCTCAACCAGCGCCTGACCGAAGATTTGTATCTTGAAGTGTTGCCGATTACCGGCACTGCCGAGGCGCCGCAACTGCGTGGCGACGGCCCGGCCATCGAGTACGCGCTGAAAATGCGCCAGTTCCCGCAAAGCCAGATGCTCAGCACCCTGCAAGCCAACGGCGAACTGACCAGCGCGCACATCGATGAGATGGCCAAGCAGATCGCCCAGTTCCACCTCAACGCCCCCAAAGTCCCGCAAGATCACCCCGCCGGCACGCCGGAAGAGGTGATGGCTCCGGTACGCCAGAACTTTGACCAGATCCGCCCGTTCCTTAGCGACAAGGCCGACCTGACTCAGCTGGAGGCTCTGCAAGCCTGGGCTGAAAGCAGCTTCGAACGCCTCAAGCCTTTGCTTGCGCAACGCAAGCTCGATGGCTATACCCGCGAATGCCACGGCGACATTCACCTGGGCAACGCCACGCTGATCGATGGCCGCGTGGTGATCTTCGACTGCATCGAGTTCAACGAGCCTTTCCGCTTTACCGACGTGTACGCCGACACCGCTTTTTTGGCGATGGACCTGGAAGATCGTGGCCTGAAATGCCTGGCACGGCGCTTCATAAGTCAGTATCTGGAATTGACCGGCGACTACCAGGGCCTGGAGCTCCTGAACTTCTATAAAGCCTACCGTGCATTGGTGCGCGCCAAGGTCGCGCTGTTCAGCATGCCGAGCGAAGCCAACCCGGTGCAACGCGCTACCACCCTGCGCCAGTACCGCAACTACGCCAACCTGGCGGAAAACTACAGCACTATCCCTTCGCGCTTCCTGGCAATCACCCATGGCGTTTCAGCCGTGGGCAAGAGCCACGTGGCCATGCGCCTGGTCGAAGCCCTGGGCGCGGTACGCCTGCGTTCGGATGTAGAGCGCAAGCGCCTGTTTGGCGAACAACAGGTAGAGAACACCCTGCAGGCCGGTATCTACAATCAGGACGCCAGCGCTGCCACCTACGCACGCCTGAACGAGATTGCCGACACCGTGCTGCGCGCCGGCTACCCGGTGGTGCTGGATGCCACTTTCCTGAAACGCGCACAGCGTGAGGCCGCCGCTCAGGTTGCCGAAGCCACTGGGGCGCCGTTCCTGATCCTCGACTGCAACGCCCCGCAAGCCGTTATCACCAGTTGGCTGGCACAACGCCAGGCGGATAAAAACGATCCGTCTGACGCCACACTGGCCGTTATCGAAGAACAACAAGCCAGTCGTGACCCGCTGACGGCCGAGGAGATGCTGCTCAGCAAGCGTGTGGAGACCAATGAAAGCGGGACGCTCGACGCGTTGGTCGGGCATATCCGTCAACACCTGCCGGGCCTGTAAGAAATATTTCTTGGTCGCGTCGTCGTCTTCGGCGCGCGACCCAGCGATAGTGGCACTATAATGGCTCTATAACGCCAACCAGAGTCGCGATCATGAGTCAGCCAAAGCTTCTTGATACCCCGCTCTACGCCTTCCTGCACAAGGACGACATCCGCGGCTTCAACCAGGAGCGCCCTGAAAATGGCCCCATCGACATGCGCGGTGGCGACTTTCGAGGGCTGGACCTGCGCGACCTGAACGCCACCGGTATTGACTTCACCGACGCCTATTTTCGCTCTGCCGACCTGCGCGGCCTGGACTTGCGTGGCTGCTCACTGGAAGGCGCCAGCCTGGCCCATGCGCAGATTTCGGGGGTTTATTTCCCGCCCGAACTCACGGCTGACGAAATACTCATGTCGGTCAATTTCGGCACTCGCCTGCGCTACCGCACCAAGTAACCCCACACACCGAGTTCCGGCCAGCCCCCCTGCCTGCCGGGCACTTTGCGCCTGCCTGCGAGCAAGCGCCGTCGCGCCATCCTTATAAGCTTTTCAGCCCTTTCTGACCAAAGAACCACGCTTTTCCTACTGAGCGCTACACTCATTTTTAGGCTGCCTGGTCACGACACCCACCGCACCATTCGGCCAACGCAAGGAGGCTTGATGAACGATGAGCTGCAACACCTGAAAAACCTTGGCAAGACGTCAGCGCAGTGGCTGCATGCGGTGGGCATCCACAGCGCGTCCGACTTGCGTCGGCTAGGGGCGGTCGATGCCTACCGAGCCGTGCGCACGCGCGGGTTTCGAGCTTCGAAGGTTCTGCTGTATGCCATTGAAGGGGCATTGATGGATGTGCACTGGAACGACATACCCACGGAGCGCAAGGAGGCCTTGAACCGTCAGTTGGAAGCGATCTCAGTACATCAGAAGAACTAGAGCGGCACTCAAACCCAGTGTTGATGGGCATTGCAAACGAGCGTTTGAGAAAACTGGATGAAGCAGGAAAACAAATGTTGACTCTCAAATGAGAATCGTTATGATTATCACAACTGGTCGCGAGATCAGCCGATAACTGAAAGACCATTGGTTCGGACTCTCAGATTATCTCCTCATCAGGCTAATCACGGTTATTTGACCCGGCTCTTGCCGGGTCTTTTTTTGCCCGCGAATTAACCGGCCTTAACGCGCAATGATCAACGGATGCCCACGCTCCGGATGCGGCTGTACCAATACATCCAGACCGAATACAGCCTTCAGTGGCTCTGGTTGCAGGACTTTAGAGGGCGTATCCAACGCGTGGGGGCGGCCGTTTTCCAGCAACAGGATCCGGTCGCAGTAGCGCGCCGCCAGGTTCAAATCATGCAGGATGACCAGCACCGCAGCGCCTCTGTCGGCAAAATGTCGGATAGTTTGCAAGGTGGTGTGTTGGTGCAGAGGGTCGAGCATTGATGTGGGCTCATCCAGCAGCAACGTCTGCCCTGCCTCACCCGGCCATAACTGCGCCAATACCCGTGCCAGGTGCACACGCTGCCGCTCGCCACCCGACAAGGCCAGGTAACTGCGGCCACTCAGGTGGCCTACATCAGCAGCCTGCAGCGCGGCGTTGATGATTTCGTCGTCGCGCAATCGCCCGGTCTGATGAGGCAAGCGGCCCATGCCCACCACCTCTTCGACACGAAAGGCAAAGTCCAGGGTGGAGGATTGTGGCAGCACCGCCAGGCGCTGGGCACGCTGCACACCGGTCATGTGCTTGAGCGCCTGCTGATCCAGCCAGACCTTGCCCTGATCCGGCTGCAACTCCCCGCACAGCGCCCCAAGCAAGGTACTTTTGCCGGCGCCATTGGGGCCCAGCACGCCCAGCACTTCGCCCGGCAATAGGTCCAAGGTGACATCGGCCAGCACAGTCTTACCACCGCGCCGGATCTGCAATGCTTCTACCCGCAACATCAGGCGCGCCCTCGTAACAATAAATAGAGGAAAAACGGCGCACCGATAAACGCAGTGACAATACCGATCGGCAGTTCCGCCGGCGCCAACGCCAGGCGCGCCACCAAATCAGCAAACAACAGCAGGCTCGCACCCGCCAGCACTGAAGCCGGCAACAATACCCGATGGTCCGGGCCCGCCAGCAGCCGCACCAGATGTGGCACCACCAACCCGACAAAACCAATCATGCCCGCCGCTGCTACTGCGGCGCCAACGCCCAGGGCCGTGCAGAACACCAACTCGCGCTTGAGCCCCTCGACATCAATACCGAGATGGTTGGCCTCGGACTCACCCAGCAACAACGCGTTCAGCGCCTTGGCCCGGCGCGGTAACCACAGCGCCACCCCTGCACTCACCAGCAGCAAGGGCCACAACCTTGAATAACTTGCGCCATTGAGGCTGCCCAGGTTCCAGAACGTGAGGGTGCGCAAGGTGGCATCGTCCGCCAGATAGGTAAACAGGCCTACGGTGGAACTGGCCAGGGCCGTCAGCGCGATACCGGCAAGCAACATCGTCGCGACATTGGTCTGGCCATTGCGACGCCCCAGGCGATAGACCAATGCCGTGACGCCCAGGCCACCGAGAAATGCGCACAGCGACAACAGATACGGCCCGAAAGCATCCGGCAGCCCGCCAAAGAGCGAGCCACCGACAATCGCCACCGCCGCTCCCAGCGCCGCCCCGCTGGACACGCCGACCAAGCCAGGGTCGGCCAGCGGGTTGCGGAACAACCCCTGCATCGCCACGCCCGACAACGCCAGCACACCGCCGACCGCCAGCCCCAACAGGGTCCGCGGCAGGCGAATCTGCCCCAGGATCAACTCGGCCTGCTCCAACCCCTGGGCCTCAATCGGTACGCCCATCAGCCTTAACGCAGCCCTGAGGGTGTCCACTAACGGCAGGCTGACCGGCCCCAGTGCCAATGAGAGCCAGATCGCCAATACACACAGCAGCGATAGCCCGATAAACAGCGTTTTTGGCTTAACCAGAGTGGTCATGGAGCAGGCTTAGGCTGGGACGGATAAAAACCGGCAGACAGTTTCTCCAGGCTTTGCGGCAATCGGGGCCCAAGGCCGCCTACCAGCAAGGTCGGATCCAACTCAAACACGCGGCCACTCTTGGCTGCCGGCGTAGAGGCAAGGATCGGGTTTTCTTTGAACAAGGCTGCGCGCGCCGCGTCACCGGTCAGGGCGCGATCAGCAAATACCAGCACCTCAGGGCTCAACCCTGCCAGCGATTCGACGGAAAACGGCTTGTATCCCACATGCGTGGCGAGATTACGCCCCCCAGCCTGCTGCAACATCCAATCAGCGGCGGTGTCCTTGCCCGCGATCAGCGGCTTGCCACCGGCATGGCCGAGCAGCAACAGCACGCCTGGAGCTTTTTGTGTGGCCTGGGCCTTGGCCACCCAATTTTTTTGCTGTGCCAGCGCCTGCTCATACACGGCAAACAAGGCATTAGCCTGGTCCTCACTGCCGAGTAGTTTCCCCAGGTGTGCAAGGTTGCCTTTGAGCGTGGGCAAATCCGGCTGGGCCGAGAACATATCCACCTGCACCCCGGCACTGCGAATCTGCGCCAGCACCGGCGGAGGCCCCATTTCCTCCGTGCCCACAAGGATTTGCGGACGCAGGCTGAGAATGCCTTCGGCCGACAACTGCCGCTGGTAACCAATGCTCGGCAAGGCCTTGAGCGAGGCGGGATGCTGACTGGTGGTATCCACTCCCACCAACTTCGATTCACCGCCCAGGGCCGTCACCCACTCCGACAGCGCCCCACCGGCACTCACCCAGCGTTGCGGCAGTTCAGAGGCGTGCGCCCCAGGGTTGACCAGCAGTGAGGCAACAAGCGCAATAGCGCTGGTACTCAGGCGCATAACAGGGTTTCCTTCCTAGGGCAGGGCCACTCAAGCACTCATTGATGTGACAGATAACCCCTGCCAGGCATCGTATTGAGCACCCAGTCAACTGACGGGCGAAGCGGGCATTTGATAATTGTTTGCATTTGAACGTCAAGGCACTTAAGGATTGAAATGAAGTTTCTCTGCACCTCAGGCGACCTCGCCCCCAACAGCAGCCGCGGTTTTGATATCGATGGCCACAGGCTGTTGGCGGTGCGTCGGGACGGCATTGCGTACTTCTATCTCAACCGCTGCCCCCATCGTGGTATCCCGCTGGAATGGCAACCTGATCGCTTCCTCGACGACAGCGCCAGCCTGATCCAATGCGCCACCCATGGCGCATTGTTTCTGATTGAAAGCGGCGAGTGCATCGCCGGGCCCTGCGCAGGCCAACACCTCACTGCCCTGCCCGGCCGTGAAGACGAACAAGGATTGTGGGTCGATCTCTAATCGCCCAGCAGCACTTTCAGCCGACGCTCGACGTAAATCTCCTGAGGCGTGACCCATACGCCGTAGGCCAGCACCTCCACACCTGCGGCCTTGGCCTCACGTAGCGCGGTCGCATAACCAGCGTCGATTTCCACAGCCGGGCGCACCGCGTCGATCCCCGACAGGTTCACGCAATACAGCTGCACCGCCCGTATACCGTCGCGCGCCAGGTGGGCCAGCTCACGCAAGTGCTTGGCACCGCGCTGCGTCACCGCATCGGGGAAAGCCGCCACTGAGCTGCCATCAAAGCCCAGGGTGACGCTTTTGACCTCGACAAACGCAGCGCCCTGAGGGTAATCCAGGCGAAAGTCGATGCGGCTTTTCTCCTGGCCATAAGGCACCTCACGCTTCAACGCAGTAAAGCCGTTGAGCTCAGTGATCACACCGGCCAGCAAGGCTTCTTCCACCAACTGGTTGGCACGCGCGGTGTTGACGCACGCCAGCCGGCCCTGGGGCGTTTCGGCAATTTCCCACGTGCCAGGCAGCTTGCGCTTGGGATCCGTAGAACGGCTGAACCAGACCTGGCCACCTTCGACCATGCAGTTGAGCATCGAACCGGTGTTAGGGCAGTGAATGGTGAGTAACTCGCCGGTAACGGTTTCGATATCGGTGAGAAAGCGCTTGTAGCGGCGGATCAGCCGCCCTTCTTCAAGAGGAGGATTAAAACGCATCAGCCTTGCCAACTCCGCAAACCACGGGCAATCCGCTCCACCGCTTCTTGCAGCCGATCGAGGTTTTGCGTGTAGGCAAAACGCACATGGTGCCCCGCCTGGTAGCGACCGAAATCCAACCCGGGCGTAAAGGCCACATGCTCGGTTTCGAGGAAATGACGGCAAAACGCGAAGGCATCGCCGCCGAACGCGCTGATATCGGCATACAGATAAAAGGCTCCCTCGGGCTCCACGGCGATACCGAACCCCAGCTCACGCAGAGCCGGCAGCAGGAAGTCTCGGCGGCGACCAAATTCGGCACGGCGCTGCTCCAGAATCTCCAGGGTTTGCGGGGTGAAACAAGCCAAGGCGGCATGTTGGGCCATGCTTGGCGCACTGATGTAGAGGTTCTGCGCCAACTTCTCCAACTCACCCACCGCTTCAGGGGGGGCCACCAGCCAACCGAGGCGCCAGCCGGTCATGCCGAAATACTTCGAAAAACTATTCAGGACAAAGGCGTCATCATCGACTTCCAGCACGCTGGCGGCGTCGGTGCCGTAGGTGAGTCCGTGATAAATCTCGTCGACCACCAGGTGACCGTTGCGCGCCTTGATGGCGCCCGACAGCCCAGCCAACTCGTCCCGGGTGAGGATCGTGCCGGTGGGGTTGGCGGGCGATGCCACCAATGCACCGACACTGTCCTGGTCCCAATGCCTGGCCACCAGATCGGCGGTCAACTGGTAGCGTACGTCTGGGCCGACCGGCACCAACTGCGCCGCGCCTTCCACAAGGCGCAGGAAGTGCCGGTTGCAGGGGTAGCCTGGGTCCGCCAGCAGCCAATGCTTACCCGGATCCACCAGCAAACTGCTGGCCAGCAATAACGCGCCGGAGCCACCGGGGGTGACCAGAATGCGCTGCGGGTCGATGCTCAATCCGTAGCGTTGCTGGTAGAAACCACTGATGGCCTCGCGCAACTCCGGCAAGCCGCGGGCGGCGGTGTAGCGCGTTTTACCGTTTGCCAACGCCGCTTGGCCGGCCTGTATGATCGGCTCGGCGGTGGTGAAGTCCGGCTCGCCGATTTCCAGGTGGATCACGTCGTGACCGGCTGCCTGCAGCTCATTGGCACGCGCCAGTAACGCCATGACATGAAAAGGTTCGATGGCGCGACTACGCGCACTGTAGGGCTGAGCCATTAGCCTTCCTTAGACGGTGAGGACAAAATCTGGATTCTACCGAACCCTCACGGTAAAACATGCTCTATTGCCTGATTGGGGCTGCAAGTGCACCCTGCGCGCGCTCGTAAAACAGCTAAAATCAACATTCGAGGCGATACATACCCAGTCATGGCGGGCTGCTGCGGTTTACAACCCCTTTGCCTTGGGCCTCGACAACCGGGAGTAGCGCACCCTGAATCTATCTGGTAAGTTCGCCCGCTTGCAGCCGCAGGGCCGGCAGGTGTCGGTGACGTTGCAATCCTGCGCAATGGATTAGAAGAGTGAGAGGCGGTCTATTCATGTCCACCCAAGCAAAGCAACAGCAGACTCAAGGCCTCGGCGGCTTCGAACCCTATGTCGAAAAAAAGGGCGAGGAGTACATGGGCGAGCCCATGCGCGAGCACTTCACCAAGATCCTCAACAAGTGGAAACAGGACTTGATGCAGGAAGTCGACCGTACGGTTGACCATATGAAGGATGAAGCGGCCAACTTCCCTGACCCGGCCGATCGCGCCAGCCAGGAAGAAGAGTTCGCCCTCGAACTGCGCGCCCGCGATCGCGAGCGCAAGTTGATCAAGAAGATCGACAAGACCCTGCAACTGATCAAAGACGAAGAATACGGCTGGTGTGAATCCTGCGGCGTCGAAATCGGTATTCGCCGACTGGAAGCCCGTCCAACCGCGGACCTGTGCGTAGACTGCAAGACCTTGGCTGAAATCAAGGAAAAACAGGTCGGCAAGTAACTTTGCCGAGTTGAACGAGTGGAGCGTGCGAACGCTCCATTTTTGTTTCTGGCGTTCACCGGTTATGCAGTAGTATCCGGGCCATGACAGCCTCTACCTATATTGGGCGTTTCGCCCCCACACCCAGCGGCCATTTGCACTTCGGTTCCCTGGTTGCCGCCCTCGCCTCCTACCTCGATGCACGCGCCCACCACGGCCGTTGGTTGATGCGCATGGAAGACCTTGACCCTCCCCGTGAAGAGCCCGGCGCTCAGGCGGCGATCCTGCATGCGCTGGAAAGCTACGGCTTTGAATGGGATGGCGAACTGGTTCGCCAGAGCGAGCGGCATGATGCCTACGCTAAAATGCTCAACGACCTGTTCAACCACGGCCTGGCCTACGCCTGCACCTGCTCGCGCAAGCAATTGGAGCCCTACAACGGGATTTACCCAGGCTTGTGCCGCAATGCCGGCCACGAACAGCAGGATGCCGCGATCCGCCTGCGCGTGCCCGAGTTGGAATATCACTTTGTCGACCGCGTCCAGGGCGAGTTCCGGCAACATCTGGGGCGCGATGCCGGCGACTTCATCATTCGTCGGCGCGATGGCCTCTACGCCTACCAACTGGCGGTGGTGCTCGACGACGCCTGGCAAGGTGTAACCGATATCGTACGCGGCGCCGACCTGCTCGACTCCACGCCGCGCCAGCTTTACTTGCAAGAACTGCTCGGCCTGCGCCAACCCCGTTACTTGCACGTGCCGCTGATCGTGCAGCCAGACGGCAACAAGCTGGGCAAGTCCTACCGCTCTCCACCGTTGACAGCCGACCAGGCCACGCCTTTGCTGCTCAGAGCGCTGCGTGCCCTTGGCCAACAGCCCAACGCGCAGTTGCAGTACGCCAGCCCACGAGAACTGCTGGATTGGGGCATTGCACACTGGGACGCCACCCGCATCCCGCGCACACTGACCCTGGCCGAAGCGCAATTGAGTTGAAGGCGCTTGCAGGTTGCCCATCATCCGTTAACATCGCGGCAGATTTTTAATCAGAGGCCAACATGTACATCTATCGTTTGGTCCTGCTGCTGGTCGTCGGGATCTACCTGTTCTCCCCCGCCATCATGGATTGGTGGATCGACGCCACGGGCGCCTGGTATCGCCCTTATCTGCTATGGCTGATCCTGATCGTCGTGACCTTCATCCTGCAGAGCCAAAAAGATGCCGATGAGCTTTAGTCTCACCCAGATGCTGCTGATCAGCGCCGCCTACCTGGCTGCGTTATTCGGCGTGGCCTGGATCAGTGAGCGCGGAATGATTCCGCGGGCGATCATTCGCCATCCGCTGACCTACACCTTGTCCCTGGGCGTCTACGCCAGTGCCTGGGCGTTCTACGGCACGGTGGGGCTGGCCTATCAGTACGGCTACGGCTTTCTCTCCAGTTACCTGGGGGTGTCCGGCGCGTTCCTGCTGGCGCCGGTGCTGCTGTATCCGATCCTGAAAATCACCCGGACTTACCAACTGTCCTCCCTGGCAGACCTGTTTGCCTTTCGCTTTCGCAGCACCTGGGCCGGCGCGCTGACCACCATCTTCATGTTGATCGGCGTGCTGCCGTTGCTGGCCCTGCAGATCCAGGCGGTGGCCGACTCCATCAGCATCCTGACCCGCGAGCCCGTGCAACATCGGGTTGCCCTGGCGTTCTGCGCGCTGATCACCTTGTTCACCATCTTCTTTGGTTCTCGCCATATCGCCACCCGCGAGAAACACCAGGGCCTGGTGTTTGCGATTGCCTTTGAGTCGGTCATCAAGCTGATCGCCATCGGCGGCGTCGGCCTTTATGCGCTTTACGGCGTGTTCGACGGGCCGCAACAGCTGGAGCTGTGGCTGCTGCAAAACCAGACCGCCCTCGCCGCCTTGCATACGCCATTGCAGGAAGGCCCATGGCGAACGCTGCTGCTGGTGTTCTTCGCCTCGGCGATCGTGATGCCGCACATGTACCACATGACCTTCACCGAGAACCTCAACCCGCGCTCGCTGGTCAGCGCCAGCTGGGGCTTGCCGCTGTTCCTGTTGCTGATGAGCCTGGCGGTGCCGCTGATCCTGTGGGCCGGCCTGAAACTGGGGGCCACCACCAACCCTGAGTATTTCACCCTGGGCATCGGTATTGCCGCCAACAGCCCGGCTCTGGCGCTGCTGGCCTATGTCGGGGGGTTGTCGGCCGCCAGCGGGTTGATCATCGTCACCACGCTGGCACTCTCGGGCATGGCGCTCAACCACTTGGTACTGCCGCTGTACCAGCCGCCAGCCGAGGGTAATATCTACCGTTGGTTGAAATGGACCCGACGCGCGCTGATCGTCGCGATCATCATGGCCGGCTACGCGTTTTATCTGCTGCTGGGCGCCGGGCAAGACCTGGCCAACCTCGGCATCGTCGCGTTTGTCGCCACCTTGCAGTTCCTGCCGGGCGTGTTGTCGGTGCTGTACTGGCCGACCGCCAATCGCCGTGGCTTTATTGCCGGGCTGCTGGCCGGGATCCTGGTGTGGACCGTGACCATGCTGTTACCGCTGGTCGGCAACTTGCAGGGCTTCTATATCCCGTTGCTGAACATGATTTACGTGCTGGACGACACCAGTTGGCACATGGCTGCCATCGCCTCGCTGGCCGCCAACGTACTGATGTTTACCCTGATCTCGCTGTTCACCAACGCCAGCGCCGAAGAAACCAGCGCCGCCGAAGCCTGTGCGGTGGATAACGTGCGCCGCCCGCAACGCCGCGAACTGCATGCGGCCTCGCCCCAAGAGTTCGCCACACAACTGGCCAAGCCCCTGGGTGCCAAGGCCGCACAAAAGGAAGTCGAACAGGCGCTGCGCGACCTCTACCTGCCATTTGACGAGCGCCGCCCCTATGCCCTGCGCCGCCTGCGTGACCGTATCGAAGCCAACCTGTCCGGGTTGATGGGGCCGAGCGTGTCCCAGGACATGGTGGAAACCTTCTTGCCCTACAAGGCCGGTGGCGAAAACTACGTCACCGAAGACATCCACTTCATCGAAAGCCGGCTGGAGGATTACCACTCGCGCCTCACGGGCCTGGCGGCCGAACTCGATGCCCTGCGCCGTTACCACCGCCAGACTCTGCAGGAACTGCCGATGGGCGTGTGTTCCCTGGCCAAGGACCAGGAAATCCTGATGTGGAACAAGGCCATGGAAGAACTCACCGGCATCGCCGCCCAGCGGGTGGTGGGTTCGCGCCTCAATACCCTGGGCGATCCCTGGAAAGAGCTGCTGCAGGGTTTCATCAACCTGCCAGACGAGCACTTGCACAAACAGCACTTGGCCCTCGACGGCCAGACCCGCTGGCTCAACTTGCACAAAGCGGCCATCGACGAACCTCTGGCGCCGGGTAACAGCGGCCTGGTGCTGCTGGTAGAAGATTTGACCGATACACAGATGCTCGAAGACAAGCTGGTGCACTCCGAACGCCTGGCCAGCATTGGGCGCCTGGCGGCCGGCGTTGCTCATGAAATCGGTAACCCGATCACCGGTATCGCCTGCCTGGCGCAAAACCTGCGGGAAGAGCGTGAAGAAGACGGGGAAATCACCGAAATCAGCGGGCAAATCCTTGAACAGACCAAGCGGGTTTCACGCATCGTCCAGTCGTTGATGAGCTTTGCCCACTCCGGCGCCCATCAGAATCAGGACGAAGCGGTGTGCCTGGCCGAAGTGGCCCAGGATGCCATTGGGCTGTTGGCCTTGAACCGGCGCAATTTCGAAGTACAGTTCTTTAACCTGTGCGATCCGGAGCATTGGGTCGATGGCGACTCACAACGCCTGGCCCAGGTGCTGATCAACCTGCTGTCCAACGCCCGCGACGCGTCGCCGGCCGGCAGTGCTGTACGCGTCAAGAGCGAGGCTTTCGAGCACACGGTCGACCTGATCGTGGAAGACGAAGGCAGCGGCATTCCACAGAACATCATGGACCGATTGTTCGAACCCTTCTTCACCACCAAGGACCCCGGTGAAGGTACCGGTCTGGGCCTTGCACTGGTCTATTCCATCGTTGAAGAGCATTATGGACAAATCACCATCGACAGCCCGGCTGACACACAAAGCCAACGCGGCACCCGTATCCGGGTGACCTTGCCGCGTCATGTCGAAGCGACGTCCGCTGTGAACTGAGACCGTCGAGAGAATTGAATCAATGCCGCACATTTTGATCGTCGAAGACGAAACCATTATCCGCTCTGCCTTGCGTCGCCTGCTTGAACGTAATCAGTACCAGGTCAGCGAAGCCGGCTCGGTGCAGGAAGCCCAAGAGCGATTCAGCATTCCCACGTTCGACCTGATTGTCAGTGACCTGCGCCTGCCAGGCGCCCCGGGCACCGAGCTGATCAAGCTGGGCCAGGGCACCCCGGTGCTGATCATGACCAGCTACGCCAGCCTGCGCTCGGCGGTGGACTCAATGAAGATGGGCGCGGTGGATTACATCGCCAAGCCTTTCGACCACGACGAGATGCTCCAGGCCGTGGCCCGCATCCTGCGTGACCGTGTGTCGGCCAGCAGTGCGCCTGCCGAGCCACGCCCCACCGGCAAGACCAGCGGCGCCGAAAAAACAGGTGCCAACAACAGCAATGGCGAGATCGGCATCATCGGCTCCTGCCCTCCGATGCAGGACTTGTACAGCAAGATCCGCAAGGTGGCGCCGACCGACTCCAATGTATTGATCCAGGGCGAATCGGGCACCGGCAAAGAACTGGTGGCCCGCGCCCTGCACAACCTGTCCAAGCGCGCCAAGGCGCCGATGATCTCGGTGAACTGCGCCGCGATCCCCGAATCCCTGATCGAATCCGAGCTGTTCGGCCACGAGAAAGGTGCATTCACCGGCGCCAGCGCCGGGCGTGCGGGCCTGGTGGAGGCCGCGGACGGCGGCACCTTGTTCCTCGATGAAATTGGCGAGTTGCCCCTGGAAGCCCAGGCGCGTTTGCTGCGCGTGCTGCAGGAAGGCGAAATTCGCCGGGTCGGCTCGGTGCAATCGCAGAAGGTCGATGTTCGATTGATCGCGGCGACACACCGTGACCTCAAGAGCCTGGCCAAGATCGGCCAGTTTCGTGAGGACTTGTATTACCGCCTGCATGTCATCGCGCTCAAACTGCCGGCCCTGCGCGAGCGTGGCGCCGACGTCAACGAAATCGCCAACGCGTTCCTGTTGCGTCAAGGCGCACGCATTGACCGCACCGACCTGAAGTTTGCCGCGGACGCCGAACAGGCGATCCGTCACTACTCGTGGCCAGGGAACGTGCGCGAGCTGGAGAACGCCGTCGAGCGCGCCGTGATTCTGTCGGAGAGCCCGGAGATTTCCGCCGAGTTGCTGGGCATCGACATTGAGCTCAGCGATCTGGATGACGACGACTTCATTGGCCTGTCCCCGCAGCAGGGCAGCGGTAGCAATACCAGCCATGAACCGACGGAAGATTTGTCACTGGAAGACTACTTCCAGCACTTCGTGCTCGAGCATCAGGACCATATGACCGAGACAGAGCTGGCACGCAAGCTGGGCGTGAGTCGCAAATGCCTGTGGGAACGGCGTCAGCGCCTGGGCATTCCGCGGCGCAAGACCGGGGTGGCCAGCGAAAGCTGAGGGTGCAGCCCCACAGGTAACACCTGCTGATGTGAAAAAACTGTTACCGCTGAATTTTCACGTAACAAAAGCCGGGGCTTACGGTAACGAAGCCCCGGCTTTTTTTTGGCCCTCAATCTGGCGAAACCAGCCCAAACCCCCGGTTTTGCTGGACGGCGCAAAAGTTGGCACGCACCCTGCTATATGCTTAGTACAAAAACAATAACAAGCTTTGTACAAGACAATAAAAATAAGACGAATCGACTCACGCATAACAAAAACAACACGGCGGAGGCGCAGCTAACTGATTCTTTTGGAGAGGCGTTGCATTTGGGGCTTGCCCCGCAACCAGGCCGAGAACAACAAAAACTGCCCTAAGGCAGAGCCTGAACTGGTTGGATCGTAGATCAGCAACACAGCGACCAAAGCAATCCGTTTGCTCTTGGCTCCCGATTGGGAGTGTCATGAAGGAAGCTTCGTGGCGAGGGCGATCAACAAAAACAAGAAGCCCGACATCAATAATAAAAATAGAGCACGCAACTACTTCTGGGGGAGCTTCGGCTCCCCTTGTAGTTTCCGGGATTTGACCTTCAAACGCTTATGGCGCAATGCCTTTAGCTTGTTCCTACACCATCCCCTGACTAAATGCTAGAATCCCCGCCCATCATGCGGTCATTCTTCGTTATGGCCGAACATTCCTTCAAACAGTGCATCCCATGCTGAAGAAGTTGTTCCAGTCATTCCGTTCTCCCTTGCGTCGAACGCAACACAAACGCAGCACGCCTGAAGTGCTCAATAGCAGCCAGCATTCGCTGCAGCGCGCTCAATTCAGCCGTTATGCAGTGAACATCGTCGAACGTTTGCAGAACGCCGGCTACCAGGCCTACCTGGTGGGTGGTTGCGTACGCGACATGCTGCTCAACATCACGCCCAAGGATTTCGACGTCGCCACCAGCGCCACGCCTGAACAAGTGCGCGCCGAGTTTCGTAATGCACGAATCATCGGCCGGCGCTTCAAGCTGGTGCATATCCACTTTGGTCGCGAAATCATCGAGGTCGCAACGTTCCGCGCCGGTCACCCGCAAAACGATGAAGAGGAGGACACTAACCAGTCTTCCCGCAACGAGAGCGGGCGCATCCTGCGCGATAACGTGTATGGCACCCTGGAAGAGGACGCGCAACGTCGCGACTTCACCATCAACGCCTTGTATTACGACCCGGTCAGCGAGCGCATCCTCGATTACGCCAACGGCGTACACGACATTCGCAACAACCTGATCCGGCTGATCGGCGATCCTACGCAGCGCTACCAGGAAGACCCGGTGCGCATGCTGCGTGCCGTGCGATTCGCCGCCAAGCTCAACTTCGGCATCGAAAAACACACCGCCGCGCCGATTCGCGAACTGGCGCCGATGCTGCGGGAAATCCCCTCGGCACGCCTGTTTGAGGAAGTGCTCAAGCTGTTCCTTTCGGGCTACGCCGCCGACACCTTTGAAATGCTGGTGGACCTGCAGTTGTTCGACCCCCTGTTCCCGGCCAGCGCCGAGGCCTTGGAGTACAACCCGACGTACACCCACACCTTGATCAGCGAAGCCTTGATCAACACCGACCTGCGCATCAAGCAGAACAAACCGGTGACCCCGGCGTTCCTGTTTGCCGCCTTGTTGTGGCCGGCCCTGCCCAAACGCGTACTGCGCCTGCAGGACCGTGGCATGCCGCCGATCCCGGCCATGCAGGAAGCGGCTCACGAGCTGATCGCCGAACAGTGCCAACGCATCGCCATCCCCAAACGTTTCACCATGCCGATCCGCGAAATCTGGGACATGCAGGAGCGCCTGCCACGCCGCAGCGGCAAGCGCGCCGATCTGTTGCTGGACAACCCGCGCTTCCGTGCCGGCTACGACTTCCTGCTGCTACGCGAAAGCGCGGGCGAGCAGACCGATGGCCTGGGCGAATGGTGGACCGATTATCAGGACGCCAATGACAGCCAGCGCCGCGAAATGATTCGTGAACTGGGCAGCAAAGGTGATAGCGCCGGCGAAGGCCCGAAAAAGCGTCGCCGCAGCGGCACCAAGCGTAAACGCAGCAGTGCCGATGCCTCGGGCGCTGCGGGCGAATAAACGTGGAACGTATCTACATCGGCATGGGCAGCAACCTGGCTGCCCCGGAGCAACAATTGCGCAGCGCGATCGAGGCGCTGGCGCAATTGCCTGGCACTCAGCTCGCCGGTGTGTCCGCCTTCTATCAAAGCGATTCACTGCTGCCCGGCCAGCCGCCCTACACCAACGCCGTTGCGGCGCTGGACAGTCACCTGCCGCCATTGGACCTGCTCGATGCGCTGCAAGCCATCGAAAACGATCAGGGCCGCGAACGCCTGGAACGCTGGGGCCCGCGCACCTTGGACCTGGATATCCTGCTGTTCGGTGATCGCCTGATCGATGAGCCGCGCCTCAAGGTGCCGCACTACCAGATGCATCTGCGCGCGTTTGTGCTGTATCCGTTGGCTGAGTTGGCGCCAGCCGACCTGCAGCTGCCTGACGGCCAGCGTTTGAGCGACCTGCTCACCGCCTGCCCGTTCGTCGGCCTGGAACGCCTACCTCAAGAATGACCCGGTCAATGTGGGAGCTGACTTGCCTGCGATGCAAGCGACCCGGTGTATCAGCCACACCGAGGTGATGCCATCGCAGGCAAGCCAGCTCCCACATTGGATTCAGTGCGGCCAAAACCCGTGCTCAACTTGCTGAATCGCGTCAGTAACAGCGGTAACACCGCCATCGTAACAATGCGGTAACACATCCAATTGACTTCCCGTGTCCTCCTCACGACTATAGGCGTCCCGCTGCCGCCAACCCGGCGCGACAGGGCGCAATCCAGGCCTTATAAGCACTGCTTTCAAGACAGTGCGCCTGTATAAACGAAGACTCACGCGCGTTACTCGCTGTTTCCAAGCGCCTGAACGAGGACCCTTTCATGCCAGACATTACCCTGACCACCTTGCAGAGCCTCAAGCTCAAAGGTGAAAAAATCACCATGCTGACCTGCTATGACGCCACCTTCGCCCACGCCAGCTGCCAGGCTGGCGTCGAAGTGCTGCTGGTGGGCGACTCCCTGGGCATGGTTCTTCAAGGGAATGACAGCACGCTGCCTGTGACCACCGATGAACTCGCCTACCACACCGCCAGCGTCAAGCGTGGCAACGATGGCGCCTTTATCATCGCGGACCTGCCGTTCATGGGTTACGCCACCCTTGAGCAAACCTTCCTGAACGCCGGAAAGCTGATGCAGGCCGGCGCGCACATGATCAAAGTCGAAGGAGCCGTGTGGCTGGCCGAGTCGATCCGGCTGCTGGCCGAGCGCGGCGTGCCAGTGTGCGCGCACATGGGCCTGACACCGCAGTCGGTGAATATCCTCGGTGGCTACAAGGTTCAGGGCCGCAATGAAGCCCAGGCCCGCCAGATGCGCGCCGATGCCATCGCCCTGGAACAGGCCGGTGCAGCGATGATTCTGCTGGAGTGCGTGCCTAGCGAACTGGCTGCCGAAATCACCCAGGCCGTCAAAGTGCCCGTGATCGGGATTGGCGCCGGTTCCGCCACCGACGGCCAGGTGCTGGTCCTGCACGACATGCTCGGCCTGTCGATCACCGGCCACGTGCCCAAGTTCGTGAAGAACTTCATGGCTGGCCAGGACAGCATCCACGCCGCCCTGAGCGCCTACGTCAGCGAAGTCAAAAACGTGACGTTCCCAGGCGTTGAACACGGATTCTCGGCATGAACACCGTTAAAACCGTCCGCGAACTGCGGGCTGCCGTAACCCACGCCCGTAGCGCCGGCAAGCGCATCGGCTTTGTACCCACCATGGGCAACCTGCACAGCGGCCACGCCACCCTGGTGACCAAGGCCGCGCAGCAAGCGGATTTCGTGGTGGCGAGCATTTTCGTCAACCCGCTGCAATTCGGTGCTGGCGAAGACCTGGACAAATACCCGCGCACGTTGGCCGCCGACCAGGAAAAACTCCTGCAGGCGGGCTGCAACCTGCTGTTCGCGCCCACGGTCGAGGAAATGTACCCCGATGGCATGAACGGCCAGACCCGCGTCAGCGTGCCTCAGCTGTCCGAAGGCTTGTGCGGCGCCAGCCGCCCAGGGCACTTTGAAGGGGTGGCCACGGTGGTCAGCAAGCTGTTCAACATGGTCCAGCCGGACATGGCCGTATTTGGCCAGAAGGACTACCAGCAGTTGGCGGTGATCCGCGCCATGGTCCGCGACCTGAACATGCCGATCCAGATCATCGGCGAGCCTACCGTGCGCGCCGAGGACGGCCTCGCGCTGTCATCACGCAACGGTTACCTCACCGAGGAGCAACGTGCGGTCGCGCCAGTGCTGTACCGCGCGCTCAGCCAGATCGCCACGGCCATCCAGGGCGGCGATCATGATTTTGCCAGGCTTCGCGCCGAGCACATTCAGCAGATTGAAGCCGCAGGGCTGCGCATGGACTACCTGGAAGTGCGCCAAGGCGTACATCTGCGCCCGGCCACGGCTGAAGATCGTGATGTGGTGATCCTGGTCGCCGCTTATCTGGGGGCAACACGCCTCATCGATAACCTGCACCTGAACCTCGCCTGACCCCCGCTTTACCCTCAACCTGTTGCCCCGACGGCTGTGCCGGTATAAAAAAGTACCGGCCACAGCGCAGACAAAGCCAAGACATATCCACACGCTAGGTTTAATGTAACTGCCCTGCGCTATGGTTAGCGCTGTCTGGAACCCAATCCTTGCGATAAGACTGGATGTTCCGGGCTTTGAAGTGTCCTAAAGGCAGTCCCCGTAATAAAAGGAAACCCGCAGCGATGGCGTACTACCGCACCCCTCATGACGTTACCGCGCTGCCCGCCTGGCAAGCGCTTGTTCAACATCGCCAAGCCATGCAGGATTTCAGCATGCGCGACGCGTTCAATGCCGATCCTCAGCGTTTTTCCCAGTTCACCTTGAGCAGCTGCGGACTTTTCCTCGATTACTCGAAAAACCTGATCACCAGCGAAACCCGCGACCTGTTGGTGGGCCTGGCCAAGGAAGTCAATCTCAAGGCGGCGATCGACGCGCAGTACGCTGGCGAACCGGTCAACTCCTCCGAGGGCCGCCCTGCCCTGCACACCGCCCTGCGCCGCCCGGTGGGCGACAAGCTGTCGGTCAACGGCGTGAACATCATGCCGGACGTGCACAAGGTGCTGAACCAGATCACTGACCTGGTCGGCCGTATCCACGACGGCCTGTGGCGCGGCTACACCGAGAAGCCGATCACCGACGTGGTGAACATCGGTATCGGTGGCTCATTCCTCGGCCCGGAACTGGTCTCCGAGGCCTTGCTGTCCTACGCCCATAAAGGTGTGCGTTGCCACTACCTGGCGAACATCGACGGCAGCGAGTTCCACGAACTGACCATGAAGCTGCGCGCCGAGACCACGCTGTTTATCGTCTCGTCCAAATCCTTCAACACCCTGGAAACCCTGAAAAACGCCCAGGCCGCCCGCGCCTGGTACCTGGCCCAGGGGGGCTCGGAAGCCGAGCTGTATCGCCACTTCATCGCCGTCTCGAGCAACAATGCCGCGGCCGTGGCTTTCGGTATTCGCGAAGAAAACATCTTCCCAATGTGGGACTGGGTCGGTGGGCGCTACTCGCTGTGGTCTGCCATCGGCTTGCCAATTGCCCTGGCTATCGGCATGTCCAACTTCAAGGAACTGCTGTCGGGTGCCTACACCATGGACCAGCACTTCCTGAACGCGCCGTTCGAAGCCAACATGCCCGTGCTGCTGGGCTTGCTGGGGGTGTGGTACGGCAACTTCTGGGGTGCGCAGAGCCATGCGATCCTGCCGTACGACCATTACCTGCGTAACATCACCAAGCATTTGCAGCAGTTGGACATGGAATCCAATGGCAAGAGCGTGCGCCAGGACGGCACGCCAGTGTCCACCGATACCGGCCCGGTGATCTGGGGCGGCGTAGGCTGCAACGGCCAGCACGCTTACCACCAGTTGCTGCACCAAGGGACTCAACTGATCCCGGCCGACTTCATCGTGCCGATCGTCAGTTTCAACCCTGTGTCCGACCACCATCAGTGGCTGTACGCCAACTGCCTGTCCCAGAGCCAGGCGCTGATGCTCGGCAAGACCCGCAGCGAGGCCGAAACCGAGCTGCGTGAGAAGGGCCTGCCGGAAGCCGAAGTACAGAAGCTGGCACCGCACAAGGTGATCCCGGGTAACCGTCCGAGCAACACCCTGGTGGTCGAGCGCATCAGCCCGCGTCGCCTTGGCGCACTGGTGGCTATGTATGAACACAAGGTGTTCGTGCAGAGCGTGGTGTGGGGCATCAACGCCTTCGACCAATGGGGCGTTGAACTGGGCAAGGAGCTGGGCAAAGGCGTGTACAACCGCCTGACCGGCGCCGAAGAAACCTTGGCCGAAGATGCGTCGACCCAGGGCCTGATCAACTACTTCCGCGGTCGTCACCGCGGCTGAAGCCGTTCATTCAAGGTCAACGTGCGTTTGGACGTTGGCCTTGAACCCTCCCGTCCCAGGGTGCATCTTTATGACTTGTCGCAAAAACAAGAATAAGGAGCGCTCATGTTCGATATCAGCACCTTTCCCACCGCCGATGCCGTCCGCCGGGCTGCGCAGCTCAGTCAAGAGGACTACCAGCGCCTCTATCGCCAATCCATCGACCAGCCAGACACCTTCTGGGCCGAACAGGCCAAGGGCTTTCTCGACTGGATAAAACCTTGGCACAGCGTGCAGCAGTCAGACATCCACACCGGTGCCGCCCAATGGTTTGCCGGCGGTCAGTTGAACGTCAGCTACAACTGCATCGATCGCCACCTGGCGCAACGCGCCGATCAGCCGGCCTTCATCTGGGAAGGCGACGATCCGTCAAAATCCTGCACGATTACTTACCGTCAACTGCACCAAAACGTCAGCCGTCTGGCCAATGTGTTGAAAAGCCGAGGCGTGAACAAAGGTGATCGGGTGTGCATCTACATGCCGATGATCCCCGAGGCGGCCTACGCCATGCTGGCCTGCACGCGAATTGGCGCAGTGCACTCGGTGGTGTTTGGTGGTTTCTCTCCTGACGCCCTGCGCGACCGCATCCTCGACGCTGATTGCCGCACCGTGATCACCGCCGACGAGGGCGTACGCGGTGGCAAGCCCGTGGCGTTGAAACATAACGTCGACAAAGCCCTGGCCAGTTGTCCGAACGTCAGCACGGTACTGGTAGTGGAGCGCACCGGGGCGAGCGTGAATTGGCACGAGGGCCGCGACCTCAAGTACCAAGCTGCCTTGGACGCCGCCAGCGACAACTGCCCACCCGAGCCGATGGACGCTGAAGACCCGCTGTTCATCCTCTATACCTCCGGCAGCACCGGCAAACCCAAAGGCGTGTTGCACACCACCGCTGGCTACCTGCTGCAAGCGGCGATGACCTTCAAGTACGTGCTCGATTACCAGGAAGGCGAAGTGTTCTGGTGCACCGCCGACGTGGGCTGGGTCACCGGCCACAGCTATATCGTCTACGGCCCGCTGGCCAATGGCGCCACCTCGCTGATGTTCGAAGGCGTGCCGAGTTATCCGGACAGCTCGCGCTTCTGGCAGGTCATCGATAAACATCAGGTGAATATTTTCTATACCGCGCCCACCGCCCTGCGCGCCCTGATGCGAGAAGGCCACGGCCCGCTGCAGAGTACATCCCGCGCCAGCCTGCGCCTGCTGGGCAGCGTAGGTGAGCCGATCAACCCGGAAGCCTGGGACTGGTATTTCAACGCCGTCGGCGAACAGCGCTGCCCGATTGTCGATACCTGGTGGCAGACCGAAACCGGCGGCATCATGCTCAGCCCGCTGGTCAGTGCCCAGCGCATCAAACCGGGCTGCGCGACACAGCCCATGTTCGGCGTACAACCAGTGTTGCTCGATGAACAGGGCAAGGAAATCAGTGGCGCCGGCAGTGGTGTACTCGCCATCAGATCAAGCTGGCCGGGGCAGATTCGCAGCGTCTACGGCGACCCGCAGCGCATGATCGACACCTACTTCAAGCCCTACCCCGGCTACTACTTCACCGGGGATGGCGCACGGCGCGATGAAGACGGCGACTACTGGATCACCGGGCGGATCGACGATGTGATCAACGTCTCGGGCCATCGCATCGGCACTGCTGAAGTGGAGAGCGCCCTGGTGCTGCATGATCAGGTCGCCGAAGCCGCCGTGGTGGGCTACCCCCACGACGTCAAGGGCCAGGGTATCTACGCTTTTGTCACCCCCATGAATGGCGTCGAACCCAGCGACGCGTTGAAAAAGCACCTGTTGGAATTGGTCAGCAAGGAGATTGGCAGCTTCGCCAAACCGGAATTGATCCAATGGGCCCCTGCCCTGCCGAAAACCCGCTCCGGCAAGATCATGCGGCGCATCTTGCGCAAAATCGCCTGTAACGAACTGGACAGCCTGGGCGACACCTCGACCCTGGCAGACCCCAGCGTGGTGGACGGTTTGATCGACAAACGCCTCAACCGATAGCGCCAGGATTATCCCCGGCCTGTGCAGGCCGGGGTTAGCTGTTAAACTTCGCGCCCCATTTTTCTTATTCATCAACCAGCAAGGCGCGCTCCATGACTCCCTTGAATCAGGCGCTGCGCGCCGCCCTCGATCACCGCCAAAACCTGATCAACACGCTGCACGCCCAGGGTACGGACTGCTATCGGCTGTTTCACGGCAGCCAGGAAGGCGCCGGCGGCTTGACCATCGACCGCTACGGCCCGCAATTGCTGGTACAAAGCTTCCACCAGTCCCTGGAAACTGCAGACCTGCTGGACCTGCACCAACTGATCAACCAATACATGGGCCTGGAATTGTTGCTGGTGTACAACGACCGTGCCCGCGGCAACTCGCGCATCGACCGCGAAGACACGGTGTACCGCGCGGAGCCTGGCGCCTTGGAAGACCTGGTCGGCCACGAGTGGGGCCTCAACTACCGTGTGCGCGGGCGCCACGCCGGGCAAGACCCACTGCTGTTCCTCGACCTGCGCAACACCCGGGGCTGGGTCAAGGACCACAGCGCCGGCAAAAGCGTGCTGAACCTGTTCGCTTACACGTGCGGTGTGGGTTTGAGCGCGGCAGCGGGCGGCGCACGCGAGGTGCGCAACCTGGACTTTGCCGAGGGCAACCTGGCAGTGGGGCGTGAAAACGGCCAGCTCAACCCGCAGTTGCCGAGCATGGAGTTTGTACAGTCCGATTACTTCCCGGCCATTCGCCAACTGGCGGGCCTGCCCATCACCCAGCGGCGCGGGCAGAAGCTGCCGAGCTATCCGCGCCTGGAGCAACGCCAGTACGACCTGGTACTGCTCGATCCTCCCGGCTGGGCCAAGAGCGCCTTCGGCACGGTCGATTTGTTGCGCGACTATCAAAGCCTGCTCAAACCCGCACTGCTGGCCACCGCCGACAATGGCGTGCTGATTTGCTGCAACAACCTGGCAAAGGTCAGCATGGAAGACTGGCGTGAGCAGGTGCTGCGCTGCGCAGAAAAAGCCGGGCGCCCGGTGCGCGAATGGCAGGTTATAACACCTGGAGCCGACTTTCCCTCCAGAGACCAACAGCCTCCGCTGAAGACGCTGATCCTGCATTTGTAGGAAGTTTCCCAGCGCCCACGGTTCTTCGGAACCGAATTCCCGTGCCATACTCCAAGGCACTCTCGTTCGACATAGATGGCGTTCACCCATGCCCAAAGGATTGATCCGCGCCGTAGGCGCCTTGTTGACCGCCCTTGCTTTGTACAGCTTGCTGGGCTTTCTGATATTACCCGGCATCGCCCTTCGCATTGCCAACCAACAGTTGGCCAATTACGCCACGGTGCCGTCGCGAATCGAGCGCATCGAACTCAACCCCTTCAGCCTGGAACTGACGCTGTGGGGCCTGAAGATCGGTGAGCCAGGCAAAGAGCAAGTAGGTTTCGAACGCCTCTACGCCAACCTTCAGATCGACAGCCTCTGGACCCGCGCCCTGCACCTGGCCGATGTGCAGCTGGACAAACCCAAGACCGAACTGCTGTTCGACAAGTCCGGCCAACTGAACCTGGCGCAGTTGTTCAAACTGCCGCCGAGCGAGCCAACCCCGGCCGATCCTGACGCCAAGCCGTTCCCACTGCGTATCGACAGCATCAAGCTGGCCGGTGGTAACCTGCATTTCCAGGACCTGCGCCCCAGCGAGCCCATCGAATTCCTCTACGACGAACTCGACTTCGAGCTGAAAAACCTTAGCACTTTGCCCGACGACAATGCCGACATGACCCTGGTCGCCGCCGGCCCCGAAGGTGGGCAAATCGACTGGAAAGGCAACTTCAGTCTGGTACCGATCACCTCTGAAGGCACCTTGAAGGTGACCGACGGCAAGATGAAAGCCTGGTGGCCGTATGTACGTGACGCCCTGCCACTGGTTCTGGAAGACGGGGTGCTCAACTTCAGCACTGACTACAAATTCAGCCTGGCCAAAGAAACCGAGCTGAACCTGACCAACACCGCCGCCAGCATCGCCCCCTTTGCTATAAAGGCCCCCGATGGCCGGCCACTGGCGCGCCTGGAGCGCCTGGACGTCAGCGAAACCACGGTAGACCTGGCCAAGCAGCAGGTCATTGTCGGCAAGATCCGCAGCAACAAGCTGGAAACCTGGGCCGCCCGTGAGGCCGATGGTCAACTGGATTGGCAGAAGCTGTTCGCCAGCCAACCGAGCAAACCGGCCAAGACTCCGGAACCAATCGCTGCCGACGCGCCGTCGGCGCAACCGGCGGTCCCGAGCAAGCCGTGGCAAGTGCTGCTCAAGGACGTGCAACTGCGTAACTATCAGGTGCACCTAGCCGACCGCCAGGCTAAACCTGCGGTCGCGCTGGAACTGGGCCCGTTGAATGTCGACGTACAGAACTTCGACAGCCTCAAACAGAGCCCCTTCGCCTTGAAGGTCGACACCGGCCTGGGCAAGCAAGGCAAGATCCAGGCAACCGGCGAAGTTAACCTCAACCCGGTCAGCGCCAAGCTGAAAGTGAACACCCAGGACATCGACCTGCGGGTCGCCCAGGCCTATATCAGCCCGTTTATTCGCCTGGAATTGCGCAGCGGCATGCTCGGCAGCAACCTGGACGTAAACCTCAAAAGCACCGAGCCACTGGCCCTTCAGGTCACCGGCCGCGCCCAGGTTGACCAGTTGCATACCCTGGACACCCTGAAGACCCGCGACTTCCTCAAGTGGCAGCGCCTGGTGCTAGAGGGCATGAACTACCAGCACGGCCAAAGCCTGTCGATCGACAAGGTCAACCTATTGCAGCCGTATGCGCGCTTCATGATCAACGAAGATCGCACCACTAACATCGACGACCTGCTGATTCCGCAGCCGGCCGACAGCGGCAGCAAGTCGGCAGCCAAACCTGCCGCTAGTAACGACAAGCCCCTGGGCATTCATATCGGGCAGATCGCGATCAACGACGGTTCGGCCAACTTTGCCGACTTCAGCCTCACCCCCAACTTTGCCACCGCGATTCAACAGCTCAACGGCCAGATTGGCACCATCGACAGTCGCCAGGCCAAACCGGCCAGCGTCGATATCAAGGGCAAGGTGGACCGTTACGCGCCAGTGACGATCAAAGGCAGCGTGAACCCGTTTGATCCGATGGCCGCGCTGGACATCGCCACCAGCTTCAAGCGTGTCGAGCTGACCAACCTGACGCCTTACTCAGGTAAATTCGCAGGCTTCCGCATCCGCAAGGGCCGCCTGAATCTCGATCTGCACTACGTGATCACCAAAGGCCAATTGAAGGCTGAAAACAAAGTGGTGGTCGAGCAACTGCAGTTGGGTGAAAAAGTCGACAGCTCTGATGCCGTCGATTTACCGATTCGCCTGGCTGTCGCCCTGCTCAAGGACTCCGACGGCAAGATCTCCATCGAACTGCCGGTAAGCGGCGACCTGAACAACCCGCAATTCAGCGTGATGCCGATTGTGTGGCAGACCCTGCGCAACCTCGTGGTGCGTGCGGCAACCGCGCCCTTCAAGTTCATTGGCGGGCTGGTCACTGGTGGTGGCTCTGAAGACTTGGGCAATGTGTCGTTCGCCGCAGGCTCCAGTGAACTGAACAAAGACGCCGAAGGCGCTCTGAACACCCTGGCCAAGGCGCTGAAAGAGCGCCCTGCCCTGCGCCTGGAAATTGAAGGCACAGCCGCCGCCAGCAGTGACGGGCCGTTCCTGGCCGCACAGCGACTGGAGCGTGAATACCAATATAACTACTACAAGATTCTCCAGCGCCGTGGCGACAAGGTCCCGGCCCAAGCCTCTTTGCTTGAGGTGCCGGAGAAGGAAAAAGCACCATTGCTGGAAGGCATCTACCGCACCCGCCTCAAACAGCAACCCCCGGCCGAATGGAAAGACCTGGGCAGCGATGAGCGCTCGGCGAAGCTCAAGGACGGTGTGATCAAGTTCTGGAGTGGCAGTGACGTGCTACTGCGCCAGTTGGGGCAGGACCGAGCCAGCACGATCAAGGATTACCTGGTGGACAAGGGCCAGTTGGAAGATGACCGCGTGTACTTCATCGATGCGCAGCTGGGGCAGGCCGAGAAAGATGGCCGAGTGATCACTCCAATGCACCTGGACGCTGAGTAACTTCTAAGCACCGCCCATCCTAATGTGGGAGCTGGCTTGCCTGCGATAGCATCACCTCGGTGCAACTGAATGACCGAGGTGCCAGCATCGCAGGCAAGCCAGCTCCCACATTTTTTTGGCCTGATCATTCTGTTTCAGCCTGAAATAGAACAGGCCCCGACACAAGTGCCGGGGCCTGTAATGACCACATCCGTGTGGCCGGTCGCATGAACTCCAGAGGTGCGTCAGGTGGATATCTAACTCACCCTAAGCCGCCGCTATTCAGTTCAAACGAAACGTCAGCGTTACTCTGCTTTCAGGCCGTCGGCCGATACAGCTTTAACGCCTTTGATTTTCTTGGTGATCGCTACAGCCGTTTCTTTCTGCGAAGCGGTCACAGCGGTAGGCGACGACAGGGATACAACACCTTTGTTGGTTTCAACCTTGATGTCGGTGCCAGGAATGCCTTTTTCAGTTACCAAGTCAGCCTTCACTTTGGTAGTGATCCAGGTATCGCTGGTGGTCTCTTTAGCGTCGTGGGCAGCGCCTTTGGTTTTGTCGATGCCGTCAGCTTTGGTAGCGCCGCCAGCCAGCAGGCCGTCAGCAGAAACAGCAGTCACACCTTTGATTTTCTTGGTGATCCCTACAGCCATTTCTTTCTGCGAATCCGAGATAGCTACGTCGGAGGACAGGGAAACCACACCTTTGTTGGTCTCAACCTTGATGTCCGAACCTGGAATGCCTTTTTCGGTCAGCAGGTCAGCTTTGACTTTAGTGGTGATCCAAGTATCCGAAACGCTTTCCTTAGCCTTGGTCGCTTCACCCGCCGCCAAAGTCATAGGGGCTTGGGAAGTCTGAGCAAAGGCTACGTTAGCACCCATGGCCAGGGTCAGAGCGGTAGCAGTAGCGAGAGCGAACTTCTTCATACGAGTAACTCCTGTTTTATTAAAAGTCTGCAGGCGTAAACCTTCATGCTGCAGCGCTACCAGGGATATTGCAGGCAGTGTGCCAACTCGCCGAACGGATTAAATTCCTTAATAAACAACGAGTTATGAAATCTATGAATTTTCGAAATCGTGCAACTTGCATGAAGCCCGTCGTGCCTGCATGCAAGTTGCGGCTTTTGGGCGACGCTAAACAGCTGATTCTGCTTCATTTTCTCGCGCCCATAAAAAAAGGACTCCGAGGAGTCCTTTTTTCAGCGTGAAGCCTGCGGGTGATTAAACGCCCGAAGCCTTGGCTGCTGCTACGTCCTTGATGGACAGCTTGATACGGCCGCGGTTGTCCACGTCCAGTACCAGCACTTCCACTTCCTGGCCTTCTTTCAGAATGTCGGTCACTTTCTCAACACGAGCATCGCTCAGCATGGAGATGTGAACCAGACCGTCTTTGCCCGGGAGGATGTTGACGAACGCGCCGAAGTCGACGATGCGCTCAACCTTACCAACGTAGATCTTGCCGATCTCAGCCTCAGCGGTGATACCCAGGACGCGCTGGCGTGCTGCTTCAGCCGCTTCCTTGGTTTCGCCGAAGATCTTGATCGAACCGTCGTCTTCGATGTCGATCGAAGCCTTGGTCTCTTCACAGATCGCACGGATGGTCGCGCCGCCTTTACCGATGACATCACGGATTTTGTCGGTGTCGATTTTCATCGCGATCATGGTCGGAGCATTTTCCGACAGTTCGGTGCGGGACTGACCAATGATCTGGTTCATCTGGCCGAGGATGTTCAGGCGCGCTTCCAGGGCTTGGCCCAGGGCGATTTCCATGATCTCTTCGGTGATGCCTTTGATCTTGATGTCCATCTGCAGCGCGGTCACACCTTTGGCGGTACCGGCTACTTTGAAGTCCATGTCGCCCAGGTGGTCTTCGTCACCCAGGATGTCGGTCAGGATGGCGAACTTCTCGCCTTCTTTAACCAGGCCCATGGCGATACCGGCAACCGGCGCCTTCATTGGCACACCGGCGTCCATCAGAGCCAGGGAAGCACCGCAGACCGAAGCCATGGAGCTGGAACCGTTGGACTCGGTGATTTCCGATACGACACGGATGGTGTACGGGAACACGTCAGCGGCAGGCAGCATGGCCTGAACCGAACGACGGGCCAGACGGCCGTGACCGATTTCGCGACGACCCGCGCCGCCCATACGACCACACTCGCCCACCGAGAACGGAGGGAAGTTGTAGTGCAGCATGAAGGGGTCTTTTTTCTCGCCTTCCAAGGTGTCCAGCAGTTGTGCGTCACGGGCAGTACCCAGGGTCGCAACGACCAGGGCCTGGGTTTCGCCACGGGTGAACAGCGCCGAACCGTGAGTCTTCGGCAGAACGCCGACTTCGATGTTCAGCGGACGCACGGTGCGGGTGTCGCGACCGTCGATACGTGGCTTGCCGTTAACGATGTTTTCGCGAACGGTGCGGTATTCGATCTCACCGAAAGCAGCTTTGACTTCGCTGGAAGAAGGCTGGCCTTCTTCACCGGACAGCTTGGCAACGACCTGGTCCTTCAGCTCACCCAGGCGAGCGTAGCGGTCGGCCTTGACGGTGATGGTGTAGGCGTCGGAGATGGCAGCGCCGAACTCGGAGCGGATAGCGCCCAGCAGTTCGGTGGCTTCCGGGGCAGCAGCCCAGGTCCAGGTCGGCTTGGCAGCTTCGGCAGCCAATTCTTTAACCGCGTTGATCACAACCTGGAACTCGTCGTGAGCAAACAGTACGGCACCCAGCATCTGGTCTTCGGTCAGCTCTTTGGCTTCCGATTCAACCATCAATACGGCTTCGGACGTACCGGCAACGACCATGTCCAGGCTCGAGGCTTTCTGTTGCTCGTAAGTCGGGTTCAGCAGGTAGCCGGTGCTTTCGTGGAACGCAACGCGGGCAGCGCCGATCGGGCCATCGAAAGGAATACCGGAGATGGCCAGGGCAGCCGAGGTACCGATCATCGCAGCGATGTCCGGATCGGTCTTCTTGCTGGTGGAAACGACGGTGCAGACAACCTGCACTTCGTTCATGAAGCCTTCTGGGAACAGCGGACGGATCGGACGATCGATCAGTCGGGAAGTCAGGGTTTCTTTTTCGGAAGGACGGCCTTCGCGCTTGAAGAAACCGCCAGGGATCTTACCGGCAGCGTAAGTCTTTTCCTGGTAGTGAACGGACAGAGGGAAGAAGCCCTTGCTCGGGTCAGCGGTCTTGGCGCCAACAACGGTCACCAGTACGGTCACGTCGTCGTCAACGGTAACCAGCACTGCGCCGGAGGCTTGACGGGCGATACGGCCTGTCTCGAGGGTAACGGTCGACTGACCGAACTGGAATTTTTTGATAACCGGGTTCACGGTGTCCTACCTTCTTTGTGGCTCTTGGGGGAACTTGTCTTCTTGCGAAATTCTTGGGCAATGCCGGGAATCGGCCCGACGCTCGTCCAGGGTAAAACGTGTATCCAGATAAAACTTGAGGCTGGGAGCCTACCACGGGCCACCGGGAATCCCGATGACACGCGGCAGACAACCAACCTCTAGCGCAATCGCTTATTAGCGACGCAGACCCAGGCGACCGATCAGAGTCTGATAACGACCCAGATCCTTGCCTTTCAGGTAGTCCAGCAGCTTACGGCGCTGGTTTACCATGCGGATCAGACCACGACGGGAGTGGTGGTCTTTACCGTTGGCCTTGAAGTGACCTTGCAGTTTGTTGATGTTGTGGGTCAGCAGTGCAACTTGCACTTCTGGCGAACCAGTGTCACCAACAGCTTGCTGATAGTCAGCTACGATTTGTGCTTTTTCTTGAACGTCGAGAGCCATGAGGCAATCCTTTTTTCAGGAAACCACCCAAAGGGCAGTTTCAACAGGCCAGGGACAAATCCCTGTATCTAAAAATGAGTGTTGACCATGCCTGTTAACAGCCACACTCGTTCGGTCATTCTGACCGAATCAGCCGACGCGGCGCGATGCGCCCGTCTTCGCTCACTTCACCGATACCGATAAAGCGACCGTTATGATCCTGTACTCGCACCATGCCGAACTTCGGGGCATCCGGGGCGCGTACCGGCTGGCCGTTGAGCCAGTAGAACGCGCTGTGCTCCGAGAAGTGCAGCAGCGGCCAATCGAGCAAACCGCTGTCCGATGGCATGAGGAAGCGATCAACCGCTTCATTGCCGCCCTCGGCGTGTACCGCTTCCAACTCTTCCAGCGTGACCGTCTGGGCCAGACTGAAAGGCCCGGCCTGGGTGCGTCGCAGTTCTGCAACGTACGCGCCGCAACCGAGCTTTTCACCAATATCTTCCACCAGAGTACGGATATAGGTGCCTTTGCTGCAGTCCACGGCCAAACGGGCAGTGTCGCCTTCACAAGCGAGCAATTCCAAGCGCGCAATAGTAACAGAACGCGGTTCGCGCTCCACTACTTCGCCCGCACGTGCCAGCTTGTAAAGTGGCTGGCCATCGCGCTTGAGTGCCGAGTACATCGGCGGTATCTGACTGATTTGCCCACGAAAAGCGGGTAAGGCAGCTTCGATATCCGCACGACCAACGGTCACGTCGCGAACCTGCAAAACATCACCTTCGGCATCCGCCGTGGTGGTGGTCTTGCCCAGTTGCATCAGGGTTTCGTAACCCTTGTCGGAATCAAGCAGGTATTGCGAAAACTTGGTGGCCTCGCCAAAGCACAACGGCAATACACCGGTGGCCAATGGATCAAGGCTGCCGGTATGCCCGGCCTTCTCGGCGTTGAGCAGCCAGCGAACCTTCTGCAACGCGGCATTGGAGGTAAAGCCAATGGGTTTGTCGAGCAGAATGATGCCACTGACGTTGCGACGAATACGTTTGACCTGAGCCACCGCTTACTCCTTGGCGTCTTCAGGTGTGGACGGATGCTGGCTGTCTTCAGCCACGGCGCGCTCGATCAGGGCCGACAGGTGCGCGCCACGCACGACGCTTTCGTCGTAGTGGAAGTGCAACTGTGGAACGCTGCGCAGCTTCATTTCACGGGCCAACTGCATACGCAGGAAACCTGCGGCGGAGTTGAGCACCTTGATGCTTTGCGCGATTTCTTCGCTGTTGTCCTGCCCCATCACAGTGATGAAGATCTTGGCGTGACCCACGTCACGGCTCACTTCAACAGCGGTAATGGTGACCAGGCCAACGCGTGGGTCTTTGACTTCGCGGCGGATCAGTTGGGCCAGCTCACGCTGCATCTGATCGCCGATACGCTGGGTACGGCTGTATTCTTTTGCCATGTCTTGTTACCTGTTACTGCCACACGGTGAAACCCGTGGGGTCTGAAAGCGGCAAACGCCCGGCCTGACAAAAGCCAGACCGGGCGTTGCGTTTAGAGTCCTGACGCTACGCGGGGCATCTGCATGCCCACACGCTGCGCGGCTCCTGAAGTGCGCGAGTTAGAGGCTGCGAGCAACCTGAACCTTCTCGAAGACTTCGATCTTGTCGCCAACCTTGACGTCGTTGTAGCTCTTGACGCCGATACCGCATTCCATGCCGGCACGTACTTCGGCAGCGTCATCCTTGAAGCGGCGCAGGGATTCCAGCTCGCCTTCGAAGATAACGATGTCTTCACGCAGTACACGGATTGGACGGTTACGGTACACAGTGCCTTCAACCACCATGCAGCCGGCGATCGCACCGAATTTCGGCGAGCGGAACACGTCACGCACCTCGGCGATACCCAGAATGTTCTCCCGGACGTCGCTGCCAAGCATACCGGTAAGTGCTTTCTTGACGTCTTCGATGATGTCGTAGATGACGTTGTAGTAACGCATGTCCAGGCCTTCCTGCTCGACGATCTTGCGAGCGCCAGCATCGGCACGCACGTTGAAGCCGAACAGTACAGCGTTGGAAGCCAGTGCCAGGTTGGCGTCGGATTCGGTGATACCACCGACACCGCCACCGACAACGCGCACTTGCACTTCGTCGTTACCCAGGCCGTTCAAGGCGCCGTTCAACGCTTCGAGGGAACCACGAACGTCAGACTTGAGGACGATGTTAAGCGTCTTCTTCTCTTCCTGGCCCATGTTCTCGAAGATGTTTTCCAGCTTGCCGGCGTGAGCACGGGCCAGCTTGACCTCGCGGAACTTGCCTTGACGGAACAGAGCCACTTCACGGGCTTTCTTCTCATCAGCCACTACGCTCATCTCGTCGCCAGCGTCCGGCGTACCGTCCAGGCCGAGAATCTCGACTGGGATAGCAGGACCTGCTTCCTTGATTGGCTTGCCGTTCTCGTCGAGCATGGCACGTACACGGCCGTAGTTCGAACCGACCAGCACCATGTCGCCTTGGCGCAGGGTACCGTCTTGGACCAGCACGGTGGCAACCGGGCCACGGCCCTTGTCGAGACGGGACTCAACCACGACGCCACGGCCAGGAGCCGATGGAGTAGCGGTCAGTTCCAGGACTTCGGCTTGCAACAGGACCGCTTCGAGCAGTTCGTCAACGCCGGTACCCATTTTCGCCGAGACCGATACGAATGGCGTCTCGCCACCCCATTCCTCGGACGTCACGCCGTGAACCGACAGTTCGCTACGGATGCGATCGAGATCGGCGCCCGGCTTGTCGATTTTGTTCACGGCAACGACCAGAGGAACACCGGCAGCCTTGGCGTGCTGGACAGCTTCAATGGTCTGCGGCATTACGCCGTCGTCCGCTGCAACCACCAGGATCACGATGTCGGTCGCCTTGGCACCACGGGCACGCATTGCGGTAAACGCGGCGTGACCTGGGGTGTCGAGGAAGGTGACCATGCCGCGCTCGGTTTCAACGTGGTATGCACCGATGTGCTGGGTAATACCACCGGCTTCGCCTGCGGCAACCTTGGCACGACGGATGTAGTCGAGCAGGGAAGTCTTACCGTGGTCAACGTGGCCCATTACGGTCACGACCGGCGCACGGGAAACCGCTTCACCTTCAAACTTCAGGGACTCGGCCAGGGAATCTTCCAGGGCGGTGTCGCTGACCAGGGTCACTTTGTGGCCCAGCTCTTCAGCAACCAACTGGGCAGTTTCCTGGTCCAGTACCTGGTTGATGGTGGCTGGAGTACCCAGCTTGAACATGAACTTGATGATTTCAGCAGCCTTGACCGACATCTGCTGGGCCAGATCGCCCACAGTGATGGTCTCGCCGATCTTCACTTCACGCACGACAGGGCCGGTTGGGCTCTGGAAACCGTGGGCGTTGCGCTTCTTCAGCTTGGCCTTGCCGCGACCACCACGACGGAAGCCATCGCTTTCTTCGTCGGTGGTACGTGGGGCAACGCGTGGCGCAGGCGCTTTCTCTTTGACCGAGGCGCGGTGCGGAGCGTTTTTACGCTCGCCATCGCCACCACCACCGCGACGATTGTTGTCGTCAGCACGTGGTTTGTCCGGACGACGAGGCTCGTCGCGCTTGCGGGCGTCTGCTGCAGGAGCAGGTGCGGCGGCAGCCGGGGCAGCCTCACGCACAGCTTCAACAGGGGCGGCGACCGCGTCAGTGGCAGCAGGTTGCGCAGCAGCAGGCTGGCGACGCGCTTCTTCTTCGGCGCGACGCTTGGCTTCTTCTTCAGCCTTCTGACGTGCAGCATTTTCTACTGCGCGACGTTCTTCCAGCTCGCGTTTGCGCTCGGCTTCGATTTCTTCCGGGCTGCGCTGTACGAAGACTTTCTTCTTGCGTACTTCAACGCTGATGCTCTTGCTACCTGCAACCCGCAGGGTGCTGGTGGTTTTGCGCTGCAATGTAATCTTGCGCGGTTCTTCCACTTTCGCCTTGTGGCTGCTCTTCAAGTGAGTCAGCAAAGACTGCTTCTCACTATCGCTCACACCTTCATCGGCGGCGGTGTGCGGCAGACCTGCCTCACGCATCTGCTGCAACAGGCGCTCTACCGGTGTTTTGACCTCATCGGCCAGTTGTTTCACCGTGACTTGCGTCATGCACTTCTCTCCTCAGGCCGCGCCTAATTACTCGAACCAATGGGCTCGGGCGGCCATGATCAACTTGCCGGCACGATCTTCGTCAATGCCGTCGATGTCGAGCAGATCGTCAATAGACTGCTCGGCCAGGTCTTCGCGGGTAATTACGCCGCGCACCGCCAGTTCCATCGCCAAATCCTTGTCCATACCCTCAAGCGAGAGCAGGTCTTCGGCCGGATGGGCGTCTGCCAGCTTTTCCTCAGTAGCGATGGCTTTAGTCAACAAACGATCCTTGGCCCGAGCGCGGAGCTCGTTGACGATATCCTCGTCAAAGCCGTCGATGTTGAGCATTTCTTCCAACGGTACGTAGGCAATCTCTTCCAGGCTGGTGAAGCCTTCATCTACCAGCACCTGTGCCAGTTCTTCATCGACTTCCAACTCTTCGATGAAGTTGCGCAGGATGTCACCGGTTTCAGCTTGCTGCTTAGCCTGGATGTCCGATTCGGTCATCACGTTCAGGGTCCAGCCGGTCAGTTGGCTGGCCAGACGCACGTTCTGACCACCACGACCAATGGCCTGAGCCAGATTGTCTGCGCCAACGGCGATGTCCATTGCATGGGCATCTTCGTCAACGATAATTGCCGCCACTTCAGCTGGCGACATGGCGTTGATCACGAACTGCGCCGGGTTATCGTCCCACAGGACGATGTCCACACGCTCACCGCCCAATTCGCCCGACACTGCCTGGACGCGCGAACCGCGCATCCCGATGCAAGCGCCTTGCGGGTCGATGCGTTTGTCCTTGGAGCGGACCGCGATCTTGGCACGCGAACCCGGGTCACGGGACGCAGCCATCACTTCGATCAGGCCTTCGGCGATTTCCGGCACTTCGATACGGAACAGCTCGATCAGCATTTCCGGCGCGGTACGCGACAGGATCAACTGCGGGCCGCGGTTCTCGGTGCGGATTTCCTTGAGCAGCGCACGCAGACGCACGCCAACACGGAAGGTTTCGCGAGAGATGATGTCTTCGCGGGCCAGCAACGCTTCGGCGTTGTTGCCCAGGTCGACGATCACGTTGTCGCGGGTAACTTTTTTCACGGTGCCAGAGATGATTTCACCCAGGCGTTCGCGATAGGCGTCAACGACTTGAGCGCGCTCGGCTTCGCGAACCTTCTGCACAATGACCTGCTTGGCGGTCTGTGCAGCAATACGGCCGAATTCGATCGACTCGATCTTTTCTTCGACAACATCGCCAACCTGAGCGCCCGGATGCGTTTGCGCAACCTTGCTTGGCCAGGTTTCGATGGCCGGATCATCAAGATCGTCCTCTTCGACCACCGTCCAGCGACGGAAAGTCTCATAGGCACCGGTGTGGCGGTTGATTTCCACACGCAGATCTACTTCGTCTTCAAAACGTTTCTTGGTAGCAGTGGCCAGGGCCAGCTCCAACGCTTCAAAAATCACGCTTGCCGGTACACCCTTTTCATTGGATACCGACTCAACAACCAGCAGTACTTCTTTGCTCATCGTACGCCTCGCCTTTCGCAAGCCATTGGATCCGCGGGATCCGCGTCTCAGTCAAAACTGGGAATAATGTTGGCCTTGTCGATCATATCGATCGGCAACAGGAACTCGTGGTCTTCTACCTGCACCACGACATCCTGCTCTTCTACACCGCGCAGAAGGCCCTGAAAGTTGCGTCGCCCTTCAAAGGGGGAGCGCAGCTTGATCTTCACTTGTTCACCGGCATATTTAGCAAACTGCTCGATAGTGAACAGTGGGCGTTCCATGCCTGGCGAGGAAACTTCAAGGGTGTATTCAACGGAGATTGGATCTTCAACATCCAGCACACCGCTGATCTGACGGCTGACAATGGCACAATCGTCCACCAGCACGCCGCCCTCTTTATCGATATAAACGCGCAACATTGAGTGGCGACCTTGAGCCGAAAACTCAATACCCCAGCATTCATAGCCTAGGGCCACGACCACCGGGGCCAACAAGGCCTGCAACTCTTCTAGCTTGCTCGACACCTGAACCCCCTCGTGCATGTATGTGCATGCTGTGCAAAATAAAAAAATGGGCGAAACGCCCATCCTTGAAACGCCGTCGAACAGCGGCGTTGAAAGTGTCCAGCTAACAAAAAGCCCCTTAAAAGGGGCTCCGCTAAAACTGGTTGCGGGGGCCGGATTTGAACCGACGACCTTCGGGTTATGAGCCCGACGAGCTACCAGACTGCTCCACCCCGCGACAAAGCTGGGGCGGAAGTATACGACCGATCCCTTACAGGGTCAATGTAACCTTCCACCTACAAGAAAGCCCGCAACAGCGGGCTCTCCTGATAATTGGTACCGAGAAGGGGACTCGAACCCCTACACCCTATGGGCACAACCACCTCAAGGTTGCGTGTCTACCAATTCCACCACCTCGGCAATACAGCGTTTACAACCCTTCTTACTTCTGCTCTTGAGCTGGAGGTACGTCAGTCGCTGGAGTAGCCGACTTTTGCTCTTGAAGCACCGGGACATCATCAGAAGCCGGTTTTGCTTTTGGAACTTCCAACACTGCTGGGTTTGGCAAACCTACTTGAGTCAGCACATGAGCTTTCTCTTTAGCAAAGTAACCTAACCCTAAGCTGGTTATGAAGAAACCTGCGGCAAGTATAGCAGTAAACTTACTAAGAAAGGTAGAGGAACCTTGGCTTCCGAACACAGTATTTGAAGCACCTGCACCGAAAGACGCACCAGCATCCGCACCTTTACCCTGTTGCAACAAAACCAGAGCAACTACGCTCAGGGCAGCCAACAGATGAAAAACGACTACGACTGTTTCCAGCATTTTTTCAGTTTCCCGCGGCGCGACAGATCGCACCGAACTCATCTGCATTCAGGGAAGCTCCACCAATGAGCCCCCCATCGATATCCGGCATGCCGAACAGTTCGACCGCATTGGCCGCCTTCACGCTGCCGCCGTATAGAAGCCGCACACCTTGTGCGACTTCAGAATTCTCTGCCGCCAACTGCGCGCGGATGGCTGCGTGCACATCCTGCGCCTGTTGCGGTGTAGCAGTCAGCCCGGTGCCAATGGCCCAGACCGGCTCGTAAGCAATAACTGCCTTTGCAAATGCACCAACACCCAGCTCCTCGATGATGCTGCCCAGCTGACGCGAGACAACTTCAAGAGTCTTGCCCGATTCGCGCTGCTCAAGGGTCTCCCCTATGCACAACACCGGAATCAAGCCACAAGCCTGTGCTGCGGCGAACTTGCGGTTGAGCGTCCCATCCCGCTCGCCCATCATCTGGCGACGCTCGGAATGCCCGACAAGCACATAGGAACAACCCGCATCAACCAGCTGACTCGGCGAAATCTCGCCGGTCAACGCACCTTGCATCGGCTCTACCGCAGAGTTCTGCGCGCCGACCTGAATCGACTTGCCTTTCAAGCCATCAACCACTTGGTTGATATGCAAGCAAGGCGGGAACACCGCGACGTCAACACCGCTAGGCAAGGCCAAGTGACGAAGGCCGTTGATCAGCTCAGCGACACTGGCGCGGGTACCGTGCATCTTCCAGTTACCAGCTACCATAGTGCGACGCATGCTGTACCCCGTCGGTCAAAGTGGGCGCAGATGTTACCCAACCACATCATCACTGGCAAGCCGAATTCAGGCGCAAACTTCAGTTACCAGTTTTGCCAGGTCTTCGGCATGGCCGCGAACCTGTGTTTCGTCCTCACCTTCGACCATCACGCGCACCAGCGGCTCTGTGCCGGACTTGCGCAGCAACACGCGCCCGCGCCCCGCCATTGCCTGGGTCACGCGCTCGCAAGCCTCTTTGACAGCAGGGTGCTCGATGGGGTTTTCACCACCGGCAAAACGCACATTGAGCAGCACTTGCGGGCACTTGCGCAGGGCTTGACGCGCCTGGGCCAGGCTCTCCTCGCGGCGACGCAGGGCCAACAGCACCTGTAGCGCGGCGATGATCGCGTCACCCGTGGTGGTGTGCTGGAAGCAGACCACGTGCCCGGAGTTCTCGCCGCCGACCAACCAGTTACGCTCCAGCAGCTCGGCGATCACGTAGCGGTCACCGACATTGGCGCGAATAAAGGGAATCCCCAGTTCTGCCAACGCCAATTCCAGCCCGAGATTACTCATCAGGGTGCCGACCACGCCACCTTGCAGCTTGTTACGCTCATGCAGGTCACGGGCAATGATGAACAACAGGTCATCACCATCCACGATCGTGCCAGTGTGATCCACCATCAGCACGCGGTCGCCATCGCCATCAAAAGCGATGCCCAGGTCCGCATGCTCAGCCAGCACAGCAGCCTGCAGTTGCTCCATGTGGGTGGAACCGCAGTTGTCGTTGATGTTCAAGCCGTTGGGCTGAGCCGACAGCACGGTAACCTGTGCGCCCAGTTCCTTGAAGACGCTCGGCGCCACCTTGTAGGTCGCCCCATGGGCGCAATCGACAACAATCTTCAAGCCTGCAAAATTGGTGCTGCTCGGGACGCTGCTTTTACAGAATTCGATATAGCGGCCTGACGCGTCGTTAATGCGCGACACCTTGCCCAGCTTGCTGGACTCGACCACCGTCATCGGCGCATCCAGCAGCTCTTCGATCATCAACTCGATCTCGTCAGGCAGCTTGGTGCCCTGCCCCGAGAAAAACTTGATGCCATTGTCATCATGAGGATTGTGGGAGGCGCTGATCACAATACCGGCTTCAGCGTGGAAGGTACGCGTCAGGTAAGCGATTGCCGGCGTGGGCATAGGCCCCAACAGCATCACATCGGCCCCGGCGGCGGACAACCCGGCCTCCAGCGCAGACTCAAACATGTAGCCCGAAATACGGGTGTCCTTGCCCACCAGAATGCGACACGCGCCCATGCTGCGGAACGCCATGCCTGCCGCCCAACCCAGCTTGAGCATGAAATCAGGAGTGATCGGAAATTCGCCGACCCGACCACGAATGCCGTCGGTGCCAAAATATTTTTTAGTCATAAGTGCTCCATCATTCTTATTCAGCTGATTCTACAGCAGCGAGCATGCGCACCACATCGACCGTTTCGGCGACATCATGCACACGCAAAATACGTGCGCCCTTGGTCACGGCAAGCGCCGCAAGCGCCAAGCCGCCATACAGGCGTTCGCCGACCGGGCGATTCAGGGCGAGCCCTATCATGCTCTTGCGCGAAACACCGACCAACAGCGGGCGACCAAGGGCGTGCAGCGCTTCCATGTGTTTGAACAGGCTTAGATTGTGCTGCAGGGTCTTGGCAAAGCCAAACCCCGGATCGAGGATGATCTGCTCCGGCGCAATACCCACAGCCACACATTGGGCAATCCTCTCAGCAAGAAACCCACTCACCTCGCCGACCAGATCGTCGTAGTGCGGATTGTCCTGCATGTTGCCGGGCTCACCCAGCATATGCATCAGACAGACGGGCAGGCCCGTTGCGGCGGCCGCATCAAGGGCTCCATCACGCTGCAGCGAACGCACATCGTTGATCAACCCAGCCCCCAGCCGCGCGGTTTCGCGCATCACTGCCGGGGTGGAGGTGTCTACCGAGATGATGACATCCAGCTCACGGGCAATACGTTCGACCACGGGCGCCACCCGCTCTAGCTCCTCCAAAGGAGAAACAACGCGGGCGCCGGGGCGGGTCGATTCCCCACCCACATCAATCAGGGTCGCACCGGCAGCCACCATAGCCTCCGCATGACGCAACGCGGCATCCAACTGGCTGAAGCGGCCACCATCGGAAAAGGAGTCAGGGGTTACATTGAGGATGCCCATGACATGCGTCCGGGCCAAATCAAGAACCCGGTTGCCGCAAGGCAACCGGGTAGAGGACAAAGCAGAAGTCATTTCAAACCTTAATGATCAGCTGCCGGGCCGCCGATAGGCGTTTCAGGGCGCTCATTCTGCACCACAGGCGGAGTGCCCGAAGTACCCGAACCACCTTCCCAGTCGCGCGGCTCACGCGGCGTACGGCCCGACATGATGTCGTCGATCTGGTCGGCATCGATGGTTTCGTACTTCATCAACGCATCAGCCATGGCGTCCAGCTTGTCACGGTTGTCAGTCAGGATCTGCTTGGCCGTGCCGTAGCACTGGTCAATGATGCTGCGAACCTCGGAGTCGATCAGCTTGGCTGTCTCACCCGAGAAGCTGGCGCTTTGCCCACCGCCGCCACGGCCGAGGAACACTTCGCCTTCTTCTTCGGCGTACATCAATGGGCCGAGTTTTTCCGACAAGCCCCACTTGGTCACCATGTTTCGTGCGATCTGGCTGGCACGCATGATGTCATTGGAGGCACCAGTGGTCACACCGTCGAAGCCAAGGGTCATTTCTTCAGCAATACGGCCACCATACAGCGAGCAGATCTGGCTGATCAGCGCACGCTTGGAGAGGCTGTAACGATCCTCTTCCGGCAGGAACATCGTCACGCCCAGTGCCCGACCACGGGGAATGATCGACACTTTGTAGACGGGGTCATGCTCTGGCACAACGCGACCTACAATGGCGTGGCCGGCCTCGTGATAAGCGGTGTTCTGCTTCTCTTTCTCGGACATGACCATGGATTTGCGCTCGGCGCCCATCATGATCTTGTCTTTCGCCAATTCGAACTCTTTCATCTCAACGATGCGCTTGCCAGTACGGGCAGCGAACAGCGAAGCCTCGTTCACCAGGTTCGCCAAATCAGCACCGGAGAAACCGGGAGTACCACGGGCGATCACAGCCGGAGCTACGTCGTCACCCATTGGCACCTTGCGCATGTGCACTTTCAGGATCTGCTCACGACCGCGGATATCCGGCAGGCCGACCACAACCTGGCGGTCGAAACGGCCCGGACGCAGCAACGCAGGGTCCAGCACGTCCGGACGGTTGGTTGCGGCGATGACGATAATGCCGTCATTCATCTCGAAACCATCCATCTCTACCAGCAATTGGTTGAGGGTCTGCTCACGCTCATCGTGACCACCACCCATGCCAGCGCCACGATGGCGACCAACGGCATCGATTTCGTCGATGAAGATGATGCATGGCGCGTGCTTCTTGGCCTGCTCGAACATATCGCGAACGCGGCTGGCGCCGACGCCGACAAACATCTCGACAAAGTCAGAACCGGAAATCGTGAAGAAAGGCACCTTGGCTTCGCCGGCAATCGCCTTGGCCAGCAAGGTTTTACCGGTACCCGGCGGGCCCACCATCAGCACACCGCGAGGAATACGGCCACCCAGGCGCTGGAACTTGCCCGGATCACGCAGGAACTCGACCAACTCACCGACTTCCTCCTTGGCTTCGTCGCAACCCGCAACGTCAGCCAGGGTAGTTTTCACCTGGTCTTCGGAGAGCAGGCGCGCCTTGCTCTTGCCGAAGCTCATCGGCCCGCCCTTGCCTCCCGCACCACCTTGCATCTGGCGCATGAAGAACATGAACACGGCGATAATCACCAGGATCGGGAAGCTGGCCACCAGGAGCTGGGTCCAGATGCTTTGCTGTTCAGGCTGCTTGCCCTCCACAATGACCTTGTTATCCACCAGGTCACCGATGAGACCGTTGTCCTGAATGGCTGGACGAATGGTCTTGAAGCTGTCGCCATCGTTGCGCTTACCGGTAATCACGTAGCCATCAACCGCTACGCGCTCGACCTTGCCATCCTTAACTTGCTGGATGAAGTCGGAATAGTTGAGGGTCTGCGGCTCGTTAGGGCTGGAGAAGTTGTTCATCACCGTCACCAGGACAGCCGCGATGATCAACCACAGGATCAGATTCTTTGCCATATCGTTCAATTAACTACCCTCTGAAGCAAGCTCCGCTACTGGCGCGCGCTTCGCATGATATTCACCGGCCTAACTTACTACATTACCTACAACTCTGGCAGGCGCCGTCTGTAACCCTTTGTGAAACTTTGACTACACAATATTCGTAAAGCTTCGTGACGAAAGCGATATAAAAAAACCTATCGCCCCCCTCGAATTTCTCAAAAACGCTCTTCACTTGCCGCGCCTTCGACCCCGCGGTAGCCACGGCACAGCAGATACTGCTCCCTGGACCGGTCACGGGATGAGTCCGGCTTGCGGGTTTGTACCTTGTCGAACAACTTGCGAATGTTCTTGTGGTACTCGTCGAAACCTTCGCCCTGGAAGACCTTCACCAGGAAATCACCACCCGGACGCAACACCCGACCTGCCAAATCCAGCGCCAGTTCACACAGGAACATGGCACGCGGCATATCAACAGCCGGTAATCCACTCATATTGGGGGCCATGTCGGAAATCACAAGGTCTACCTGCGAATTTCCCACAGCCTCCAGGATCTCGGCCAATACTTTGTCCTCGGTGAAATCGCCGTGAACAAAGGTCACGTCCGGGATGCTGTCCATCTCGAGGATGTCCGAAGCGATCAATCGGCCTTGCCCACCAATCAGACGACTGGTCACCTGGGACCAGCCACCGGGGGCCGCGCCGAGATCGATAACGCTCATGCCTGGACGAATCAATTTGTCCTTGTCCTGGATCTCCAGCAACTTGTAGCTGGCCCGGGAACGGTAGCCGTCCTTTTGCGCCTTTTTGACGTAAGGATCATTGAAATGTTCTTGTAGCCACTTAAGGCTGGTTTTGGAACGGGCCACGGGCCACCTCGAAAAAATAAAACGGGTCGTGATTAACTGGGCGGTCCCGGACTCGCTCGGGTAAACTGGCCGCCGCTTTTTACAAGATCAGACGCAGGGGTCAGATTATGCCGCTCACTCAAGAGCAGAAGAAACAGTACAAATCCATTGGCCACCATCTGAAACCAGTTCTGATTGTGGCAGACAACGGTTTGACTGAGGGTGTGCTAGCCGAATTCGAGCGCGCACTGAACGATCACGAACTGATCAAGATCAAGGTCAACATCCTTGATCGCGAAGCGCGCCTGGCTGCCGTTGCAGAACTGTGCAAGGTCGGCAAAGCGGACCTGGTTCAGGTCATCGGCAAGATGGCGCTGCTGTATCGCAAGAACTTCAGCGTCAACAAGCAACTGTCGAACGTTCATCGCTTCAAATGATGAAAAGGGTCAAGGGCGTGCTTCGCGCGCCCCGCCACTCCATCCCGGCGCAGGCTGCGCAACCAGCACCAAGCCAGAGAACCCTAGCACAAGATAGCTGAACAACTGCCAGCGCAACGCTTGCGGCAGCCACACATGCACCATACAAAACATTGCGCATGCATACAGCGCCATCAACAGCAGTTGCCCGCGAATATCCCGCCACAAACTCTTCAAGCCTTCGGCCGTGATCAGCACCAACGCCTGAAGCATCACGCACGCCGCCGCAAAACCCACCAGCAACGCACTCAGCAATCCGTCGATCTCATCGATCAGCAGCGGCGCCAGGCCAATCAGGCCCAACGCCGGCAACACGCCAATATGTAACAGCCATAGGCCACCCACCCAAAGCATCTGAGAGAGCTGCCAAAGCATGGCGCCCGCATGCAGCGGGCGCCGCCTTTCAGATGTGACGAACTTCGACAATCTCGTACTCAATGACGCCGCTCGGCGTTTTCACGGCAACCACGTCGCCTTCTTCCTTGGCAATCAAGGCGCGAGCAATCGGTGAGCCGACAGAGATCTTGCCTTGCTTGAAGTCAGCCTCATCCTCACCCACGATCTGGTAGGTCACGCTTTCGTCGGTCTCGACGTTGGCGATTTCCACGGTCGTGCCGAAAATCACCTTGCCGGTATGCGGAATGGTGGTGACATCGATGATCACCGCGTTCTGCATACGGCCCTCGATGTCACGAATCCGCGCCTCGACCATACCCTGCTGCTCGCGAGCAGCGTGGTATTCGGCGTTTTCCTTCAAGTCACCCAGTTCGCGGGCCGTACCGATGTCCTGGCTCAGCTTTGGACGTACGACCTTGGTCAGATGGGCGTGCTCCTCTTCCAGGGCGCGCGCGCCCTGAACGGTCATCGGGTATTTGGTTATGCTCATGCCTTCAATCCTGCGTGTAGATCCTGCAAGCGACGCACGGTCTTTTCCGGACCGAACTTCAGCGCTTCACAGATAGCTTCGCCAGCAGCAATGGTAGTGGTGCAGTAAATCTTGTGCTGCAAGGCATTACGACGAATGGAATAGGAGTCCGCGATCGACTGGCGACCTTCGGTGGTGTTGATGATCAGGGTGACTTCGTCATTCTTGATCATGTCGACCACATGCGGACGGCCTTCCGTCACCTTGTTCACGCGACGTACTTTCAGGCCGGCAGCTTCGATCAGCTTGGCGGTCCCGGCGGTAGCCACGACTTCAAAACCCAAGTTGATCAGATCGCGGGCGACCCCTGCAACCAGTGGCTTGTCGTCATCACGTACGCTGATAAACGCAGTACCGCCGGTCGGCAGCACTTCGCTGGCACCCATCTGGGCCTTGGCGAACGCTTCACCGAAGGTATCGCCCACGCCCATCACTTCACCGGTGGACTTCATCTCTGGGCCTAGGATCGGGTCCACCCCAGGGAATTTGGCGAACGGGAACACCGCCTCTTTCACACTGTAGAAGTTCGGAATGATTTCCTTGGTAAAGCCGATTTCCTTCAGGGTCTTACCGGCCATCACACGCGCAGCGATCATGGCAAGGGACACACCGATGCACTTGGACACGAACGGTACGGTACGCGAGGCACGCGGGTTGACTTCGATGACGTAGATGTCTTCGCCTTGCAGCGCCAACTGTACGTTCATCAGGCCGACCACACCCAGTTCCAGGGCCATTTTCTTGACCTGTTCGCGCATCTCGTCCTGAATGTGCGCCGGCAGCGAGTACGGCGGCAGCGAGCACGCGGAGTCACCGGAGTGAACGCCGGCTTGTTCGATGTGCTGCATGATGGCGCCGATCACGACGTCAGTACCGTCGCAAACCGCGTCCACGTCCATTTCGATGGCGCAGTTGAGGAAGTGGTCCAGCAGCACCGGGCTGTCGTTGGAGACTTTCACCGCATCACGCAGGTAGCGCTTGAGTTCTTCTTCTTCGTAGACGATTTCCATCGCCCGGCCGCCCAGTACGTAGGACGGACGCACCACCAGCGGGTAGCCGATCTTGCTGGCCGCACGGATGGCTTCGTCTTCGCTGCGCACGGTGGCGTTCGGCGGCTGACGCAGGTTCAGGCGCTCAACCATCTGCTGGAAGCGCTCACGGTCTTCGGCACGGTCGATAGCGTCCGGGCTGGTACCGATGATCGGTACGCCGGCAGCTTCCAGGGCACGCGCCAGTTTCAACGGGGTCTGGCCGCCGTACTGGACGATCACGCCTTTAGGCTTCTCGACGCGGCAGATTTCCAATACATCTTCCAGCGTTACCGGCTCGAAGTACAAGCGGTCGGAAGTGTCGTAGTCAGTGGAAACCGTTTCAGGGTTGCAGTTGACCATAATGGTCTCGTACCCGTCTTCGCGCAGGGCGAGGGCGGCGTGTACGCAGCAGTAGTCGAACTCGATACCTTGGCCGATACGGTTCGGACCGCCACCCAGGATGATGATCTTGTCGCGGCCTGTCGGCGCGGCTTCGCACTCTTCCTCGTAGGTGGAGTACATGTAGGCCGTGTCGGTGGCGAACTCTGCGGCGCAGGTATCAACGCGCTTGTAGACCGGGAAGATATCCAGCTTGTGGCGATGAGTACGCAGGTTCTTCTCGGTCACACCCAGCAGCTTGGCCAGACGCTGGTCGGAGAAACCTTTGCGCTTGAGGCGGAACATCAGGTCGCGGTCGATAGACGACAGACCCAGCGTCTTGACCTTCTCTTCTTCCTTGATCAGATCTTCGATCTGCACCAGGAACCACGGGTCGATCATGTTCATGCCGAAGATATCTTCGACGCTCAGGCCGGCACGGAAGGCGTCAGCCACGTACCAGATACGCTCGGCACCCGGCACGGTCAGCTCGCGCTTGAGGATGCTCATGCTTTCCGGGCTGCTCAGGTCGAGCTTCTCGTCCAGGCCGCAAACACCAACTTCCAGGCCGCGCAGGGCTTTCTGCAAGGATTCCTGGAAGGTGCGGCCGATCGCCATGACTTCACCAACAGACTTCATCTGGGTGGTCAGGCGCGCATCAGCCTTGGCGAATTTCTCGAAGGCAAAGCGCGGCAGCTTGGTCACGACGTAGTCGATAGACGGCTCAAAAGACGCCGGCATAGCGCCGCCGGTGATTTCGTTTTGCAGCTCGTCCAAGGTGTAGCCGATAGCCAGCTTGGCGGCGATACGCGCAATCGGGAAGCCGGTCGCTTTCGAGGCCAGCGCCGAAGAACGCGATACACGTGGGTTCATCTCGATCACGACCATGCGGCCGGTGTCCGGGCAGATGCCGAACTGGACGTTGGAACCGCCGGTTTCAACGCCGATCTCGCGCAATACCGCCAGGGAGGCGTTACGCAGGATCTGGTATTCCTTGTCGGTCAGGGTCTGTGCTGGCGCCACGGTGATCGAGTCACCAGTGTGCACGCCCATCGGGTCGAAGTTTTCGATGGAGCAGACGATGATGCAGTTGTCCTTCTTATCGCGGACAACCTCCATCTCATATTCTTTCCAGCCGATCAGCGATTCGTCGATCAGCAGCTCTTTGGTCGGCGACAGATCCAGGCCGCGAGCGCAGATTTCTTCGAACTCTTCACGGTTGTAAGCAATACCACCGCCGGTGCCGCCCATGGTGAAGGACGGACGGATAATGCACGGGAAGCCCAGGGTCTCGAGGACCGCATTGGCCTCTTCCATGCTGTGGGCGATACCGGAACGTGGGCACGCCAGGCCGATGGACTTCATGGCCTTGTCGAAACGCGAACGGTCTTCAGCCTTGTCGATGGTGTCGGCATTGGCACCGATCATCTCTACGCCGAACTTTTCCAGGACGCCTTCGCGCTCCAGGTCCAGGGCACAGTTCAGAGCGGTCTGGCCACCCATGGTTGGCAGCAGCGCGTCCGGACGCTCTTTTTCGATGATCTTGGCAACGGTCTGCCACTTGATCGGCTCGATGTAGGTGGCGTCGGCCATGGCCGGGTCGGTCATGATGGTGGCCGGGTTGGAGTTCACCAGGATGACGCGGTAGCCCTCCTCGCGCAGGGCTTTACAGGCCTGGGCGCCGGAGTAGTCGAATTCGCAGGCCTGGCCGATCACGATCGGGCCAGCGCCGAGAATCAGGATGCTTTTTATGTCTGTACGTTTTGGCATGGGTTTGTCACTCAAATCCGCAGGTCAGTCGGCAAGCCGTCTTGAACAATCTTTGAAGAGCCTGCGGGGGCCACCGCAATCCGGGGCCGCCCGCAGGCCACTCAGTCAGCGTCGCTTGGCCATCTCATTGATGAAACGGTCGAACAGCGGCGCTACGTCGTTCGGGCCCGGGCTGGCTTCAGGGTGGCCCTGGAAGCTGAACGCGCTCTTGTCGGTGCGCTCGATGCCTTGCAGGGAACCGTCGAACAGCGACTTGTGAATGGCGCGCACATTGCTCGGCAGGGAGGCTTCATCCACCGCAAAACCGTGGTTCTGGCTGGTGATCATCACAACGCCGGTGTCCAGGTCTTGTACCGGGTGGTTGGCGCCGTGGTGGCCGTGGCCCATTTTCAGGGTCTTGGCGCCGGAGGCCAAAGCCAGCAACTGGTGGCCAAGGCAGATGCCGAACACCGGAATCTCGGTCTCCAGCACGTCCTTGATGGCCTGGATAGCGTAGTCGCATGGCTCAGGGTCACCCGGGCCGTTGGACAGGAACACACCGTCCGGCTGCATCGCGAGCACATCGCTGGCAGGGGTTTGCGCGGGCACCACGGTCACACGGCAACCGCGCTCGACCAGCATGCGCAGGATGTTGTACTTGACGCCGTAGTCATAGGCGACCACGTGGTAAGGCAGATCGGCAGCCTCGATAGTCGCGTGGCTGTCGGTCTTCAGATCCCACACAGTGGAACGCCACTCGTACTTCTCTTTGACGCTGACGACTTTCGCCAGGTCCATGCCCTTCAGGCCAGGGAAACCTTGCGCCGCGGCAATCGCCGCCTCTTCGGAGATATTGTCACCGACCATGATGCAGCCGTTCTGCGAGCCTTTTTCACGCAGGATGCGCGTGAGGCGGCGCGTATCGATACCGGCGATCGCCACAACGTTGTTGGCTTTCAGGTAATCGGACAGCGACATCGTGTTACGCCAGTTGCTCGCAACCAGTGGCAGGTCACGAATCACCAGGCCCGCCGACCAGACACGATCAGACTCGACATCTTCCGGCGTAGTGCCGGTGTTGCCGATGTGCGGATAGGTCAGGGTAACGATCTGTTGGGCGTAGGAAGGATCGGTAAGGATTTCCTGATAGCCGGTCATGGCAGTGTTAAACACCACCTCTCCAACGGTCTGACCGTCGGCTCCAATGGCTTCGCCGCGAAAAATGCTGCCATCAGCAAGGGCGAGTATGGCTGGCTTAGTCAAGAAGACCTCCCGTAAATAAAGCCTGAAAGGGCGATCGCAGGTTGTAAAAAAGCGGAGTGACGTATGGACACGTCACCCCGCTTCTTCACTGAATTATTCTGCGCGCTTTTAGTGGACACACTAAAGCTGTAGCTTACAGAAAAAGGCTTTTTTGGTCCACCGCTAATGAGCCTTAAAGGCAGGGGAATGCGACAGGACGTCGCCTAGCGGGTAAAAACGGGGGCACAGGATAATCCTGAGCCCCCGTTTTAGCTACTGCTTAGTGCAGGTCCAGCACGTCACGCATGTCGTACAGGCCCGGCTCGCGGCCGTCCAACCAAAGCGCAGCACGCACCGCGCCCTTGGCGAAAGTCATGCGGCTGGAGGCTTTGTGCGTGATCTCCAGGCGCTCGCCTTCGGTGGCGAACAGCACGGTGTGATCGCCAACCACATCACCACCGCGCACGGTTGCAAAACCGATGGTGTCGCGTGCGCGCTCACCGGTGTGGCCTTCACGCCCGTATACCGCCACTTTCGACAAATCGCGGCCCAGCGCATCGGCAATAGCTTCACCCATGCGCAACGCAGTGCCCGACGGAGCGTCGATCTTGTGACGGTGATGAGTCTCGATAATCTCGATATCAGCCTCGTCACCTAGCACGCGCGCCGCCAGGTCCAACAACTTCAGCGACAGGTTCACGCCCACACTGAAGTTGGCGGCGAAGACGATCGGAATATCCTTGCCCGCCTCCACTAGCAACTGTTTCTGCTCGGCACTCAAACCGGTGGTACCAATCACCATGGCCTTGCCCGCCTTACGGCAGAAGGCCAGATTTTTCAGCATCACTTCCGGCAAGGTGAAGTCGATCAGCACGTCGAATTCGTCCGCCACCTGCTCGAGGTTGCCAGACAACGAAACACCGATGCGACCCAACGAGGCCAACTCACCTGCGTCCGCGCCGATCAACGTACTGCCTGGGCGAACAATCGCCGCCGTCAGCCCGGAGGCCGGCGAGCGTTGCTGCACCGCCTCGACCAGCGTCTTGCCCATGCGCCCGGCAGCGCCCATTACGGCTATACGTCGCATATTCAGATCCTTACAGGTCGCCGAAGAAGCGTTTTACACCGTCGAAGAAGCCCGTAGTCTTCGGCGAGTGCGAGTCATCGCCTTCCAGCGAGCTGCGGAACTCTTCCAGCAGTTCACGCTGACGACGATTCAGGTTCACCGGGGTTTCAACCGCCACACGGCACATCAGGTCGCCAGCACCGCCACCGCGCACGGGCGCAACGCCCTTGCCACGAATGCGGAACTGCTTGCCGGTCTGAGTCCCCTCGGGAATCTTGAGCTTGACCCGACCATCCAGCGTCGGAATCTCCAGCTCGCCACCCAGGGCCGCATCAACAAAGCTGATCGGCACTTCGCAGAACAAGTGCTTGCCGTCACGCTGGAAGATCGAGTGCTCGCGCACATTGATCACCACGTACAGGTCGCCCGTAGGGCCGCCCTGGGCACCCGCCTCGCCTTCGCCCGACAGGCGAATACGATCACCGGTATCCACACCCGCCGGTACCTTCACCGACAGCGTCTTGTACTCTTCGACGCGGCCTTCGCCGTGGCAGGAATCGCACGGATCGGAAATGATCTTGCCCTGGCCATGGCAACGCGGGCAGGTTTGCTGCACCGAGAAGAAGCCCTGCTGCATGCGCACCTGCCCGATACCGCCGCAGGTCGGGCAAGTGATCGGCGAGGAGCCTTTCTTCGCACCCGAGCCGTCGCACGGCTTGCAGTTGACCAGCGTCGGCACACGGATATTGACGCTGGTGCCGCGCACGGCTTCTTCCAGGTTCAGCTCCAGGGTGTAACGCAAGTCACTGCCGCGCTGAGGGCCGCCACGCTGGCCGCCCCGGCCGCCGCCGAAGAAGTCGCTGAATACGTCGCCGAAAATATCGGAGAAGTTCTGGCCACCAAAACCGGCACCGCCGCCGCCCATGCTCGGGTCGACGCCAGCATGGCCATATTGGTCGTAAGCCGCACGCTTATTGGGATCACACAGGCATTCGTAGGCCTCGTTGGCCTCTTTGAACATCTCTTCGGATTCTTTGTTATCCGGATTACGGTCCGGGTGGTGTTTCATCGCCAGGCGACGGTAGGCCTTCTTCAGGTCCGCCTCGCTGGCGCCACGCTCCACACCCAATACTTCGTAATAGTCACGCTTTGCCATAAGTCTTTGCACTCTTAAGGACGTTCGACCTGGCCCTCCTGAACCCTGCCAAACTCGTTGAGCCCCAATACAGGCCCGGACCCAACTCACGTCAATTCAACGATCCTGGTCATTACTGCTTTCAGCCAGGGAGCCGGCCAAAAACGCGGTGACTGTCATTCGGAAAGCAGGAGCATTCCCGTTCACACCGCCAGCATCCGAGCGTTGTCGCATGCTGTAAAAATTCGCATACCCCAGACACGCCAACGCGGGAGCAAGCTCCCGCGCGGCGACATCCTACCAGTCACCGCTTGTGCGCGGTCAACCGGGCGACAACTTACTTGTTGTCTTTAACTTCTTCGAACTCAGCATCGACAACATCGTCGTGCTTGGCTTCAGGCTCGGCTTGTTGCGCAGCGCCGTCAGCCGGCTGGCCTTGCTCGGCGTACATTTTCTGAGCAACTGGCGCGGAGACTTTCGACAGCTCCTCAACCTTGGCTTCGATGGCAGCCTTGTCGTCGCCTTTAATGGCGGCTTCCAGGGCAACCACTGCCGCTTCGATTGCGGTTTTCTCTTCGTCGGTCACTTTGTCGCCAGCATCAGCGATCATTTTGCGCGTCGAGTGAACCAGCGCGTCACCCTGGTTACGGGCGCCTGCCAACTCTTCGAACTTCTTGTCGGCTTCAGCATTGGTTTCAGCATCACGGATCATCTGTTGAATTTCTTCATCAGACAGGCCGGAGTTGGCCTTGATGGTGATCTTCTGCTCTTTGCCGGTGGCCTTGTCTTTCGCGCCGACGTGCAGGATGCCGTTGGCGTCGATGTCGAAGGTCACTTCGATTTGTGGCACGCCACGTGGTGCTGGTGGAATCTCAGCCAGGTCGAACTTGCCCAGGGACTTGTTCTGTGCGGCTTGCTTACGCTCGCCCTGCAGCACGTGGATAGTCACGGCGCCCTGGTTGTCATCGGCAGTCGAGAACACCTGGGATTTCTTGGTAGGAATCGTGGTGTTTTTCTCGATCAGCGCAGTCATCACGCCACCCATGGTTTCGATACCCAGGGTCAGCGGGCTTACGTCCAGCAGCAGCACGTCTTTCACATCACCGGCCAGTACGGCACCCTGGATGGCAGCACCCATGGCAACGGCTTCGTCCGGGTTCACGTCTTTACGGGCTTCTTTGCCGAAGAACTCGGTAACCAGCTTCTGAACCAGTGGCATACGGGTCTGACCGCCCACCAGGATCACGTCGTTGATCGAGCCAACGTCGATACCGGAGTCTTTCAGCGCGATGCGGCAAGGTTCGATGGTGCGCTGAACCAGATCTTCAACCAATGCTTCGAGCTTGGAGCGCGAGATCTTCACGTTCAAGTGCTTAGGACCGGTAGCGTCTGCAGTGATGTACGGCAGGTTCACGTCAGTCGACTGAGCGGAAGACAGCTCGATCTTGGCTTTTTCAGCGGCTTCCTTCAGGCGCTGCATGGCCAGCGGGTCACCCTTGAGGTTCATGCCGCTTTCTTTCTTGAATTCGTCAACGAGGTAGTCGATCAGACGAATGTCAAAGTCTTCACCACCCAGGAAGGTGTCACCGTTGGTGGCCAACACTTCGAACTGGTGCTCGCCGTCAACTTCTGCAATCTCGATCACGGAGACGTCGAACGTACCGCCACCCAGGTCGTAAACGATCACGGTGTGGTCGCCCTTGGCCTTGTCCATACCGTAAGCCAGCGCGGCTGCGGTTGGTTCGTTGATGATACGTTTTACATCCAGGCCCGCGATGCGGCCGGCGTCTTTGGTGGCCTGACGCTGGCTGTCGTTGAAGTAGGCAGGAACGGTGATCACCGCTTCAGTCACTGCTTCACCGAGGTAATCTTCGGCGGTCTTCTTCATCTTTTTCAAGATTTCAGCCGAGATTTGCGGCGGCGACATTTTCTGGCCGTTCACTTCAACCCAGGCGTCACCGTTGTCGGCCTTGGCGATTTTGTAAGGCACCATCTTGATGTCTTTTTGTACGACTTCTTCGTCGAACTTACGACCGATCAGACGCTTTACCGCGTACAGGGTGTTATGCGGGTTGGTCACCGCCTGACGCTTGGCCGATTGACCGACGAGGATTTCACCGTCGTTGGCGTAAGCGATGATCGACGGAGTGGTACGTGCGCCTTCGGCGTTTTCAATAACTTTTGCAACGCCGTTTTCCAGCACGGAGACGCAGGAGTTGGTGGTCCCCAGGTCGATACCGATAATTTTGCCCATGATTTACTCTCCCGAAACTTGAATTTGGTTGCCGCAGCAGTTTTGGCTAACTGCGGTAGCACTTAAACGCTTGACTTATAGATGGGGGCCTTGCGGCGAATTTCAAGCCTGCTCATCAATAGAAGGTGCAACGGGTGAAGGAGCCTTGCTCACCACCACCATTGCCGGACGCATCAGGCGACCGTTGAGCTGGTAGCCCTTCTGGAACACCTTGATGACGCTATTGGGTTCCAGGTCATGGCTTTCCTGCATGGCCATGGCTTGGTGATGTTCAGCATTGAACGGCTCGCCGGCTTGCGGATCGATAGCTTCCAACTGATAACGTTTCAGGGTGTCCTGGAACATTTTCAGGGTCAGCTCGATGCCTTCGCGCATTGGGCGGATGTTTTCATCGTCCGGGTTGGACAACTCAAGACCACGCTCCAGGCTGTCGATGATAGGCAGCAGGTCACCGGCGAATTTTTCCAGCGCGAACTTGTGAGCCTTCTCTACATCCTGCTCGGCACGGCGGCGGACGTTCTGCAGATCGGCGGCAACACGCAACGATTGATCCTGCGCAGCGGCCAATTGCTCTTCGAGCACTTGCACACGAGTCGCCAGTTCATCACCGGCAGCCGAATTGGCGTCTGGAGTTTGCGTATCCTGCGTCTGTTCGTCAGCCATAGATTTCTCCTTTCAAAATCATGCGCGAACTCAACTCGCGCTTCTGCTCCGGTATATGGGGCCACAATTTTCAGGTTCAAGGGCGCAGGCGTTACCAAAAGTCTTTCGATTGACCTGGATCATTTCCTTCTCGCTCATTCCACATCGCGCTAAAAAAATTCGAGACTCAAGCAAATCGAGCTAAGCGTCAGGATTGTCAGGCCTGAACAAAACACTGTATAAATAACCAGACCTAAAGCCTGGGAGCGGCCGTCATGCTCGTGCACCTGTCTGTACATAACTACGCCATCGTTGAACATCTGGATCTTGAACTGGATCGCGGGATGAGCGTAATCACAGGCGAAACCGGCGCCGGCAAGTCGATCATGCTCGACGCCCTCGGCCTGACGCTTGGCGACCGCGCTGACAGTGGCGTGGTACGCCCTGGCTCCGACAAGGCCGACATCCTGGCCACCTTCGACCTGGCGGACATCCCCGAAGCCGAAGCATGGCTGGCCGAGCGCGACCTTAATAATGAAGGCCCCTGCATTCTGCGCCGGGTGATCACCGCCGAGGGGCGCTCGCGCGGCTATATCAACGGCACGCCTTGCCCACTGGGCGACCTGAAAGCCCTGGGCGAATTGCTGATCGATATCCACAGCCAGCACGAACACCAATCCCTGCTGAAAACCGATACCCACCGTCGCCTGCTCGATGAGTACGCCGGCGCCACCGATCTTTCCCGGCAAGTTCAACTGGCCGCCCAACGCTGGCGCCAGACACGCCAGGAACTGGAACGCCTCTCCAACTCCGGCGACGAACAACGCGCCCGCCACCAGTTGCTCAGCTACCAATTGGAAGAGCTCGAAAGCCTTGGCCTGGGTGAGACAGAGCTGGAGCAACTTGAGCAGGAACACAAGAACCTGACCAACGCCGAAACCTTGCTGGGCATCTGCCGCCAAGTGGTCGAGCAATGCAGCGAGAGCGACTCCGGCAATGTGCTCAACGCACTGACCGCCAGCCTCAACCGCCTGTCCAGTGTGAACAATGCTTCCGGCTCACTGAGCGAAGCGACCACCCTGCTGACCAGCGCACAGATCCAGGTCGAGGAAGCCGTGGGCGAACTCAATCGCTTCCTGGACCACTTCGACGCTGACCCAGCTCGCCTGCAGGAAATAGAAGAACGCCTGGATACTATTTATACCCTGGCTCGCAAGCATCGAATCCAGCCGACTGAAGTCGCAACCATGCAGCAGAAACTGCTGGATGAAATCGAAACACTCAACGCGAACGACGAATCCATCGAACGACTGGGCGAGGAGCTCGCTTCGTTTGCCCGTCATTATCAGGAAAAGGCCCGGGAGCTGAGCGCTCTGCGCCAGCAGGCAGCGACTAGCCTGGCAAGCGCCGTTGAGCTGGAAATCCAACGCCTGGGCATGCCAGGCGGGCGCTTCACCATCGAGCTGCATCCCAACGCCAGTCAAGAATTGCAGCCCCATGGGCTGGAGCACGTCGAACTGCTGGTGAGTGCCAACCCCGGGCAACCGCTCAAGGCCCTGGCCAAAGTGGCCTCCGGCGGCGAACTCTCGCGCATCAGCCTGGCGATCCAAGTGATTACCGCCCAGACCTCACGGGTACCCACATTGGTATTCGATGAAGTGGATGTGGGCATTGGCGGGCCGACCGCAGAAATTGTTGGCCAATTGCTGCGTCGCCTGGGGGATCGCGGCCAGGTGCTTACGGTGACCCACTTGCCGCAAGTGGCAGCCCAAGGGCATCAGCACCTGTTTGTGCATAAGGTGCGCGGTAGCGACGCGACACACACCGCCGTCTCCAAGCTGAACAAGTCGGAACGGGTGGAAGAAGTGGCGCGGATGCTCGGCGGTATCGACTTGACCAAGGAGTCCTTGGCTCACGCGAAAAAAATGGTGGTGGCCGCGAAGGCTTGAAGCGACATTTTCCACTCTATAGAAAGCACGAAGGCGACCCGAGGGTCGCCTTCAATCGTTTCGCAAAGCAAAACTGCGTCGATTTTTACTTTTTCTTACGGATGTACAACACGAGATTGTGATCGACCAAATCGAACCCGTGCTCCTCAGCAATCTTGTGCTGCAGCGCTTCGATTTCAGGGCTGGTGAACTCGATAACCTCATTGGTATCCAGGTCAACCATGTGGTCATGGTGACCACCGTCAGCCAATTCAAACACCGCATGACCGCCGTCGAAATTATGACGAACCACCAGCCCTGCGGCTTCAAACTGGGTCAGTACACGGTAGACCGTGGCCAGGCCGACGTCCTCGTTAGACTCCATCAGCGCCTTGTAAACATCTTCGGCACTCATGTGGCGCTGCTCAGCAGAATCGAGCATTTGTAGAATCTTGACTCGTGGCAGAGTCACTTTGAGACCGGCTTTGCGTAGTTCGCTATTTTCAACCATGGTTAGCTTTCTCGCGGATGCTGCTTCGCAGCTTCTCTTAATACGGGTATGATCGGCGTTTACGTTGTCCCAGCCAAGATAGTGGAAGTCGCCCACCGATGCAAAACACCAAGCTCTTGCTAACCAGTTTCACCTTTGTGGGACTGCTCGCACTCGCCGGTTGTTCATTCCCCGGGGTTTACAAAATCGACATCCAGCAGGGCAATGTCGTCACGCAGGACATGATAGACCAGTTACGCCCGGGAATGACCCGACGGCAAGTACGGTTTATCATGGGTAATCCCCTGCTGACCGACACTTTCCATGCCGATCGCTGGGATTATCTCTACAGCCTGCAGCCGGGTGGCGGTGAACGCCAGCAGGAGCGCGTCAGTGTCATCTTCAATGGCAATGACCAGCTCGTGAGCCTGTCCGGTGACTTCATGCCCGGCGTAAGCCGCGATGAAGCCTTGCTGGGCAAGGACAGCGGCAACAACGTGACCGCACCTGCGCAAGAAGCCGAAAAACCGAAATCCGAGGTACCGGCCAAGCCAGGTTCGTTGCTGGACACCATCCAGAAAGACATCGACAACGTGGAAACCGTGCCCGTCCCGACGCCTCAGCCTCTGGACACCAGCCCGCAATAATTTTGCGCTCGATAAAAAGCCCGGCATGCCGGGCTTTTTGTTGCCTGCCATTTGCATAGGCATCTACATAACCTTGGTGCGACGCTGAACCTGTGGGAGCTGGCTTGCCTGCGAAAGCGATCTGACAGTCGACCAGGATCCTGGATCAGATCGAGTACATATCCGTTATCGGGACCGCCCCCTTCCACATTTGGATCGCGGGCATCAGGTAGATATGCGCCGGCTATCAGGACGTCATCGCAGGCAAGCCAGCTCCCACAGTTGGATCGCGGCGCTCCATATAGCTAGGCTGTCATTTGGCAAGCTCAAGAATTCGCCTGCCTGGCCAATGCCGCCTTGGCCGCGCGTAGCCTGCGCACCTCTTTAGGGTCGGCCAGCAAAGGCCGGTAGATCTCAATACGGTCGCCCGCCTGTACGCTACGCACCTGCGCATCCATGACAACCTTGCCAAATATACCCACCGGGCAATCAGCCAGATCAACATCAGGAAAATGGGCCGCCATTCCCGACGCTCGCACCGCCTCGCGCAAACTAGTGCCTTCAGCCACCTTTACCCCCAGCAACACCTGGCGATCCTCGGCGGCGAACACCACCTCAATCTCAACCATGCAGTTGCTTGGCGCGCTGACAGAACGCGTCCACCAGGGTATTGGCTGCCTGATTGAACAAAGGCCCTAACGTCGCACGAACAATCGGCCCGGCATAATCAAACGAAAGATCCAGGCTGATCTTGCAGGCCTTGTCCGTCAGCGCCTTGAACACCCACACACCGTGCAGTTGGGTGAACGGCCCTTCCTGCAGGTTCATTTCGATGGATTGGCCCGGCACCAGCACATTGCGCGTCACAAAATGCTGGCTGAGGCCGCCCTTGGCCACCCCCACACTGGCAACCATGTGCTCGTCACTGCTCTCCAGAACCTCGGCTGTCGAGCACCAAGGCAGAAACTCCGGGTAACGCGCCACGTCGTTGACCAGGTCATAGAGCGCCTGCGCCGGGTAGGGCAACAGGGCCGAACGTTGAATATGCGTCGTCATGTGAGCGTTACTTCCACTGCTTAAGGCAAACATCGCGAAAGAACAGCCCAATCCGCGAGAGAAAAAAACCAAAGAACTGCCCGCATTGTCCGGGATTCGTCCAACTCGCTCAAGCACACAGGTTGACCGTAGCCGACACGCTCGCAACTCCCTATAATGCCGCCCCTATGGCTAAACAAAAGAAACACCCCACAGGGACCATCGCGCAAAATAAAAAAGCGCGACACGATTACTTCATCGAACATCGGTTCGAGGCTGGTCTGGTCCTGGCCGGCTGGGAAGTAAAAAGTCTGCGTGCCAGCAAACTGCAGCTGGTCGACAGTTATGTGCTGCTCAAGGATGGCGAGGCATGGCTGCTTGGCAGTCATATCACCCCGTTGACCACCGCGAGCACCCACGTGATTGCCGACCCGGTGCGTACGCGCAAGTTGTTGCTCAATGCCCGCGAACTCGAAAAGCTCGCCGCAGCCGTGCAGCAAAAAGGCTACGCGTGCATCTGCTTGTCCTGGTACTGGAGCAAGCACCTGGTCAAATGCGAAATCGCATTGGGCAAGGGCAAGAAGGAATACGACAAGCGCGACACCGAGCGCGAGCGCGACTCCAATCGCGAGCTGCATCGCGCCGTGCGCAACAAAGGCAAGGAAGAGTAATCCTTGTGACGGTGTAGCCCACGCGGGCTACATCCCTTTGCGTCGCTCCGCCCGAGCCACACGCTGAACCTCCTGACGCACCTCCTCCAACACCTCCTGCACATACAGCAGATGCCGTGTCGAGACCTCACGCGCCTGCTCGGCCCGACCCTCGATGATGGCCAGGTACAAGTCCCGATGCTGATTGATCAGCATGTCGCGGGTCTCGGTACGCTGCTGGTACATGCCACCAATATTCGTCACCACGTTACGCTTGAGCAGGTCGAACAGCCCGCGAATGGTGTGCAGCAACACGGCGTTATGACTGGCTTCGGCAATCGCCAAGTGAAACCTTGCATCCGCAGCCCCCTCCTCCACTCGGCTCACCTCGTCGGCGCGCGCATAGCAATCCTGCAACGCCTCAAACGCTGCAGTCAGCCGTTCACGGTCAACCTCGGTGGCGCGTAACGCCGCGTAGTAGGCACACGAAGCCTCAAGGGTCTGGCGAAACTCCAGCAGATCGCGCTGCGCTTCGGGATTGCTTTCCAACAAGTGCAGCAGCGGATCGCTGAAGGTCGAACCCAGGGAGTCCACCACATAGTTGCCACCGCCCTGGCGACTGACCAGCAACCCCTTGGCCGCCAGTTTCTGAATCGCCTCACGCAACGACGGGCGCGATACACCAAAGCGCTCAGCCAACGCGCGCTCGGCCGGCAAGCGCTCGCCCGACTTCAGCGTGCCCTCGAGAATCATCCCCTCAAGCTGCTCGACAATATCGTCAGACAAACGGCGCTGACGCACCTGATCAAACCCCATAACTCACTCTCCACCATCCCGACCACTCGCCGGGGCCCCTATTCTGGCCTATCGACGTGCCGGCAGCACCTATCAGAACGCCTTCAATTTCGCCGATCAGAACACTCCGCCTCCCGACCTACGACCAAAGTTTCGCAGGCGGCAAATTGACACACCCCTGCCCTGGCTCTTAATCTAGCCCACAGCGGTTGTAAATTGGTATTACCAATTACCCAAGCTCACCAAACAACAACAATCAGGGGCCACCCCATATGCAAACCTGGCAACAGCTTTACAGCCCACTCGGCAGCCTCGGCCTGTCCGCACTGGCCGCCGTCATTCCTATCGTATTCTTCTTCCTGGCGCTGGCCGTGTTCCGCCTCAAAGGCCATGTGGCCGGCAGCATCACCCTGGCCCTGTCGATCCTGGTCGCCATTTTCGCCTTCCAGATGCCGGTAGATATGGCGCTGGCTGCAGCCGGTTATGGCTTTGCCTACGGCCTGTGGCCCATCGCCTGGATCATCGTCGCGGCGGTATTCCTGTACAAATTGACGGTCAAGAGCGGCCAGTTCGAGATCATCCGCAGCTCCGTTCTGTCGATCACTGACGACCAGCGCTTGCAGGTGTTGTTGATCGGTTTTTGCTTTGGCGCCTTCCTCGAAGGCGCGGCCGGTTTCGGCGCGCCCGTGGCAATCACCGCCGCGCTGCTGGTAGGCCTGGGTTTCAACCCGCTGTACGCCGCCGGCCTGTGCCTGATCGCCAATACCGCGCCTGTGGCCTTCGGCGCATTGGGCATTCCGATCATCGTCGCAGGCCAGGTCACCGGCATTGATGCGTTCAAGATTGGCGCCATGACCGGCCGCCAACTGCCGTTGCTGTCGCTGTTCGTGCCGTTCTGGCTGGTATTCATGATGGACGGCCTGCGCGGCGTTCGCGAAACCTGGCCGGCAGCCCTGGTGGCGGGCTTGAGCTTTGCCGTCACCCAATATTTCACCTCGAACTTCATTGGCCCGGAGCTGCCGGACATCACCTCGGCCCTCGCCAGCCTGATTGCCCTGACGCTGTTCCTGAAAGTCTGGCAACCCAAGCGCACCGCAGGCGCACAAATTGCCGGCGCCACCTCCAGCGTAGCGGTCACTTCCAGCGCCGGCGGCTTCGGCTTGCCGCGCAACACCGTGGTTTCGCCCTACAGCCTGGGGCAAATTTTCAAGGCGTGGTCGCCGTTCCTGATCCTCACCGTACTGGTGACTATCTGGACCCTCAAACCCTTCAAAGCCCTGTTCGCCGCGGGCGGTTCGATGTACGGCTGGGTGTTCAATTTCGCGATCCCGCACCTGGATCAACTGGTGGTTAAAGTCGCGCCCATCGTGACCAACCCCAGCGCGATCCCGGCCGTATTCAAGCTGGACCCGATATCTGCCACCGGCACTGCGATCTTCTTCTCGGCACTGGTCTCCATGTTGGTGTTGAAAATCGACTTCAAAACTGGTCTTACCACTTTAAAAGAAACCTTCTTTGAGCTGCGCTGGCCGATCCTGTCCATCGGCATGGTGCTGGCATTCGCCTTCGTCACCAACTACTCCGGCATGTCCTCGACCATGGCCTTGGTTCTGGCCGGCACGGGTGCTGCCTTCCCGTTCTTCTCGCCATTCCTTGGCTGGCTGGGGGTTTTCCTGACAGGCTCCGATACCTCATCCAACGCCCTGTTCAGCTCACTGCAAGCCACTACCGCGCACCAGATCGGCGTCAACGACACCCTGCTGGTAGCCGCGAACACCAGCGGTGGCGTGACCGGCAAAATGATCTCGCCGCAATCGATCGCCGTGGCCTGCGCCGCCACCGGCCTGGTGGGCAAGGAATCCGACCTGTTCCGCTTTACCCTCAAGCACAGCCTGTTTTTTGCCACCATCGTCGGGCTGATCACCTTGGCGCAGGCGTACTGGTTCACCGGTATGCTGGTGCACTGAGACCTGCACGTAATAGGGTAAGAATCGACGCCGGGGCACCCTTCCGGCGTCTGCTATTTCTGGAGGACCGATGAGCCTGCCTGCTGCTTTCCTGAGCGACGTCGCACAACTGATCCCGCAAGATCGCCGCTTCGACGATCCACTTTCCACCCTCGCCTTCGGCACCGACGCCAGCTTCTACCGACTGATCCCACAGCTGGTGATCCGCGTGGAGTCAGAAGACGAAGTGGTAACACTGCTGCAACTGGCCCAGCGCGACCGCGTACCGGTGACCTTCCGTGCCGCAGGCACCAGCCTCTCGGGCCAAGCCATCAGCGACTCGGTATTGATCGTGCTGGGTGATAACTGGAACCACCGCGAAATTCGCGGGCAAGGCACCCAGATCCGCCTGCAACCGGGTGTGATCGGCGCCCAGGCCAACGCCTGGCTCGCACCGTTCGGGCGCAAGATCGGCCCGGACCCTGCGTCCATCAATGCTTGCAAGATCGGAGGTATCGTCGCCAACAACGCCAGTGGCATGTGCTGCGGCACGGCACAAAACACCTACCACACCCTGGCGGGCATCCGCCTGGTGCTGGCCGATGGCAGCCGCCTGGACACCGAAGATGCCGCCAGCGTGCAAGCCTTCCGCCAGTCACATAGCACACTGCTTGAACGCCTGGCCCTGTTAGGTCGTGAAACACGGGCAAATACTGAGCTGGCGGCGAAGATCCGCCACAAATACCGCCTGAAAAATACCACCGGCCTGTCACTCAATGCCTTGGTGGATTTCGATGACCCGCTGGACATCCTCAGCCACCTGCTGGTCGGCTCCGAGGGCACCCTGGGATTTATCAGTGCGGTCACCTACGACACCGTGATCGATCACCCCAACAAAGCCTCAGCGCTGATCGTCTTCCCGGATGTCGAAACCTGCTGCAACGCCGTCACCGTGCTGAAAACTCAGCCAGTCTCCGCCGTTGAACTGCTGGACCGACGCAGCATGCGCTCGGTGCAGGACAAACCGGGCATGCCTGCTTTCGTACAGCACCTATCGGAAAACGCCTGCGCACTGCTGATCGAATCCCGCGCCGCTTCGCCATCGCTGCTGCACGAACAACTGACGCGCATCATGGCGTCCCTGGCGGCGTTTCCCGTGGAGAAACAAGTCGACTTCACCGAAGACCCACTGGAAAACGCGCGCCTGTGGGCCATCCGCAAAGACACCTTCCCGGCCGTAGGTGCCGTGCGCAAAACCGGCACCACCGTGATCATCGAAGACGTGACCTTCCCGGTCGAACAACTGGCGATTGGCGTGAATCGCTTGATCGCACTGTTCGACAAACATCACTACGACGAAGCCATCCTTTTCGGACATGCCCTGGAAGGCAATCTGCACTTTGTGTTCACCCAAGGCTTCAACAGCAGCGAAGAAGTCGCACGCTATCAAGCGTTCATGGACGACGTCGCGCAACTGGTGGCCGTGGAGTTCGGTGGCTCGCTGAAGGCCGAACACGGCACCGGCCGCAATATGGCGCCGTTCGTTGAACTGGAATGGGGCAGCGACGCCTATCAATTGATGTGGCAACTCAAGCGCCTGCTCGACCCTAACTGCATCCTCAACCCGGATGTGGTGCTCAGCGAAGACCCGCAGATCCACCTCAAGCACCTCAAGCCATTGCCCGCCGCCGATGAGCTTGTGGATAAGTGCATCGAGTGCGGGTTCTGCGAGCCGGTGTGCCCGTCAAAAGGCCTGACCCTGAGCCCGCGCCAGCGCATCGTGATCTGGCGCGACATCCAGGCGAAAAAACGCGCAGGCGTGGGCACCACCGAACTGGAAGCGGCCTACCACTACCAGGGCATCGATACCTGCGCCGCTACTGGCTTATGCGCGCAACGTTGCCCTGTAGGCATCAATACCGGCGACCTGGTGAAAAAGCTGCGCAGCCGCGAGGCCAACCGTACGAAAACCGCAGACTGGCTCGCCAGCCATTTCGCCACCGCGCTGCAAGGTGCGCGCTTTACCCTGCACGTCGCCAATGGCGCACGCATGCTGCTGGGCGCCCCACGGCTGGCCAAGCTCTCGAGCACACTGACCAAGCTGTCCAAAGGGCAAATTCCGCAGTGGACCAACGCCATGCCGCAGCCCGAAAAAGCCATCCGCTTCAGCCCTGCAGTGACGGACGCGCGCCCACGCGTGGTTTACCTGGCCGCCTGCGTCTCCCGCGCCATGGGCCCGGCAGTCGGCGATAAAGAGCAAATGTCGCTGTACGACAAAACCCGCCAGTTGCTGGAAAAAGCCGGCTACCAGGTAGTCTTCCCCGACAACCAGGACAGCCTCTGCTGCGGCCAACCCTTCGCCTCCAAAGGCTACGCCGAGCAGGCCGAACACAAGCGCCAGGAACTGATCGGCGCCCTGCTCCACGCCAGCCGCGGCGGCCTCGACCCGATCTACTGCGACACCAGCCCCTGCACCCTGCGCCTGGTGCAAGAATTGGGAGAAACGCGCCTGGACCTCTACGACCCCGTGCGCTTTATCCGCACCCACCTGATGGACCGCCTCGACTTCACACCCCAGGAAGCGCCCATCGCCGTGCACGTCACCTGCAGCACCCAGCATCTGGGCGAGAGCCAGGCACTGATCGAACTGGCGAGACGCTGCGCAAAAACCGTGGTGATCCCCGAAGGCATTCATTGCTGCGGCTTTGCCGGCGACAAAGGCTTCACCACACCAGAGCTCAACGCCCACTCCCTGCGCTCACTCAAGGAGGCCGTGCAATATTGCAGCGAAGGCATCTCCACCAGCCGCACCTGCGAGATCGGCCTGAGCCAGCACGGCGGCATCGACTACCACGGCCTGGTCTACCTGGTAGACCGCGTCACCCGCGCCCGCGCCCACTGACCCGGCAAAAAAACCGAACCCTGGCGCACCGGCGCAGTCATCTGCATAGGCCTCGACAAACGAGGCCCATCAGTGATGTCGCTGGCAGCGGTTGCACGCCAGCAGCGTCGAGCCCTTTTGCGCAAGGAGACACCCTATGAAGCGTTCCGCTCTTGCTGGCTTGTTCATGACCGCTGCGATGCTCGCCTCCCCCGCTTTCGCCGCCGGTGACAAAGACCTGTGCCAGATCAACCTGGACAAAATCAACAACGGCAAAGCCCTGCTCGCCACCGACACCAGCGGTAAAAGTGGCGAAATAGACACCGCCGTCTCCCAGGCCAAGGCCGCCCACGCCGCCGGTGATGAGAAGAAGTGCATCGAAATCACCTCCAAGGCTCTGCAAGACTTGCAGAACAGCGAGAAAGGCGGCCAGTAAGCGAGAGGGCCAACCTTCGGGTTGGCCTTCGCTGACGTTTTGGCGTACACTGCACAGGCTTGTCACTCACTAAGAAACAACGAGTTACAAGCACGGGGCCGTTTAGGATTCGACGCCGGTCGCGAAACTTTAGGTGCATGCCGAGTTGGTAACAGAACTCGTAAATCCACTGTTGCAACTTCTTATAGTTGCCAATGACGAAAACTACGGCCAGGAATTCGCTCTCGCTGCGTAAGCAGCCTTAGCCCTGAGCTTCTGGTACCTTCGGGTCCAGCAATCACCAGGGGATGTCTGTAAACCCAAAGTGATTGTCATATAGAACAGAATCGCCGTGCAGTACGTTGTGGACGAAGCGGCTAAAACTTACACAACTCGCCCAAAGCACCCTGCCCTTCGGGTCGCTGAGGGTTAACTTAATAGAAACGGCTAAGCATGTAGTACCGACAGCGGAGTACTGGCGGACGGGGGTTCAAATCCCCCCGGCTCCACCATTTCATCATCTAAAGACGTCCACGGACGTCTTTTTTTGTGCCTGTAATCCAGTAAATACGGGGGTTTTCAGGGCTATTGCGAGCTTTCGAGGGTTTTAGAGTTCCAGGCATTTTGGTATTCCCAATGGTATTCCCGGCTACCCGGCGCTAATCTTGGGAATACCAAAAGGTGTCATGGAGTACTTCTCATGTGCGCTCAAACCACTCGCCTCTCCGACCGTCAGCTCAAGGCGGTCAAACCGAAAGACAAAGATTACGTCCTCACCGATGGCGACGGGCTCCAGCTGCGAGTCAGGGTCAATCGCTCGATGCAGTGGAATTTCAACTACCGGCATCCCGTCACCAAGAATCGAATCAACATGGCACTGGGCTCTTATCCCGAGGTTTCTCTTGCACAAGCAAGGAAGAAAACTGTTGAGTCCAGAGAGCTGCTTGCACAGGGCATCGACCCAAAAGCTCAGCGCAATGAGCTGCAGGAAGCCAAACGAGCGGAAACGGAACATACGTTCGAGAACGTAGCCACCGCATGGTTCGAATTGAAGAAAGACTCCGTCACCCCGGCGTATGCCGAAGACATCTGGCGCTCGCTAACACTGCATGTTTTTCCAAGCATGAAATCAACGCCGTTATCGGAAGTGAACGCGCCGATGGTCATCAAGCTGCTTCGTCCGATTGAAGCTAAAGGCAGCCTCGAGACAGTTAAGCGAGTGAGCCAGCGCCTTAACGAGATCATGACCTACGGGGTCAACTCCGGAATGATCTTTGCCAACCCTCTCACCGGCATTCGAGCGGTGTTCAAGAAACCCAAGAAAGAAAATATGGCCGCGCTACCGCCTGACGAGCTTCCGGAGCTCATGATGGAAATCGCGAACGCTAGCATCAAGCGGACGACCCGCTGCCTGATCGAATGGCAGCTTCATACCATGACCCGCCCCTCCGAAGCGGCGACCACCCGATGGGCAGATATCGACCTCGACAAACGCATCTGGACAATCCCTGCAGAGCGAATGAAAAAGCGTCGTCCGCACATAATCCCGCTTACCGAACATGCACTTTCGTTATTGGATACGCTTAAGCCCCATAGCGGCCACAGGGAATATGTGTTCCCGTCAGATAGAAACCCGCGCACGCACGCGAATAGCCAGACAGCCAATATGGCGTTGAAAAGAATGGGCTTTCAGGACCGCTTGGTCAGCCACGGCATGCGCTCCATGGCCAGCACAATCCTCAACGAGCATGGATGGGATCCGGAGCTAATCGAAGTCGCGCTGGCGCATGTCGACAAGGACGAAGTTCGGAGCGCCTACAACCGGGCGGATTACATCGAACGCCGGCGTCCGATGATGGCTTGGTGGAGTGAGCATATACAGAAGGCAGCCACTGGAAGCTTGTCGGCATCGGGTATTAATCAAACCAGAGGACGCAACATCATCCCGATACGTTGAAGGGCGTTTGAATGGTGTCAGAATCTATGAGCACCGCCTAAGCCCTGCCCGCCTATGCTCTTCCAGCAAAGCCCCTGCACACGGGAAGGCTCCGCACTCCCGTGTGCAGGGGCTCACTTGTGAGTGATGGCGTCCTAAACGCATTCCGCCAAATTTATCTTCAGTTGGGTGCAAGAGGGTGCGACGCTAAACAAGGTCACTGGCGCAAATTACTCTTGTGCAGGGGCTCTGCGCAAAATCAACATTGCAATGAAAAGCGCACCGACTGTGCCTACCGAAATCATCAATCCATGCTCGCTGATGTAGGAAACTGTGGCACCCGTGGCAATGGGACCCAATACGCTGCCCAAGGTGTAGAACATCGCAATGGCCGTCATGGCGGTGGACACTTGTTGTTCTCCAACCCGGTCTCCCGCCTCGATCACAGCCAGGGTGTTCATGCCACCAATGGCGCCGCCCCAGAGGAATACGACAATCGTCGCCAGCCAAGGAAGCGGCTGGCTGAACGGAATAGCCAGGGTGCCCAGCAACAGTATCAAGCCGCAGACCAATTGGCCGACTTTGTACGAACTGCGGTCGGCCATCCAGCCGATTGGCAGTTGCAGGAGGGTGCCCCCCATTCCGAACGCCGATATCAGCAGGGTGGCGGCGGTCAGCAGATAACCCGCCGAGAGGCTGTAGCCTGCAAGGAACGATATGGATGAGGTTTCCGAAAAGCCCGCGATAAACGCACCACACAGTGCCGTTGGAATGATGCTGAACAACGTGCCATGGCGTTTTTCTGCTGGGGTTTGCGGTCGCGTATCGTAGTCCGTGAGGGTTAAGGCCAGCGCGCCGGACAACAACACGATCCCGGCACAGGCGTAGTAAGGCACGGCGCTGCCGACGCCAAATACAATCAACAGCAGCGGGCCGACAGCAATACCCAGGCTCATCAAGGTCTCATGTACGCCGATCGCCCGACCGCGCTCGTCTTTCGAGGCAACCGCGACAATCCATGTATCGCAGGCGATCCAGCGCAGGATCAAGCCGATGCCGAGCACGAAATTCAGCGAAAAAATCAGTACCAAATGGGTAGTCAAGGTCATACCGATCAGCGCGGCAATGGTCAGCGCTGCGCTGAGGATATTCATCTTGACGAGCCCCAAATGGGCCAGCAAGCGCGGAACCCATTTGTAGAGCAACAGGATCGCCAACCACGAGGCACTGACAATCACCCCGATCATTACGTTCCCCCTGCCTATGTCTACTCACCATCAACTGTTCACCGCCCTGTTCTCCAAGCACTACCTGTGGTTGCGCCAGCGTGTGAGTAACACCCTCGGCTGCGAGCATAGCGCCGACGACGTAACCACAGACGCTTTCGTACGCCTGCTGGGGCTACAGAACCTCAGCGATATCCGCGAACCCCGGGCGTTGCTCAGTACCATCGCCAAGCGCTTGATGATTAACAATTGGCGCCGCGCGGATCTCGAGCGCGCTTACCTCGCCACGCTGGACGAGGAACCCGCCAACACCGTGTCATCTCCCGAAGAGCACGCGATGCTGATCGACACTCTCCTGCTGTTGGACCGTCTACTCAGCGGGCTGGCGCTTCAGGCCAAGGAAGTGTTCATCCACAGTCTTTTCGACGGCTGGACCTACGAGCAGATCGGCCATCAGTTGAGCATTTCCAAAAGCCGTGTGCATCAGCACATGGAGCGGGCTTATCTGGCCTGCCTGCTGGCGCTGGCAGAATGAACGCCGACGAACAGCATCAAATGCGCATCGAGGCGGCGCGCTGGCTCGCCGCCCTGCATTCGGGCGAAGTGGACCCACGCCGCGAAGCGAAGTTTCTCGAGTGGCAGTCCCTGAGCCCCGAACATGCCCGATGCATTGCCCAGCTCAGCGAAAAACTTGGCTTGCTGCAAAGCTCCATGCTGGGGGATCTGAGCCGCCAGCGCCTGCACCGTGTCCTGAATAAGCCCTCCAGTTGTCGCCAATTCCTGCGCGGTGCGCTGGCCATCGGCGCCACCGCTGTGGGTGTGGCCCTGCTGGGCCGTGTGGGCAGCAGCGGTTTTGCCTGGCCCGGTGACCTCTACACCGGCATCGCCGAACGCCATGATTTCGATCTCGAGGACGGCAGTCACCTTACCCTGAACGCTGCCTCACGAGCGAGCCCACGCTTTGCGGTGCAACAGCGCGGGCTGGTGCTGCAGACCGGTGAATTGCTTCTCGATGTGCGCAGTCACAGCCGTTCCTGATTGAAGTCAATGGCGTGCACATTCAGGCGGAGCAACAACGGCTGTTGTTGCGTCACGAGAAAGAGGGTTGTTATGTCGTGGCGCTGGAAAACGACCTGCAACTGCAAACCGATAGCGGTTGGCAAGCATTGCGCAAGGGCCATTGGGCCCGGCTCGGAGCTGGCCGCCAGTGGCAGACCGGCCTTTCCCACGGCAGCGATACGCTGTGGCTCCGAGGTTTGCTGGAAGCAGATTCGATGACGTTGCGCCAAGTGGTCGAAGCCCTGCGTCCTTATCGACGGGGCATCCTGCAGTTATCATCCGCCGTGGCGGACCTGCGCATCAGCGGCATGCTGCCTTTGGACGACACCGACCACGCCCTGGCCATGCTCACCAGCATCGTGCCAATCCGACTGCAGCGGCGCACCCAGCTTTGGGTGAGTATCGACGCGGCATAAGCTAATGCTTTTTCAGTCTGAGGAGTGACTGGAAATATGTGGCCCTGGCGGGTCATCCCAGCAGACAACCCAGGATGCCCCGCCATGCCGCACCCTCTGCGTAAACCGCTCAACCGACTTACCCTTTCCATCGCCCTCGCAGGCTTGCCCGCCGCGATGCTACTGACTGCACCGATCCACGCGGCAGAACAGCGTATCCATTACGCGATTGCCGCCGGCCCGTTGAACAGCACGTTGCTGGCCATCTCGCGTCAAAGCGGACAGTTGATCGCCTTTGACCAGCAGGCCATGCAAGGCTCGTACAGCCCCGCCATCAACGGCGACATGAGCGTCGAGCAGGCATTGGCCAAGGCACTGGCAAACTCCAACCTGCGCGTACAAAGAGACCGTGCCGGTGCCATCAGCATCCAATTGACAGCCGGCAGCCGTCCCGCCCAGCCCTCGGCTCCGCAGGCCATCCGTACCCCGGAGGCGCCTCGACTGGAGAACGTCGTGGTGACCGCGGAGCGCCGCGAAGACAGCGCCCAGAAAGTCCCGGTGCCGATCAGCGTCATCAGCGGCCGTACCTTGGAGAATACACATGCTGGCAACAGCGCCACCCAGGTTACGCGATTTATCCCCAATACCTCTTCCGCGACCATCGACAACCAGCGCCCGCGCTGGTGGATCCTGGGTATTGGTACGGGAGACCAACGCGCCAATACCGTCAGCCCGGTAGGCATCTACCTGGATGACGTGTATCTGAACAACGTCGATGCCACCAGTTTCCCCCCGTTCGACCTGGCTCGGGTCGAAGTGCTCAAGGGGCCGCAGGGAACGCTGTGGGGCAAGAACACCACTGCCGGCGCGATTAACTTCATCTCGCGCAAACCGGACTTCAAGGACAATCCCGGCTACCTCACACTTGATGGCGGCAGCCAGAACAACCGCACCGTCGAAGGTGCCGGGGGTGCTGTGTTGGTGTCTGACAAGATCGCCGCACGCGTTTCGTTCCGACACAACGAACGCGACGGTCTGGCCGACGACAAGACCCTCGGCGGGCGCAGCGGCGATACCGAGGATGACGCCCTGCGCCTGCAACTGGCGGTCAACTTCAGCGATACCTTCGACGGCGTATTCAATCTGCACTATCGCAAGTTCCACAGCAACGGCAACGGCCTGGACGGCAGCACCGGTGGTGTTTTCGCCCGGAGCACCAATGGCACCAATGCCTATGGCTTCACACCGAGACTGTCGCGCACCCACGTCAATTACAACGTCAGTGGCCGCGACGACCTCGAACACAAAGGCGCGTCCGCAACCTTCAATTGGAAGTTGGACGATTTGACCCTGACGTCCATCAGCGCCTTCGAGGATGTCACCCGCACCATCCGTGGCGACAGCGATTACACACCGCTCGACCTATCGCGCGGCTATCGCGATTTACACAGCCGCCAGTGGTCTCAAGAACTGCGCATCGCCTCCCCCAAGGAGCGTACCCTGAGCTGGGTTGCGGGCGCGCATTACTTCCACGAAAAACTCGACTATAACGAGTCCCGTGCGTCGGTGGACAACACCTCGCTGACGCCCTACTTCAATAGCACCGAAACCGACCAGGGCAACACCAGCTTCGCCATCTTCGGCAGCACGACGTGGCAGGTCAGCGAGCCCCTGAGCCTGACCACCGGACTGCGCTGGACACACGAACAAAAGGACATCGACCTCGACCGCGTTGCCGCCACCGGCGCCGCCGCCTTCAGCAACCCGGACCGCTGGTGGTCGCGCAGCAGCATCAGCGGCCCCCTCGCCGTAACCGCTGTACAGGACGAGAGCAAAACCTGGAACGACTTCACCTGGGACGTCACCCCCGAGTATCAGATCAACGACCATGCCCGCGTGTATTTCCGCTATGCACGGGGCTTTCGCTCCGGCGGGTTCAACACTGGCGCCACCACTCAGGGATCGGTCGCCACTGTATCGCCAGAATACCTGTCCGCTTATGAACTGGGCTTCAAGTCCGAGTGGCTGGACAACCGGCTGAACGTCAACGGCAGCGTGTTCTATTACGACTACAAAGACATCCAACTCAATGCCGTCATTGGAACCAGCACGGGCTCGCTGTCTACCCTCACCAACGGTGCCAGTGGCAAGGTTCGCGGCGCTGAACTGGAAGTCGAAGCGGCGCCCCTCGAGGGGCCTGCATCTGCAATCCGGGGTCGGCCTGCTCCACACGGAATTCACCGACTATAAGTCGGGCAGCGACGATTACTCTGGCAACCGTTTCGTGCGCGCGCCAAGTGTCAGCGCCGCCTTCGGCCTCGAGTACCGCTACCCGCTGAGTACCGGCGGCTACCTGATTCCGCAGACCGATTGGAGCTACCGCAGCCGGCAGTTTTACTTCGCCAACAACCAGACCGATCCGGTCCTGGGCGAAGGCGCCTATACCTTGGGCAACGCCAGCATGGCCTGGGAATCCCAGGATGAAAAACTGCGGGTATCGCTCTACTCGCAAAACGTCACTGATCGCAAGTATGTCAACCACTCCCTGCCCACCACCTACGGCGGCAATGCGATCTTCTTCGGCGATCCGCGCACCTTCGGTGTGTCCATGACCACCCGCTGGTAATACTTTTTCAGTTTCTGGAGACCTATGTATGGAAGTCTATTGGTATCTCACCGCCCCCGACGGCCCGCAACCCTGGACCGCCAGCGGCTCACGGTCGATGACCTACCCCTATCTGCAGCAAGTGGCCCGCGCCGTCGACCATCTTGGCTTCACCGGCGCCCTACTCGCCACCGGGGCTCATGACCCATGGATTCTCGGCGCTTCGCTGATCCCCTTTACCGAAGATTTCCGCTTTCTGGTGGCAATCCAGCCAGGGCTGATTTCTCCCACACTGCTGGCCAAAATAGCGCTGACCTTCAGCCATCTGTCCAAGGGCCGCTTACTGCTGAACGTCGTCAGCGGCGACGCCAACACCTTAGGCGCCTACGGCCTTAACCTCAGCCACGACGAGCGTTACGACTTGGGCGACGAGTTTCTCAGCGTGCTCAAACCGCTGCTCAATGGCGAAACGGTCAACTTCAAAGGCGAACATTTCGATATCCGCAATGCGCGCCTGGCCTTGCCCGGAGGCCCTGGCACGCGCCGCCGTTGTGGTTTGGCGGTTCCTCGGAAGTAGCCCAGGAAATCGCCGCCAAGCACGTCGACACCTATTTGACGTGGGGTGAAACACCGCCTCAGGCCGCGGAAAAAATCGCCCAGGTGCGCGCCCGCGCCGCTGCCCATGGCCGCACCCTGCGCTTTGGCGTGCGCCTGTATGTGATCCTGCGCGACACCGAGGAAAAGGCCTGGGAGGCAGTCGACGAGTTGTACGCGAGCATGGACGAGCAGGCCATCGCGAGCCGCCAGGCATTGGCGCGTAACTCCGACTCGGTGGGCCAGGCACGCATGTCGGCGTTGCATGGCGAACGTCGCCCGGACAACGCCCGCGACCTGGAGATCTATCCCAACCTGTGGGCGGGTATCGGCCTGGTACGCCCAGGCCCAAGCACCGCTATCGTCGGCAGCGCCGATACCGTTGAAGCCGTGATGAAGGAGTATGTGGACGCCGGTGTGGAGGTGTTCATCCTGTCCGGCCTGCCATTGCTCAAAGAGGATCTTGGGCTAGCATTCTCAGATCTCCATGCGGCGCTCTTCGCGCCGCATTGGGACGATATAGTCACAGGTAAATTAAGCTTAGAGGTGACGCTGAAATCCGTGCTGCCGGGCATCGCACCGGGCCTTTCGCCACAAATTTTTTTGAAGTATTGGTTTGAAAATGATGCCCGGCTTGACCTGAGATTGCTGGCTGATCTCGACGAACAACGGCGTCATGGCGTCAAGGTGTATCTTGCGACCAACCAGGAGCACCTTCATGCAAGGTTTCTGATGGAATCGATTGGCATAGCTCAGTATTGCGACGGTATTTTCTATTCTGCTGCGCTGTCTTGCAGGAAGCCAAACACCCATCTTTATGAAAAAGTCACCGAACTGTCTGGATTCCGGCCCGAACAGCTACTCCTGATAGACGATACTCCCGCAAATGTTTTGGCTGCGCGCGACGGTCGCGGTAGGAACGGCAGTTGCCTGCCGCCTCCCGCACAGATCCGTACGTGCGGAACTACTGCATACGGCTCCTGCCTTGGGTACGTGACGCGAAGCGATCTTCAGGGTAAGGATGTGCATTTCTGGGTCTAGGTATGTAGAGGTCGGCAAGGCGTCCGTAGCGTGACCACTGAAGCCGGTTATGCTGGCTGCGTCGCCTGAGAGCCTGCCGCCATAGACGGCATACCACCAAACGAAAACCGCCAAGACGTATCAGATTTCCGGGCACCGCGTGGTAATTGAAGTACCCACTGACCACTCGGTTAAGCCACTGGCCCACGACTCGAACAGGCTCATGACGTCGGCGTTTCAGCTCATCCCGAATAGCCAGCAGCGTCGCACGCATTCGCTTCTTGACCGTCAGGCGCAGTATTTGAAACCCACCACTTCTGTTGGCACTACAACAGTGTGTGAAGCCCAGGAAGTCAAACGTCTCCGGTTTACCCAAGCCTCGCTTCCTACGATTTCTCTCAGCAAAACGACCAAACTCAATTATACCTTCGGCATAGCTATCGATGAGCCGCGACTTGCCTTTCTCAAGTTGCAGTCGTTGTCGTTCCAGCGCGGCGGTATCAGGGTTTGTTTGTGCTTTTTCTTCTAGGATACCCAGCCGACGTTCATATTCATTCTTTAGCCTTCCGGGGTGGGCGAGCAGTTCAACAACCTGCTGCCACCCCAGTTCATCGAGGCGGTTCGTTCGTATTTGCTGATTGTCACAGACGCGTTCGCCACCAAAGCGGTAGGCATCGGTTCCAATGCAACGATAATAGGCATAGTCCCGACGTTGGCCTTTGGCCGCTGCCTTGCTGACCTTTTACCGTAATAGGCGTAGTGACAATGGCCGCAAACGGTCAAGCCCTGAAGTAGATAGACCGCACCATGACGGCGCTGACGCGCTCTGCGATTTTCGGCCGGTCGCTCTTGAACCGACTGAAACAATCCTTCGCTGACGATCGCCGGTACGGATATCTCGATCCACTGACTTGGTCACCGTTAAGTTTGCGATATCTATAAAGTCGCACCGCACAAGCAATGATGCCTGAAACTACCACCATGTAACCAGCAGTACCAAGCTCTGTAGCGAAGCCACCCCAAAGCAAGGTTGAAGCCATACCTATGAGATCAATAAAATACCTAATAATTTAATCTTCACAGCCACCAAGTGATCTCGTTTAGGCATCTCGTCCTTTTAGCGCAATCGTAGCCAGATAAGACAAAACAGGGCTACGCTCCTGATTAATGATCTCAAACCTAAATTGAACAAGCCCTCGATTACCGGGCAATGGGATACTGCGAACGTCGCGAACCGTTACCGAACCGCTGATTACATCCTCTGGGCGAACGGCCTTAATCCATCGCACATCATTCAAGCTCGCGCCTCCTACACTACAAGCCCGTAGCAACCCTAAGTCAATAAATAGCCGAAAACTAAGTGCAAGCGTATGAAAACCACTGGCAACCAGCCCTCCCATCGGTGAGGTGACCGCCGCGACAGGGTCGATATGGAACGACTGGGGATCAAACTCAAGGCCAAAATCAATAATTCCAGACTCTGTAACCAACGCACTACCGAGAGCAAAAACCTGCCCTTTTATAAAGTCTTCAAAATATAAGTCGCTATGATCACTCATTTCGGGCCTCATTTTGAAAGTTTGCATATAATTTCTATTGGGCTGAGTACCCTCTGTTTTATCAGAGTTGAGATATTAACCATCTGTCTCATAGCAGTAACGCCTAATGAAATATGCAGTCCTAGTGGCGATACCCCCTGCTCAAGTGTCACGTTTCGTAATTTTTCAAAATACGCCACACCAAACTTCCAACGGTCTATCTCACTGATTACCGTAAACCCCGACCCTTTCAGACACACAAGATATTCATCGAGAGGTGCTATGAAATCTGTGCTGGGATTTGATGCCCAAGGGACGGGGTACAAAACATCACCGCGTCCAACCCGCATCACGTCGTAGATCCCAAATTTCCCCCCAGGCTTCAGTACACGCCTGACCTCATTGAACAACATCTGCTTATCAGAAATATTCATTCCGACGTGCATCATGGTCACGACATCACAAAAGTCATCGGAAAAAGGAAGCGCAAGCGCACTCGCTTGTTGATAACTAACCCTAAATCCTCCATCTACTCGGGCGGCCAAAGCTGACGCCGCACTAATATAATCAGGCGCCAAATCTATACCGTAAACGTCACAACCGAACGTACTTGCAAAATAGCGAGTTGCCCCACCTAATCCGCACCCGACATCCAGTACAATCATAGTTTCGTACAACCCTAACCTCTCGGCCAGATCAACAGTTGCTTGACGTCCGCCTATATGAATCTCATCCACCGGCGCTAGGTCCTCGAAGATCAGGTTTTCCGTATCTTTCCCACTCGCATGCAGCGCAGCGAAAATTTTCTGCTCCAAGTCAGGTCGGGCATAATGCGCTTTAAACTCTTCATCGATTTCCATTTGGATCTCCAAGGTTGTGAGAATGCCAAAATAAATCATTTATCATCGCGCCATAAAAGAAACAGTTCGATGAAAAACACAAATATTGTAACCTTGAGCTAAACCTCATACTCGATACCGACCCCATCAAATCGCAAACGATCTTGTATATGAACTTTCTCACCCGTCGAATTTTTACCCGACAACAAACCTGCCTCAAAAAGGCGAATCACCATCTGCAAAGCATGCTCGGAGCATCCGGCTGAGTTCAATCGATTAATCAACGTTTTGTAATCAAATTTCTCTATTGATAAATCGGAAAATATATCTCTAACCTTAGAGGTTGCGGCATATTTAGTCATGCGCTTTTGGCCGTCAGACAATACCTTTTTCGGTTCAAGCTTGAAACTGAGTGGATTGACCTTATAGTAGTCCTGCAAGATCACCTCTCTTCCATTCCAACTAAACTCTGATATGCTAGATAATTGTTTTAAAAGCTTGCCAATCCAGCCGACCCTCATCGGCGTCAACTCTGCGTCAGAAAAAGCATCTGATAATTCATTTCGACTATGACGGCCAAGTGCAATCATTGTAGATGCCCGATCCTTGAAATCCGAAATTACCCATTCGTGTCCTTGGGCTGCCTTATCCGAGAGCTGATCGAACCATTGACGTCGATTGAAGCGATCATCTTCACTCTCCACTATTCTTCGTTTATTCCAAAACTCAGAATCAGGTTCAGTGAATGAAGCATAAGTATAAAAAGATGCTAGAAATTCGTGGTATTGCTCATATGTTTCACTATAAGTGCTTTTGTACCATTCATGGATTTTTGAATTTTCATTAGGGTACTGTGAGAGATAATCGATCGCCGAGGCGGCGCAGACAGCAGACTGTGAAGCAAGATGCACACCCTGTGAAAATAAGGGATCTGTAAAACAAGCGGAGTCACCACAAAGGAAAAAACGCCCACTGGAGAATGTACTTGTGTCGTATGACCAATCACGAACAACCCTGACCTGATCAATTTGCTTCGCATTTCCCAAAATTTCTTTTGCACGGAAACACTTGGCCAATGTCAGTTTATAAAACTCATCGGGACCGAATTTCTTTACCTCTTCAACCTTACTGATATCAACGATCACTCCAACGCTGTAAACATCGCCTTCAAGCGGAATCATCCATACCCATCCATCCTCAAATGTTATTGAGAAGGTTGTTCCGCGCAAGTCTCCCCGGAATGGGTCAGGGCAGGAAAAATAGGACCATACGGCGAGGTTACGATAAAACTCATCATATCGACGAATTTTCAATTGCCGAGCAAGAATGCTATTTGCTCCCGACGCATCAATTAAATAGTCTCCGGAGACCATCGACAATGAAGAATCCTGCCGCACTTCCAAAGTTACTTTTTCGGGATCACTCAAATCAACCTTAGTTACCATTACTCCTTCGTGAACATTACCACCTCGGGCAATAACCTCCTTCAATAGTAGATGATCAAACACGTCTCTTTTGACTTGGATCGCATGATCAAAGATCCATTCAGTCGCGCTCTTTGGAGTTGAGAATGAAAAGGTCCATGGGGGTTGATTTTGCCCCCAAAGGAAAGTCGCGGAAGGCTTTTTAACAAACTGAGCATCGTCAATCAGTGTTTGCAACCCTAATCTATTGAATATCGACATAGTTCCTGGAAGAAACGACTCTCCAACCCTATATCTAGGAAATATCTCTTTTTCATACAGAGTAACCTTGTGCCCCAATCTGAGTAGCGTCAGAGCAGCCACAGATCCAGCCGGCCCACCACCCATGATGATAACATTGCTTGGCAACATACCTGTTCTCCTTCGAGTCGCAGTTAAAACTCAATATTACGTTTTTTTTTCGATCTCTCTGAAACAACAATTTCATCAACAACCGTGATCTTCACGGGCATTTTAAATCTTTCTAGCTTCCCAGCGAGAAAATTCATGACTTCCTTTCTTAAGTCATCACCATTAATTGGGTATGCTGGCTTTATACTCACGCCGACTGCTTGTCCCGTAATAGCGTTTTTTAGCCCATAGGCTACACAATCCGAAACTAATGGACATGAAAGAAGCAAGGACTCAACTTCAAGTGGCAAGACCTTCTCGCCACCCACATTTATCACTTCCTTTATTCGACCTAATATTCGTATATCTCCATCGCTCCCCAACTCTGCCAAATCCCCGGTACGAAACCACCCATCATCCGTTAACGAGGTATTTGGGACATTAAGATATCCAAGAAACTGGCTGGGTGATTTCAACTGAAGCTCACCATCAACAATACGATGTTCAAAACCCTCATCAACGATCTTAAATCGAGTACTTTGAGAAGACGCACTTTGCGTTCCAGCTATCCCTGTTTCAGATGTGCCAAATGTTTGCAGTAGTCGTACCCGGGGGAATATATCTCGTAAATAAAGTAAGAGTTGTGGTGGCATTGCCTCTGTACCATAGGTAATAAGTCTCAATGCCGACAAATCATATCGCTCGTGAAAGTCCCCGAGACGTATTAGATTCAGGAATGTTGGATTTGCCGGCAGGACTTGTACCTTATGCAGTTCCAACTCTTTGCATACTCGCTCCGGCGTTCTTTCCCTTACAACCACCGCACAGTTACCAGAGAATAGTATGTTAATTAATGTATTTACCCCGCCAACATGATCAAACATAAGAAACAGAACAACTATTAGCTGGCGCCCCTTAGACACCTTGTCTTTTCGTGAGATCAACTGATCCAAATTGTGCAAAATCGCTTTCGGTCTTCCAGTACTTCCACTGGAAAGCAATATTAATCCCGAGGCATCACGCAACTTGAGAGAATAGTATAGAGGATGGCGCGATTGACCAAGACAAGGCTCGATTGTTATCCCGTTAAAAGCATTAACAATGAAGCTTGCGTCGCAAGACACTTTCAGCGTCTCTTCAGTAGCGGGTGTAAAATTTGTAACAGGAGCAACTATCGCTTTAATCGCAGCCAACGCGATAAAAGCCAGAATACCATCAATGGAATAATTTCCGTGCAGTATCACTACGTGGCCCGGCGCGATGCCAGATTGCATGAAGCAGTCAACCAAATCCCTGACTCTGTGAGCAGTCTGCACATATGAAAGCACGATGTCTCCATCGATCAATGCAACGCGCCCACCTCTGCTCTCCATACTGTTCAGCCAGTGTATATCCATCATCTGACCCCTCCTAAATAGAGAGTTTCACCTGATACAAAACTTGACGCATCGGAAAGAAGAAACTCTACCGGACCCACGATATCTAGAAATTCACAAGGGCGCTTTATTGCCTGGCGCGCTATAAGCGCTTCAATCTTTTCTTTTTTTAAAGTTCTTGTAAGTGCTGTTCGTAGTGGCGGCAGCCCTAAAGTGTTTACACGAATATTCAACGGTGCAACTTCCCGACTAAGAGAGCGCGTCAATTGCTCGACCGCCGCCTTACTAGTGGCGTAAGCAAGATGCCCTTCCAGGGAAAAAAATCTGGCGACGGAAGAAATATTTAATATTGATGGGGATCCGGAGCGGCTATTCTTCAACAATTTTACTGCTTCACGGCAGCACTGCATCACGGAAAAAACATTAAGATTGTAAAGTCGCTTGGTGCTATCTAAGTCACTTAATAAAAAAGGCTCCATAATTGATACCCCTGCATTATTTACAAGCGCGTCTATATATCCATATGATTTTCTTATTTTATGGAACATTGCCGTTACAGACTCTGAATGAGTCAGATCTACGTTAAAGTGTATGTAGCCAGAAGGCATTCTCATTCCCTCTCTACGGCTGCAACCGATGACCGTATGCCCCCGCTCAATTAAATACTTTACCAGCATTTTACCTAATCCAGTCCTGGTTCCTGTGATAAGGATTAACACGAAAGGCAGCCTATTTAGCTGTTTCTAAAGCAAGTATTTCTTCCATGACAAAGTCCACTAATATCGATGGGCTTTGAAATGGGCTTACTTTTCGGGAAATAGCACGATCAGATGTCAAAGATAAAGACAAGTCAAACTTATCAGCAATCAACTCTTCGATTCGCATCATTAGCGTTACCAGCTGCAACGAATCAAACAAACCATCCATCCCATATATAGTAATATTGTTTATGTCCTCGACCGCTAATCCATTGCTTTGGCTGGCAACGCTCTCAGTCAATGCTTTTCTCACAACGATATCAATATCTGCTCTGGCTGGCATGTTGTTACCTACAGCGCAATAGCGCATTGTTTATGGAAAAGTCAAATTTTTAGAATATTCCGACGTACATTACATCGTTCATTACATCTAAAAACCCTAAAATCTTGAACACTATTAAACCGCGGGATTACGCAGCGCCAACAAATTCATCGGTTTAACACTTGCTACAACTTCCTCATCTTGGTTGATACCTTCGAGCAACGAAATGACCATGCCTCGATCAGGCTTAGAGCGAGAAAGTTTGGTTTCCAGAATTGAGATGCGTAACCGTAGTTGATCACCTGGACGAACAGGTTTATACCAACGTATTTCATCAACCCCCGGTGAGGCTCGGCTAGCGACAGACGACAGATAATTATCAACAAATAGTCGCATCATCAACCCCAGCGTATGCCACCCACTAGCAATTAGACCCTGGAAGGGACCACTCGCAGCAGCACGTGGATCTAAATGCATTACCTGAGGATCAAACTGCTTGGCAAACTCAATAATTTCAGATTCACTTACGTCAATTGGTCCATATTCGAATATTGAACCCTCTATATAATCTTCAAAATATCGGTCATTAATAGGGGCAGAAAATTTTGATAGTGTCATTTTATTATTTCCTTTATATATAGATAGCCAAAGCCTTGATTAGGTTAGGTTCGATCCGTTTAATCTATGAATGATCCATCAGCGACATCGCCTTTAATCCCTTAATTCAGTAGTCCGTTCATTCGCCTAAGCCTTATGGCCTTATGACTGTTACGAACCTTTGTTCTTAACCGAAGATATAGATTGGATTTGATGTTTTTTTACACTTCTCTCGGATTTGGGGAGGTGTCAAGAAAAAAATCCTTCACAGAGGAAAGGCAATTTTTCAGTGCATTTCGAGGAAAGATCGCTAACTTCCTATTCTTATTGAGATCACGCCAACAGATACCAACCGGACTCTCAGCATGTCTCTTCAAACTTATCAGATAAACGGTATGCTTTTCCGAGTCGGGCAACCAAAGCATTCCGTCAATGCTCACGGCAGTCCAGTAGTAGCCCTTTCAACAGACGATAGCAGTCTGTTTCGATGATCTCGCGCGCTGGAACGATGATTGACAGTGAGAAATACTCACGCCTATTGTCCTGAGATTCGATCAGGTCAGAGAAATGGGGGCAATTCGCTCATGCACCCATAGCATCATTACCGCGCGTCACCATTGCTTTTTTGGGACAAGCCATTGCGCCTTTCATCAGTCGACCTCAATCCCACGCAACGGGCGGATTACATAGAACGCCGACGTCCGATGATGGCCTGGTGGAGTGAACATATCCAGAAGGCGGCCATGGGCAGCCTTTCGGTGTGTGCCATTAACCAAACCCGGCACCGCAATGTTGTCCCGATACGCTGAAGGTTCACGTGACGGTAATGGAGCTGGCGGCTGTCGCCGAATCCTTTGTTTGCCTGTGCTGCTCATGCCAAGCCCCTAAACATGGGAAGGCTCCGCATTCCCATGTTTAGGGGCTCATTGCTGAAGGATGCGGACCGGTCTAGTTCTAATTGACTCACTGCTCGTCTTTACCACCCGAACAGCACTGAAAATTCGATCTGTTCTTAATAACTACTCCTCAATGGCTGCTGGAAATTGCCTTGCGTCCATGAACCATATCATCGCACCACCCAATGGCTCACGCTTCACCCGAAAGGCGACTGGCCACCGCGTCAGACCTGCTAATCCTCTGTTTCACAAGGGCCATAGTATGAGACACGCTTGGATAGCAAGAAATTGTGCAGCTAGGACCTCCCCTGATCTCTCGTAAGCACGAACGTCCTAAGATATTGACGCAATCGGAGAGCTGCATTATAAATTGGCTCCAGGATCCAATGAGAAAAATGAGAATACATTGAAATCAACAGCAGACCTTAAAAATGCTTTCCCTGAAATAAATGCTCAGGTCCCGCTATCAAGAAATCTTGTGGAGGAAACGTTAAGGGATGGGATTTTGAACGGTCGCCTGGCGGGCGGTACAGCCTTACGGCAGGAGGAGCTAGCCCGCATGTTCGGCGTTAGCCGTATGCCTGTCCGCGAGGCGCTGTTGAAACTCGAGGCTCAAGGGCTGGTACGAAATGTACCCAACAAAGGCGCCATCGTACTTCAGATGAATGTTGACGATGCCGTCGAAACATATGCCATACGCCTGTTGCTTGAGCCGGAGGCGTTACGCCAATCAATTCCCAATCTGTGCAAGGAGGATTTCAAACAAGCTAGGGAACACATTGTTGCTATGGAAAGTGAAACAGATTTGGAGAGCCTTGGACGCCTCAACAGGCTATTTCACATGTCTCTATATCGACGCACGCCCAACAAGAAGCTGCTGCGTCTGATCGACATTGAATTGCAGGAAGAGGAGCGCTTCTTGCGACTTCACCTCTCGGCTATGGGGCTGGGAGAAATGGCACAGGACGACCACAAGGCATTAGTGTCGCTTGCTGAAGCCAGAGCCCCCGAAGAGGCGGCCTCTGTGTTGCGCCAGCACCTACAGCGGGCTTGCGACACATTCAAAAACTATCTGGAAAAACAGATGACCAGTTAAAGCACGATCCACAAACCCGTGAGGTGTCAAATGGAAGAACAGGTACGTTCCCCTGACCTAGATTTTAGTCTCAGCCAGAATGAATTGGAGAAGTTCCACCGTGACGGTTACATAGGGCCTTTCGACCTTTATCACAAGGACGAAATGGAGCGCAGCTTACAAGCTCTACGGCCCAAACTGCTCAACACCAAGAAAGCGATCTATAGCCAGGACAAGGCAGTGTCAGGGATAACGAACCTGTCCAACTATGACCGTCACCTGGACGTCGACTTCCTCGCAGAGCACATTACCCGTCCAGAAATCGTCGATCGGGTGTCGAGCATCCTTGGGCGTGACACACTTTGCTGGCGCACCGAGTTCTTTCCCAAGTACCCCGGCGACGAAGGCACCGACTGGCACCAAGCCGACAATTTTTCTAACGTTGCCGGCTCCAAGCATCCTCAAATAGTCTGGCCGGAAGACGCCCAGTTCGGCGGCACCATCACCGTCTGGGCCGCATTCACCGATGCCACCATTGAAAATGGTTGTCTGCAGTTCATTCCCGGTACTCACCGGACCATGAACTACGACGAATCGAAGACCATGGATTACCAATCCGACGCCATCAATAAGATGGAAAAGGACGGCGTCCGTCGGGGCTTCTTCGGTTATGACTATCGACAACTGCAGAAAGACCCGAACTGGAAGCCCGACGAGTCCCAGGCCAAATCCATGGTCATGCGCCAAGGCCAGTTCATCATTTTCTGGTCGACCCTTATGCATGCCTCGCACCCGCACAACGGCCTGACCGACCAGATGCGCCTGGGCTTCGCCGCCCGTTATCTGCCGACCTCAGTGCAAGTCTATCCGTACTCGAACACTCTCGAGGAATTCGGCGGCCAGGCCAGCCTGGACAAGTTCGGTTGCGTATTGGTGTCCGGGGATAATCGTTTCCCTCACAACCGTTTTGTCGATCGCACCTGCAACGGCTTCCAATTCCCTCGGCGCTGAGCCAGATAAAGAAGGAGAACAGAGCATGAGTAACGTAGGAGAAATCGGCAAAATCGAGTTCTGGCTGATTAATACCTGCCGCGAATTGGGGCTACGTGTGGAAAATGCCAGCAGCGACTTCTTCGCCGCAGGAGGCACGTCACTCAGCGCCATCCGCCTGATTGCGAAGGCAGAGGAGCATTTTGGCGAGGACAGTTTGCCCCCTGAGGATCTCTTCGCACAGAGCCTTGTAAGTGACATTGCTACCTGCATTCAACGTAACGCAAAACACTTTAACGCCCTGACGGAGATCTGAGGATATGTCCGGGCAAGCATACGATGAGCGCTGGCTTCTGGTGCCCCGCCCCCGGACTCGTCCGCGCTTGCGTCTGATCTGCTTCCCTTATGCGGGAGGTAACCCCGATCTATTTCGCAGTTGGGTGAATGGTTTGGACGCAGACGTGGAACTGCTCGCCGTACGCCTGCCCGGCCGAGGTTCCAGAATCAAGGAAACGCCGTATGAGGAATGGTCGCCACTGATCGAGGACTGCCTCGAGGTGCTGGCGCCCTATCTTAATGCACCCCATGCGCTCTATGGGCACAGCTTCGGCGGACGCCTGGCCTACGAACTGGCTCAGAAAATCCGCTATCGCCATCCCGGCCAGACCCACCGTTTGTTCGTCAGCGGCTGCCGCAGCCCGGCCAGCCGACAAGCGCAGCCTTATCTGCATCAACTCTGCGCCGAGGATTTCCATCAAGCCCTACACACCATGGGCGGGACGCCGCTGGCGGTACTACAGAGCGAGATTCTGATGCGCATTATGCTCCCAGCACTGCGCAGCGACATGCGGCTCTCGGAAATTTGGGAGGACTGGCATGAGCAACCGTTAGAGATTCCCATACACGCCTATTTCGGCCGCCACGACCCGATCGACCGACAAGCCAGCATGGCAGGTTGGTCCATCCATACCTCGAAAGAATTTGAGCTGATCGAGATCGATGGCGATCACTTTTTCCTCGACAGCCATCGCCATCAACTGCTGCACAGCTTGACCACTCGAATGAGGAATCAGCATGCAAACGCTTGAGCTAACCCCTTCAGCCTTGGCGCTGCACAAACAAGTCAACCAAACCCACGTACCTTATCCGGACCACCTTTCGGTCGGCGAGTTGTTCTCCCGCACCGCAGCGCGCCACCCGAACGCCATTGCCATATGGCATCAGGATCATGAGTGTAGCTATCAACAGTTGAACACCCACGCCAACCACTTGGCGTGGTACCTGCTCGCCAAGGGCGTACAACCTGGCGATGTAATAGCCGTCAGCCTACCGCGCAGCACCGAACTGATCGTGGCGCTCCTGGCGATCCTGAAGGCTGGAGCGAGCTACCTGCCCATCGATGCGGGTTGGCCGGCGCAACGTATTCATGAAGTGCTAGGCCAAGCATGCTGCGACTACCTGATGGGAAGCGAAAACACCAGACACGACACCCGCTTTTCCCGCTACCACGTGTTGGCACCCAGTGCTGTTGCAGAAGCGACTGAGGATCGAGGCGACCCGCCGCTCACAATCGAAGCCGACGCCATCGCCTACATCAACTTTACCTCCGGCTCCACAGGCAAGCCCAAAGGCGTGCCTATCCCACACCGGGGCATTACCCGCCTGGTATACAACGCCCGCTACGCCTGCCTGGACGAGAACAGCAGGTTGCTGCAAATGGCGCCTGCGACCTTCGATGCGGCCACCTTCGAAATCTGGGGTGCCCTGCTGCTCGGCGGCACCTGTGTGCTTTACCCGGACGTGTACATTCGCGCTTCGCGGCTACAGCACGTCCTGCAGACGCAAAAGATCAGCGTGCTGTTTCTGACCACAGCCCTATTCAATACCCTGATCGACGAAATGCCACAGGCGTTGGACAGTGTCGGTACCGTCCTCACCGGCGGAGAAGCACACTCTCTGCGGCATATGGCCAAAGCCCTGGAGCGATACGGGCCGGCACGGATCGTCAGCGTCTATGGCCCGACAGAGAGCACAACATTCGCGACGTACTATCCGCTCTGCGAGCTGCGCGACGAGGATACCGCCCTCCCAATCGGCTTCCCGATCCAGAACACCCGCGTCTACCTGATTGACCAGGATCGCCTCTGCGAACAGGGTCAAAGCGGCGAGGTTTGTCTCGCCGGACCCGGCCTTTCCCCAGGCTACCTCGGGCTGCCAGACGTCAACCGCGAGCGCTTCTTTGAATGCCTGATCGGCGAACGCCAGGAACGGCTCTATCGCACCGGGGACCGAGGCTACTTCCGCGGAGACGGTGCGATAGTGTTTCAAGGACGTATTGATGACCAGGTGAAGATCAACGGCTTTCGAATCGAACTGGGGGAAATTGCCTACCATCTCAACCGCCACCCGCAGGTGCGGCAAAGCGTCATTACCGTTACTGAATCACCGCAGGGCGAGAAGGCGCTGGTCGCTTTCGTGATCGCCGTCGACCCCTCGTGTTGCCCGGAGCAACTGCGTCTTAGCCTGGCCACGCAGCTGCCGGCCTACATGGTTCCACGCCACATCCAACTCTGCGAAATCCTGCCGCTGTCCGCCACCGGCAAGATCGATCATCGGCGACTGATATCTACGCTTCATCCATCGGGAGAACCCGCTTATGACAATCAGTAAACGCGCTCAGCAATTCCAGGACACCCTTCACGAGCGCGGCCTCGACCTGACCGTTCAGGAATTGCCGAACTCGACCCGCACTGCCGACGATGCCGCCCAAGCGCTGGGATGCGAAAAGGCCCAAATCGTAAAGTCGCTGATTTTTCGCACCCGCGACAATATTCCGGTGCTGGTACTGGCAAGCGGGCCGAACCGAGTGAACGAAAAGACCATTTCGCGCCTGGTCGGCGACAAGATTTTCAAGGCAGATGCTGACTTCGTCAAAGAGGTGACCGGCTTCACCATCGGTGGCGTTCCGCCTCTCGGACATAAGCAAGAGCTGAAGCTGTTCGTCGATGAAGATCTACTGGCGTTCGACGAAATTTGGGCCGCGGCCGGTACCCCTAATGCCGTATTCAGAATTCCCGGCTGTCTGACCGACTTCATCTCGGCACACCAAGTGATCTCGGTGAAATAAAAGCGAACCGACCATGCCCAGCCCCTACCTGAGCGACAGCCATCGCCAATTCGCCCTGCAGGTGCGCCAGATCCTGCAGAGTCAGCTTTTGCCCGTGGCAGAGGCTGCCGAAGAGCATGGACATCTCTGCGAAAACGCCTGGCAGAGCCTGGCCGAGCACGGTCTGCTCGGCTTGCCGAAGCGTGGCGAAGGCTTCCTGCAAAGCGCTGTGTTCCTTGAAGAGCTAGGTGCGCTGGGGTACGCCGGTATCCGTGCTTCAGTTGGGGTCCATGCCTACATGGCCAGCGCCTATCTGGAGTTGTTCGGTAGCGAAGAACAAGTCCAGCGCTACCTTCCTGGCATTCGCCAGGGACGGACCATCACCGCTTTGGCTGTCAGCGAAGAACACGCCGGCAGCGATCTCAGCCAGATGCAATGCAGGGCGCAGCCCTCGGCTAACGGCTTTATCGTTGAGGGCAGCAAACGCTATATCGCTAATGGCTCCCGCGCCTCGGTGATTGTAACCCTGGTGCGTAGCGGCGAAGGCCAACATGCCCTGGGCAGTAGCAGCCTGTTGCTGATCGATGGCGACAGCCCGGGGCTGGTGCGCACGTCGCGCCCAATGCTCGGCTGGTGCAGCGCCGACGTCTGCGATCTCGACTTCACCCACGTGGCGGTGCCGGCCTGCAATGTGCTCGGCAAATCCGGCAAGGCGCTACTTTATCTGATGCAGGGCTTGGATTTTGAACGCCTGGTCGCAGGTCTTCTAGCCCTCGGGGGGGCCCGCCACAGCATCCGTCTACTCGACGGCTTCGTTCGTAGACATCAACTCCAGGGCAGCCCACTCAGCGACAAACAGAGTGTCCGGCACCGCCTGGCCGACCTCGTCGGCGAACAACAAGTCCTGCAGCACTATGCCTATCAGGTGGCATGGCAGCACAGCCAAGGTCAACTTGACACCCGCTCCGCCTGCATTCTCAAACTGCGCGCCACCGAACTCGCTCTCAGCGCCGCGCAGGCTTGCGCGCAACTGCATGGTGCGCAGGGCTATCAGGCTAACTCCGAGGTAGCACGCGTGTATCGAGACGCCATGGCCGGCACGATAGCCGCCGGCGCGAGTGAACTGATGCGCGACATGATCTTCGACAGTACGCCAGCAAGTTGAATCTCCAAAAAGGCATTCACCATGGACATGGTCAATTTTCTCGGACTTTCACTGCTGCCAATTTTGTCGCCTGGTCCCTCGACAATCCTCGTGGTACGTAACAGTCTGCGTTACAGCTGGATGTTTGCCGTACGACGCCTGCTTGCCGACCTCGGCGGTACATTGATCACCGCCGCTCTTCTGCTTTATGGCCTGGGCGCAGTGATTGCGGCTTCAAACCTGCTCGTCGTAGGCATCCAGTTAGCAGGTGCCTGCTACGTTCTCATCATCGGCATAAGGATTTTGAGGCATGCATATTGGCCAAGCCCCTATAGCCTTGACACAGCACACCGTTTCCACGGCGCTTGGCTAGAGGCTTTTTTTGCGGGATTGCTCAATCCCAAGACCTTGGTATTTTTCTCCCTTCTGTTTCCCTTGCTACTCGGGGAAAACAGGTCCCATTTGACGATCGCATTACTATACTCACTAAGCTATAGCTTGCTCAAAGGACTGGTTTTAGTGGTTGCCTCTGGAGTTTTCCTGCTCGCTAAAAACTGGTTGCGCCCACACTTACGCCGAGCCAATGGGACTCTTGGTGCCATATTGATCGCTGCAAGCTCAATCTTTCTGGTGAAAATATCGATCAGCCTGTGGTGAATAACTGCCGTTAGAAATCACCTACCCTATTCTGATGATAAGGACGATGTCCCTATTTAAAAATATGCCCCCTCTTGGTCAGTCACGGCATCCGCTCCATGGCTAACACCATCCTGAACGAGCGTGGGTAGCGTCCGGAGCTAATCGACGTCGCGCGGGCGCATGTTGATAGAGATGATGTCCGAAGTGCCATACCGGGCTAATTACAGCGAATCCCGACACCCAGTGAATACTGCGCACTCCATCCTCACGGGCTCACGCTTAAGGTCTATCAGACAACCACGACTTTTGCCTTTCTACGGCGGATCAACCCTGCTGTTAACTCGTAGTAGTAGATGGTAGCTGGAGCTGAGCATCGTAAATAGTGCTCCAGAAACCATCTCACGTGCTTTTCCCTCCAGGACCAGGGAGTCGCGCGCCCCCAGCGCTCACGAATCACCTCGTGCATCCTTTCTGCTTGCCTAATGTGCCGCTGCCGCGTGGCATGCGCACCTTTGAGCACAGGGCTCAGAAACAACGCTATGTTGAACTCGGACGTCATCGCCGACCTCCGATGTAGGCACTCACCACATCGATGCGGTTATGTCCCAACTCGTGGCTGATCTGCTGGCGTGCATGCTTATCGAGCGCTCGATCATCTTGATGAACACGGCCACCATTAACGGGTGCAGAAAAGCCGGTCAGTTGCTCATAGCGCTCACAGGCGTAAGCCGCCCGCAGTTCATGAAAGCCTTTCAAACCTTGCTCATGCAGGAGGTCCCGTGCCGGCCGCACGACTTTTTGTATGAAGTCTTTGTAGCTTTCATCGGGCGCCAACAAATTCCGACTGCCATTAGGCGAGGTCGCGCTGGCCCAATCTAGGGCATCGCGAACTTGATCCGTTACCGTAATCCAGCGCGGTGCAGAGGCCCCTGATCGACCGCCTTTGGTGCCGTCCTGAATGTTGATCTTGCCCAGTTGCCCGGCCTCACGTTGCAGTCGCGGCAGGTCCGCCAAGATCGCTTCACGCAAGCGCATACCAGTCTCCCGGGCCAGATGCACAATTGCGGCCACTCGTTGCTGACCTCGCTCTGACAGCGCCCGCGCGATCAACTCGACCCGCGCACGGTCTTGGCCTTGCGGAGCCTCACTACGCACGCTTGAGCGCTGCAAGCCAAGCGCTTTACTCAGACTCGGGATTTTGACGTATTGATCACCGCGCAGCGCAGCCATCGTTCGGTTCACGCTGGACAGTCGGTTCTGCGCGGTGGCAATGCCGACGTTGCCCTGATCAACCTGCTCCCGCACGTGGACGGCGTACCGCATGAGAATCTCGCGATCAATGTGTCGCGCGTCATTCAGCCTCGGCCCATCCTCGGATCGACACCAAATCACGAACGCCTGCCAGCGATCACTATGGGCTTTGACGGTAGCGAAATGGCCGTCGCCAAACAGATCTTTCAGGGCTTGCGGTCCGGCATAGCTGAGCTGGCGACCAAAGCCAAAATTGCGCCCCGCTCGCTTACCGACGCGAGCCATTTTTCTGCTCCTGATCAACAGCAACGAGATCATGCAACAGGGCTTGCCAGTGCGCACTTACGATGGCGAGCTGAGCCCAATCAGTCGGGCGAAAACACAGCGTGTTGTTGGTGACGTAAAGATGCGCACCCTCCTCTTTCAACCATTGAATAATGGCTGTCGTCGAGGCGATAGCTTTATGGGTGATGGCGACACTGGCGACAGCGGCGACACCCCTTGTCCTGCCTGGTTTTGAGCGTGGCGACAAAGTGGCGACAGTAGCGGCGACAAATCGCGCTTTGGGCTCCTTTTGACGCTGAGCCAGATGGTTGCGCAGCGCTTCATCGAGATTAAACATGGCGCACCTCGAAGGTGTGGCCGTCGGTGATGAGCCACTGATGATCAATCAACTCGACCAACAGCTTGGCGGTATGACGACTGCTCTTACGGGCAAAACGGGGACCGTTGCGGTTCAGGTCTCGAATACTGAAGCGCTTCCAATCCTTGACCTGCAGCCAGCGCAGCAGCCGATCAGCCTCTTCCTTTACTCGGCACACCGGCTCCTGCTCGGTCAGGCGCTGGATCTCGGTGAGGTAGTAGCCGATTAAGGCCGAGGCCCGTTGGATATGGCCGACTTCCACGACACTGCTCTCCTCCACCATTGCCAGGATGCCCGCGATGCGCAGCAGGTTGTCGGCGGCCTTTGATCCGCTGGGCCGCACGCCAGCCAGTTCCCCAAACTCACCCAATTGGGCTTCGATAGCATCATGCAGATCAATCCAGCGACGACGGGCCAATGGACTGAGCGTCAGCAGTGATAGCTGCAGAGCACCATCAGGAGACAATGACCAAGGCTGATGAAACAGCGCCGAAAGGCGGTAGTGATAGCGCTTTAGGGCAGCGTCTTTGGATAAGTCGACAGCCTGGTAGCTACGTTGTCCAGCAAGACTCGTGGGCCAGGTCATAAGGCAGCGACCGAGAATGCCTTGCCCCTGAAGCAACGGATCACTGAGTAACTGCATGGCTAAATACGGTTGCAGCATTAGGTGCAGGCTCAGGCGTCGGTCATAAGCTCGCAAGCTTTCACCGACCATGGAGCGAGCACGATCAATCGGGCTACCGTCCCAGAGTGACGACAAGGTCGTGACCGCTTTCAAACGGTTATCCCTACTCATGGTGCTGCTGCCGAGAAACTGTCCTCCTTCGTCACAGAACAGCCCCATGCTCGGCAAGTCATGGCAGAGCCCCTTGACCAGGGCCTCGATCGTCGGGTCTGTGGTGATCAACCGAGGGGCCGAAGGCTCCGCTTCGAGCGGTACGCTGCCTGTGGGGGCGGGATCGGCAGGGTTGATACGCTGCGCTTGTCGCTGTGCGGCACGGTAGCGGGCAAGTTGTTCGCGGTAGCGCTGCCACTGTTCACGCTCCCATAGCCGTGCTGGCAGCAAGGCACATCGATCTGCCGCCGTTTTGCGATCACCTGACGCGGCCACCGTGATCAGGTACAGCGACAGGGGATAATTTCTCCCGTCGAGCTGTAAGCCCGCATGACCTTGGGTCGCCAGCGCCGAGGCGGCCAACACCGATTGCGCGGCCAGTGCCTGGGGCACGCCGATTACCTCGGCCATTCGCTCAACCGCAGACCCAAGAATCCCACCCAGTGCCTGGACTGGATAAGGCTCAACTATGGCATTCGACTCAATCAGCGGTCGAGGTGGTAGTGGTAGTTCAAGCTTCGGATCTAACTGCTGCATGGGCCCTCTCCTCGGTGATTGCTGGCTGTCCTCACGTACTCCCGCCACGGCTGTTGAGTGTTATCAGGGATCAAGGCCCCTGCGGCCTGTGAGGTGTTCACTGACGCGGAACGCACGGCTCCTTACGACCGGGAGCGAGGGCATAAACCCATGAATCTGACCTCCTTAGACGCATCCGAAGATGCGGGGCGGGTGGAGGCTGCGCCGACTGACGAGTTCGGCACCTGGAGATCCTGGGTGGGAGAAGGCAACAACATCGACGCCTGGGGCATGCCTGACTGTCAGTCAGGTGCAGCTTTTCCATAGGCTGCGGCACCGGTGCCTGTGTCGTTGCGGATGGCGACGAATCGGATTTGTCAGGCCGATTGTCACGAGGAGAATTGAGGCAATGCCCTGTACGACGTGGCTTGCAGCAGTGCTACGAGCGCCCGTCTCTTTCCGGGAGAAAGAGACGGGCGCGGATTGGCGCAGCGAAGTGTGCCGAGAGGTGAGGTGTCTGCAGTGCAGCGAGGAAGGTCCATCGTCTGCCGCAGTGGGCAGATCAGTCGAGTAGGCATCCATCACTCTTGGGAGTGACCGCGCGAGCCACCGGACGCTAATCGCACTTAGGGAGAACCACCAACAAGTGGCGTAGCCTTGAAGGTTCTGGCTACCTGGGCTGGTGCTGTCAACGACAACGATCCGTGCCCCAATTCTTATACCCACTCGAAAAGACGGTCAAGCGTCACGGCCAAAATGCTCAGAAAGTGGCGACTGTCGCCACTTCTGTCGCCATTCCCCAGCCCACACTCTACGTGGGGTGTCGCCGGCGTCGCCGCTGTCGCCACACCTACACCCATGCCCAACGAAAAAAAAGATTCGCACATACACTGAATAGCGTTGCGCCCGACAGGATCGCGGGGAATTACTGACGGGTGAAAGCAAGCGTGGCATTAATCAAATTTGAAAATGGGAGAGTGGAACGCGGAGGCTTCGAAAAAAAAAGCGAGTGAACCCTCCGATCAGCGCGATCAAAGATCGCTTGATCGAAGGGTTTGGCGGGAAAAGCAAATCTTAAACGTCAATTACAGACTCAGGCATCAAAGCGGGTTGATTGGGAAGCGAGGGCCTCACGCCGCATGATCAGCGTCTGCTGCAGCCGCAGCAAAAAACCTGCTTCAAATGCCTCTTGGGGATCACCTGGACGATGGCGTTTTCTGTTCTGAGACAGCGCCCACCATAACGGTAATGATGAGCCTTCAAGCCAAGTCTCCGCGCAATGAACACCGTCCTTAATTATCGGAGCGAACTCATCGCCCCACGGGGTTTGGATGGCAGGAGAGCCTTCAGCAGATGGGACAGAGACATACTCATGGATCTGTTGATGAACGCTTTGAGCTGGAATACCAGTTAAATTTCGGAATGCCTTGTCGTACAACACGGCGGCGTCATCCAACAGCTCTACTGCCAACTCAACGTCTTGCGGAAAATGAAGCAGAATACTCTGGGCTCCGTTAAGCCGTAGAGTGGCAGCCTGCCGCAGTTTAATCGCTGCATCTTCAGAGGTAAGCGATGAAGTATCGATGCTGTTGGGCTTGGGGAGACCGATGAGAAGCGAAAGATCAAACATCGCGGAATCCTCCGAGATAGTTTGCAGCTTGAACCATTGGGCCGGGGTGGCGCACGAGCTTAAAAGGTGGGCATGCCATTTTCCTTATCTCCTTCGTGTAATTAAGGAGCTGCCAACCGTCGTTGCGACACGATTGGGTGGCAGACCGTACGGGGGTCGCAAACCGGCACACGAAGGAAAACCGGCCAGGCGTTAGCCTGCCCCGCACGGCCTACCATAGAAATGCAGTAGCTAGACCTAAAAAGGCGCCAACTACTTTGCTTTCGCTATGGCGCTGAACCGCGCCTTCGTGTGTGTTTACAGGTTGCGACACCCGGTCACGGGATTGACCGCGACGGGGCAAAGCGTAAATGTGAAGCCGCGACAACACAAGCTTGCAGTAGAAATCAGCTCTTATCCGAATGAAAGCTACGACCAGACGTTGATGCTTGCCGGCGCCTGGTGGATCTACCGCTTCACCTCTGACCCAGCGACTACAAAATCCGGACATGCTGGTAGAATCCATCACGCTACATGGCTCCCTCTCGAGAAATGGTATGAATACAGAGTTGACGGAAGAAGAAATGCGCCGCGCGCTATTCGGTGAGTCTGAGCCCCCTACCCCAGCAATTAACTCACAAGCGCAAGACACCGTGTCGGATGTCGTAATCGTGCAACCGGCAAAGGTAGCAAAGAATAAATTCTCAAAAGCTTTTACGCCCAGGTTGAGAGTCACACTGCGGGTAGGTAATGAGTTCGAGGGCAATATGCACGAGATAGAACATGAGGCCGATACACTTAGCTCACTAGCTGCGGAGCAGGAAGCTACCAAGAAGGCCAGAAAAAGATTTAGGTTTGTGGAGGTGATTTCGGTCAAGTCAATGTAAGCGGACATTAACTCGCTTTCTGTAGCCGCAGGTCATCCGACCGACCAGTTCGTGTCGATTAAGGCCTCAAACCTCAGTTACGCTATTCGTATCGTAGGCTGGATTTGACACTAGCGCTCCATCCAATTTGACTGGCCACCAGTCCCCCAGCCGAGGGTAGCCACGGGCAGAAACCGGCCAAAAGCGGACGGCAGCCTATGAATAAATCCGCCTTCTTTTCCACGTCCCCGGGCAGCAACTGCAGGTCCTTTTCCAGTTGACCCGTGAAGACTCACATTAGTCATGTTCTACTATCAGGCATACGAAGAGCGCAGAGCACCCTCAATGAGTGAGCAAAAAATCGAACAGGGCTTTATCGACAAGCTAATTGAGCTCAAATACACCTACCGCTCCGACATCACTGACCGCACCTCGTTAGAGCACAATTTTCGCGAGAAATTCGAGGCCCTCAACCGCGTTCGCCTCACTGATGGCGAATTCGCTCGCCTTCTAGACGAGATCGTCACCCCTGACGTGTTTGCTGCGGCGCGCACCTTGCGCGAGCGTAATGCCTTCACCCGCGAAGACGGAACTCCGCTGAACTACACGCTGGTCAACATCAAAGACTGGTGCAAAAACAGCTTCGAGGTGGTCAACCAGCTGCGCATCAATACCGACAACAGCCACCATCGCTTCGATGTGCTCATCCTCATTAATGGTGTGCCGTGCGTCCAAATAGAGCTGAAAACGCTGGGCGTCAACCCACGGCGCGCGATGGAGCAAATCGTCGAATACAAAAACGTCCCTGGTAACGGCTACACTAAAACTCTGCTGTGTTTCCCTGCAGCTGTTCATCGTCAGCAATCGCGACAACACCTATTACTTTGCCAACAATAACGCTCGTCACTTCTCTTTCAACGCCGATGAGCGCTTCCTGCCCATCTATCAGTTTGCTGACGAGACAAACAAAAAAATTACCTACCTGGACAGGTTCGCCGAGACCTTCCTCATCAAATGCACGCTTGGCCAAACACTCAGCCGCTATATGGTGCTTGTCGCTACTGAGCAGAAGATCATGATGATGCGCCCGTATCAGGTCTATGCGGTCAAAGCCATTGTTGACTGCATCGAACAAAACTGCGGCAATGGCTATATCTGGCACACCACCGGCAGCGGCAAAACACTTACGTCATTCAAAGCCTCCACTCTGCTCAAGGACAACCCAGAGATTGAGAAATGCCTCTTTGTGGTCGACCGCAAAGATCTCGACCGCCAGACCCGTGAGGAATTCAACAAGTTCCAGGAAGGGTGCGTCGAAGAAAACACCAACACCGCGGCGCTGGTGCGCCGTCTGTTGTCCGAGGACTACGCCGACAAGGTGATCGTCACCACCATCCAAAAGCTCGGCCTCGCCTTGGATGAAAGCAGCAAACGTAATAAGCAGCGCAAGCGGAATGACCAACTCACCTATAAAGAGCAGTTGGCCCCGCTGCGCGGCAAACGCATTGTGTTCATCTTCGATGAATGCCACCGCTCCCAGTTTGGCGAGAACCACAAAGCCATCAAAGAGTTCTTTCCCAAAGCGCAGCTCTTTGGTTTTACCGGCACCCCCATCTTTGACGAGAATGCCTCACGGATAAAAGTAGAAGATCAGCAAGCGTCTAATCAAACCACTGATGAGCTATTTCAGAAGCAGTTACATGCTTACACCATTACCCATGCGATTGAAGACGCTAACGTGCTGCGATTCCATATCGACTACTTCAAACCAGAAGGCAAAAAAATACCCAAGCCTGGGGAGGGCTTGGCTAAGCGAGCGGTGATCGAAGCCATCCTCGCCAAGCACGACATGGCCACCGCCCAACGCCGTTTCAATGCCATTTTGGCGACGACCAGCATCAACGACGCCATTGAATACCACAGTTTGTTTGCCGAGCTGCAACATGCCAAACAACTGGCAGACCCTGACTACCAGCCGCTGAATATCGCCTGCGTATTCTCGCCGCCCGCCGAAGGCAATGCGGACGTAAAGCAGATTCAGGAAGACCTGCCGCAAGAGAAGCACGACAACGAAGAAGACCCAGAAGGCAAAAAAGCAGCGCTCAAAGCCATCCTAGACAACTACAACGCACGCTATAGCAGCAACCACAGCATCAGCGAATTCGACCTCTACTACCAAGACGTGCAAAAGCGCATCAAAGATCAACAATGGCCCAATGCTGACCACCCACATACGCAGAAAATCGATATCACTATCGTAGTCGATATGCTGCTGACAGGCTTCGACTCTAAGTATCTGAACACCCTTTACGTAGATAAAAAGCTCAAGTACCACGGTTTGATCCAAGCCTTCTCGCGCACCAACCGTATACTTAACAGCACCAAGCCCTACGGTAACATTCTTGACTTCCGCCAACAGCAAGAAGCAGTGGATATCGCCATTTCCCGGTTCTCCGGCGATCAGTCTGGCAAACCCGCCCGCGAAATCTGGCTGGTGGACAAGGCCCCGGTGGTTATTGAAAAACTACAGGCTGCCGTACAAGAGCTGGATGACTTCATGCAATCTCAAGGCCTGGCCTGTGCACCGGAGGCCGTGCATAATCTAAAAGGCGACGATGCTCGCGCTACTTTTATCAGTCGCTTCAAGGAAGTGCAGCGCCTCAAAACCCAGCTCGACCAATACACTGACCTCACGGAAGACAACGCCGCCGCCATCGAGCACATCCTGCCCAAGGAAAACCTACTCGGTTTTCGCGGCGCTTACCTGGAAACGGCCCAGCGCCTCAAGGTCCAGCAAGATAAGAACGGTAAAGGTACAGATGGCAAGGCCGAAGCAGTTGATCAGCTCGACTTCGAGTTCGTGCTCTTCGCCTCGACCGTCATAGACTACGACTACATTGTGGGTCTGATGTCACGCTTCTCGCAACAAGAGCCCAGCAAACAAAAGATGAGTCGCGATCAGCTTATTGGTCTCATCCAGGCCGATGCCAAGTTTATGAACGAGCGCGAGAACATTGCCTCCTACATCTCCACGCTCAAAGCCGGCGAGGGGCTGAGCGAAACGGCTATCCGCGAGGGCTATAGCCGCTTTAAACAAAAAAAAGACGCAATAGAGCTCGCGGAGATTGCTAACAAACACCAGCTAGCTCCAGCAGCCTTGCATGACTTTGTGGATGGCATTCTGCAACGCATGATCTTCGACGGTGAACAGCTCAGTGACCTGATGGCGCCGCTTGACCTTGGCTGGAAGGCCCGCGCTCAAGCCGAACAGGCGTTGATGAAAGAACTGCACGAACTACTTATTAAACGTGCCCAAGGCCGTGACATATCAGGACTCAGCGCGTATGAGCAGTAAGACAAAAACAACCGGCGCGATGGATGACAGTACGCCCGCGCTGGTGCCGAAACTGCGGTTTCCTGAATTTCGAGGGAGTGACGCGTGGGAGCCGACAACAATCGGAGCACTGGGACGTTTTTACTACGGCAAGAGTGCTCCAAAATGGTCCTTGACAGAGGATGCTCCCACGCCATGCGTCAGATACGGGGAGCTTTATACCAAGTTTGGCCCGGTTATTTCTGAGACCTACTCCCGGACCAATACCGACCCACAAACGCTACGATTCAGTAAGGGTGGAGAAATACTGATTCCGCGCGTCGGCGAGAAGCCCGATGATTTTGGGAAGAGCTGTGCCTACCTACCTCTGAAAGGCATTGCTATTGGAGAAATGATTAGCGTTCTGGAAACCAAACAACACGCATTGTTCTATACATATTACTTCCGGAACTTGCATAAGGAGTTCGCAAAGGTTGTTGAGGGGCAAAACGTCAAAAACCTCTACTTTACCGAATTGGAGCCACTTCCGATTCACCTCCCTACACTCCCCGAACAGAAAAAAATCGCTGAGTGCCTAAGTTCGGTGGACGATCTGATCGCAGCGCAAGCCCGCAAAGTGACTGCGCTCAAGTCTTATAAAAAAGGGCTGATGCAGCAGCTTTTCCCCCGCGAAGGCGAAACCCAACCCCGCCTCCGCTTCCCCGAATTCCAAGACGCCGGGGAGTGGGAGATCAAACGCCTATCTGAAGTGATCGATCTGATTTCTGGCATGCATCTGTCACCTGACGACTACAGCTTAGAAGGTGAAGTCCCCTACTTCACAGGACCGTCTGATTTCACAAACGATCTTGCCAATGTCACTAAGTGGACGAAACGGACTGCGAGCGTTTCACAGATCGAAGACACGTTGATCACGGTCAAAGGGAGTGGCGTTGGTGAGATATGGTATTCATGAACTGGCCTAATGATTTTGGACACTTCAATCGGGCGTTATGATAGCGCCCAAATCTGAGGTGTTTGGATATGCGTAAATCTTATTCGAGTGAGTTCAAGCTCAAGGCTGCCAGCATGGTGCTGGATGAAGGCCAGCCGGTTACTGAGGTCTGTGCCAGCCTAGATATCGGCCCCACTGCTCTACGCCGCTGGGTCGATCAAGTGCAGAAAGAACGCCTGGGTTCGACCCCGGTAGGGGCCAAGGCGATTACCGCTGATCAGCGAGAAATCCAGAGGCTCAAAGCCCTACTCAGGGAGAAAGACCTGGACATTGAAATCCTAAAAAAGGCCAGTGCTCTCCTGCTTTTGGACGCCAAAGATCATTCACGCTGATCGATGAGCTGGACGAGCAATACGGCGTTAAAAGGTGTTGCCGGGCGTTTGGGATCAACCGTAGTAGTTTCTACGCCTGGCGCCAGCGCCAGGGCAGAGCAAATCCTGAACGGGACAAGCTCAAAGCCGCGCTGGTCAAGCACCACAGGGCGTCCAGAGAGTCGGCCGGCGCACGTACTTTGTCCAAGGAGCTAAAAGCCAAAGGGCATCGTATCGGACGTTATATGGCTCGCAGTTTGATGCGCGAAGCTGGCATCGCTAGTCGTCAGCGCAGGCGCCATAAGTACAAGTCGCCGGGCGTTGAGGCATTGGTTGCGCCGCACGTGCTCAAGCGAAAATTTGATGTAACGGCGGTTAACCAGGTGTGGTGTGGCGACGTAACTTACATCAAGGTCGGCAAGCGATGGATGTACTTCGCCGCCGTTCTGGATTTGTACGCTCGGAGGATCGTGGGTTGGTCGTTCTCGATGATTTCTGATGCCAATCTGACCTGCGAAGCGCTACGCATGGCGGTTGAGCTACGCGGCCGCCCCCAGGATGTGTTGTTTCATTCAGACCAAGGTTGTCAGTACACCAGTCATAAATTCCGAAACGAGCTTGTGAAACACGGATTTAGACAAAGTATGAGCCGTAAAGGCGAGTGCTGGGACAACGCCCCCATGGAGCGTTTCTTTGGTAGTTTGAAATCAGAGTGGGTTCCTGAAACGGGCTACAAACTGGAACATGAGGCCCGGGCAGACGTGCAGCGCTATGTCTCGCGCTACAACATCAGCAGGCCTCACAGCTACAACGACTACCGGTCGCCGGTCGCGAAGGAAAGGTTGGTGGCGTGAACCTTAATCGGTGTCCAAGATTACTTGACCAGTTCATCAACGCTCCCAGAAGTAGCGATGGGGCGGCAACTTATGGCCGTTCGCTCAAAGAGTGGATCAAGTCGCTTTATGTTCCAGCTCCTGTTGACTAAAAGGTCCCGCTTCGAGGACTTAGGTTCCGGCAATCTGATTCCGGGTTTATCGCGAGTTGTCATACTTGAATTAGAGGCATATTTCCCGAAACAGCCCGAACAACAACGCATCGCCGACTGCCTCACCACCCTAGACGATCTGATCGCCGCGAAACCCAAAAACATGACGCACTCAACAGCCACAAGAAAGCACTGATGCAGCAGCTTTTTCCGTCTCCGGATGAGGTTGAGACATGAGCGGTATTCGCACTTACCAAAGCTTGCGCTCGCTGGTGACCCGGCTGCGCGACGACTTAAATAACCCGACTAAGCCTATAGAGTTGGTACTTCTTTACGCCTACAACCGAACCGGCAAAACGCGGCTCTCCATGGAGTTCAAGGACGCGGGCAAGCGCAAGAATAAAGGCATTGCAGATACCCTCTACTTCAATGCCTACACAGAGGATCTATTCATTTGGGAGAATGACCTCGCTGGTGATACAGCCCGCTACCTGCAGCTCAATTCTGATTCGATTTTTTTCAACGGATTAAAAGACCTAGCGCTCGATGAAACCATTGCGAGCTACCTCAGCCGTTATGCCGACTTTGACTTCGATATTGATTACGGAACTTGGAAGGTCACTTTTCGCAAAGGCGAAGCGGAGAACATCAAGATCTCTCGAGGCGAGCAGAACATCTTTATTTGGTGCCTCTTCATGGCCATCTGCGAGCGTATGCTCGATGGGCACGTTTCCTATCAGTCGAATCAATACCTCTACATCGACGACCCAATCTCCTCGCTCGATGATAACAACGCCATTTCTGTTGCCTGTGACCTCGCCAAACTCCTGCGCCAGGCCGCCAGTCGAAGACACCAGAATGGTGATCCAGCGCCCATCAAAGTGATTTTCTCCTCCCACCACGCCCTCTTTTTCAATGTGATGTGCAATGAGATTGGGCGGACGAAGGAAGGGGAGCCGAAGGTGACTCACAAACGCTACTTTTTACACCGGCCGAATGGTGAGGGGGCTTTTAGCCTGCGGGCCACCGATGACACGCCGTTTTTCCACCACGTCGCCGCCCTCGCCGAACTGCAGGCGGCGGCCGATCATAACTCCGGCAAGCTCTACACCTTTCACTTCAATGCACTGCGCAGCATCATGGAAAAAACGGCCTCGTTCTTTGGTCATGCCGATATTTCCTTCTGCCTTAAAGCGCTCGCGAGTGAGGAGGATACAGCGCTCTACAATCGTGCCCTCAACCTGCTGAGCCATGGCAAATACGCCATCCATGAGCCGACCGAAATGGGCGAGGACAATAAAGACTTGTTCCGCCGCATTCTCAAAGACTTCATCAGCGCATTTAAATTTGCCCTGCCTAACATATCGGGTGCGAAAGCAGCCGCAGCGGCTGTCGCCCCCAGGCCCACAAGCGAAACCACCACATGAATGACACCAATAGAAAACAACTTGGCCAAACCCTTTGGGCAATTGCCGACCAACTGCGCGGAGCTATGGATGCAGATGATTTCCGCGACTACATGCTGTCCTTCCTTTTCCTGCGCTACCTCTCGGGCAACTATGAGACAGCGGCCAAGAAGGAACTTGGAAAAGACTATCCAGAGTTGCCCATCGACGTTTTGCTAAAAACGGGGCATCGACTCCTCTGCAGGTCTGGTATGAGGAGAACAAAGCGGACATCCCAGCCTTCGAGAAGCAAATGCGTCGCAAGGTGCATTACGTCATTCAGCCGGCGCACCTGTGGAACAGCATCGCCAATATGGCACGCACCCAGAACGGTGAACTGCTCGCTACGCTGCAAGCGGGCTTTAAATACATCGAAACCGAGTCTTTTGAGAGCACCTTCCAAGGCCTTTTCTCTGAAATCGATCTGAGTTCCCCCAAGCTGGGCAGAACCTATCCCGCCCGCAACGCAAAGCTCTGCACCATCATCCAGAAGATCGCTGAGGGCCTATCAGACTTCTCCGCAGATATCGATGCACTAGGCGATGCTTACGAATACCTGATCGGCCAGTTTGCCGCCGGTTCAGGCAAGAAGGCGGGTGAGTTCTACACGCCACAACAAATTTCCGACATCCTTTCTGCCATCGTCACCCTCGACAGCCAAGACCCAAAGACCGGCCCCAAAAAGCGTTTAGAACGTGTGCTGGACTTCGCCTGCGGCTCTGGCTCGCTGCTTCTTAACGTGCGCAAGCGCATGGGGCCACATGGTATTGGCAAGATTTTTGGCCAGGAAAAGAACATCACCACCTACAACTTGGCCCGCATGAACATGCTGCTGCACGGGGTGAAGGACACCGAGTTCGAGATTTACCACGGCGACACCTTGAGCAACGACTGGGACATTCTGCGCGAGCTGAACCCCGCTAAAAAACCCACGTTCGATGCCATCGTCGCCAACCCGCCCTTCAGCTACCGCTGGGACCCGGCAGAGGCCATAGCCGATGACGTGCGTTTCAAAAACCACGGTTTGGCCCCGAAATCGGCTGCCGACTTTGCCTTTCTGCTGCACGGCTTTCACTTTTTGAAAGAAGAGGGCGTGATGGCCATCATCCTGCCCCACGGCGTGCTGTTTCGAGGCGGTGCAGAGGAGCGCATCCGCACTAAGCTGCTAAAGGACGGCCACATCGACACGGTGATCGGCTTGCCCTCCAACCTGTTTTATTCAACAGGTATTCCGGTGTGCATTCTCGTGCTCAAAAAGTGCAAGCAACCGGACGACGTGTTGTTCATCAATGCGACTGAACACTTCATCAAAGGTAAACGCCAGAACCAACTGACCGATGAGAACATCGCCAAGATCATCGACACTTACCAGTTCCGCAAAGAGGAGCCTCGTTATGCCCGCCGGGTAGAGATGAAGGAGATCGAGAAGAACGGCTACAACCTGAATATTTCTCGCTACATCAGCACGGCAAGCGCAGAGGCAGAGATTGATTTACAAACCGTGAATACCGAACTGGTCACACTGGAAAAAAACATTCAGGCGGCACGGGACAAACACAATGCCTCCCTGAAAGAGCTGGGACTGCCACCCTTAGTGTGAACCGCAAAGCGATTTAATGAGACCGTATAACGAGGCACTGCACGGACAGCAATACCTTGTTATGCGTCTATGAATTACTAAAAGAAAAAGTTGGCGATTCATTTGTAGGGTAGATCGGCCGCTGTTGAAAGGTTTCTGCCTGTCGCCACCTCCCGACTAGGATCGATTGCTACCCGTTGCCTCGAGTGCTTTAAGAAGATCACTGCTTATCATGGATGCAAAGCAAGGTTTTCAGATCGAATATAGGCTGGGATCAATGGAGTGCTATCTCGCAAGGTATTCCATTTGGTATTCCCACCAAAACACACAACCAATATTAACGAAATTAATCAACAAGATAAGACTCCGTTTCAGATTACCCCGGCCCACCACTTGATCAACTAAAGACGCCTGCGAGCGTCTTTTTTTGTGCCTCAAATCCAGCAAATACAGGGATTTCAGCGCCTGCGGTGTCCGCGGGCATCCAAGAACAGCGACGCTCTATGGCGTTCCAAATGGCATTCCAAGCCCAATAGGGCGATTTTTCGGAATGCCAACCCACTCTGGAATGCCAATGTACGCACATACGGTTCGCCTCTTTAACTCAAAGTAGCAGCGTGGTCTTTCATTCAGATTGATCAGTACCTTAGGCTGAAACAGCGGGCAAATACTGTATATAATCACAGGATAAAATCATATATCCGAAACACCTGGATCTGCCTCCTCACTCTTCAATACTATCGCTCGGTAGCGTCTGAAGAGAACAGCATAGGGCTGTGCTTAAGAGAGATCCCCCGGGTTTCAACGCGGCTGAAGGAGCTCAACCATGTGGGTACCACCTAGCGAATCCGATGCAATATTTCTAGATGAGCTCAACGACACATCTGACACCTGTAATCTCAAACCAATCCAGCCGTCAGGAGGCCCAACCCATTGTGATTGCTTGCGGGGCAACCCATTTTCCATCACTATTGCCCCCTCGGCGCCTACCGAGCTGCCTCTAGGCTGCATGCCGAGTAAGCATCAAGCAGTGGTGCCCCAAAAAGATCACCTTCATGCTGCCTATATACGCGCAAGCATAGGGCTTCGCGAGACGCTCCCTACCCTGACAACGACCGTATCCGGGCAGGAGCCCATGAAAAATTTCGAAACCCTCTCCTCACTACCCGCCCACGCGCAACCTTTGATGTTCGCAGATCTTTTTGCGGGCTGCGGAGGCTTATCTCTAGGTCTATCGCTCGCAGGGCTAAACGGCGTTTTTGCCGTCGAACGCGACAAAATGGCATTTTCGACCCTTTCGGCAAACCTGCTCGAGGGGCGTGACGTGCCTGCACCTCAATTCCAATGGCCCGATTGGCTGGAGAAAAAAGCCTGGGGGATCGATGAAATTCTTGAACAGCACCCAGTTAAACTTTCCGAGCTCAAGGGCAAAGTACATGTACTTGCAGGAGGCCCTCCCTGCCAGGGGTTCAGCTTCGCAGGGAAACGACTAGAGTCCGACCCCAGAAACCAACTGTTTGAGAAGTATGTGGAAATGGTCAAGGCCATTCAGCCTGCAGCTATTGTCTTGGAAAACGTCCCGGGGATGAAGGTCGCGCACAAAGCCAAATATTGGAAAGAAGAGCTTGGCGTAACGAAAGTGAAGCCCCACTCCTACTATGACAAGCTTGTAGAGAGCCTGAATAGGGTTGGCTATCAGGTCCATGGCCAAATCATTGACTCCTCACTCTTCGGAGTACCACAGAAGCGTCCACGCCTAATCGTAATAGGAATTCGCAAGGATCTTGCTCGTCATCTTCCCGGTGGTGTCATCCGAGCTTTCGAAATACTAGAAGAAGCAAGGTTGAACCAACTGCAGGAGCTTGGACTTGCAGAAATAGTCACTGCTTCAGAGGCCATTTCGGATCTGGAAATAAAGCACGTAGGGACCAGACCATGCCGTGATCCATCCTCTCGTACTGGCTTTCAAGAGCTCGCTTATAAAGGGCCTCGGACACATTACCAAGCGCTCATGCATCAAGGGTGCGGCGACTCCATGGACAGCGTGCGCTTAGCAAAACACAAGCCCGAAATCAGTGAGCGGTTTATGAGGATCATCCAAGACCCCGCGTGTATTAGGGGGGGCTTGATGAGCTTGGCCCAGAGAGAAAAATATGGTCTCAAGAAACATCGCATTTGCCTAATGCACGAGGAAAATCCGGCACCAACAATAACAACGTTGCCCGACGATGTGCTCCACTACAGCGAACCCAGAATACTGACCGTCCGAGAGTCTGCACGCCTGCAGTCGTTTCCCGACTGGTTCCAGTTCCGAGGAAAATTCACCACGGGCGGGAGCCAGCGTACTAAAGAATGCCCACGCTACACTCAGGTGGGCAACGCAGTTCCTCCTTACCTTGCAAGAGCCATTGGCCTAGCCATCGAATCGGTACTAAAAGAAGCCATGGCCACAGCTAGTCAACAAACAATCACTGAACAAGAACAAGAAATCTTAGCCATAGCTTGAAAACATAGGAGTGGAGGGGAATGGATAGCACCCAAATGGAAGGGGCGCGCTACCCCGCAGCCCTTGTCGACTGGGCCGGCCATCACTCGGGGGGAGTGAAGCGGCTTTTAGACAACGAAAGCGGCCAGCCTAACAAACTATTATTAAGGACAAGCCTTCTGGCTCGACTCCAAGCCTGGGCCGAAAAGCTTCCGGCCGACAGCACGAGCATCCCGAGGATTATCCTTCTGGTTGGCGGACCAGGTAATGGAAAAACCGAAGCGATCGAGTCCACTATCCACTGCCTAGACGCGAGCCTAGGCTGTGGGGGACAGCTCATCGAAGAGCTGTCAAAGGCGTTCCATCCATCCGCCGGCTTCAAAGTCCCAAGAATAGTAAGCGTCGATGCTGGAAGCCTTTCAAGATTCGATAGTAGCCTGAGCTTGGATATAGTTCAGGACGCTACTTCTACAGCCGGTCACGAGGGAAGCACTGCACCAGCACTCCTTATCGAGGAGCTCGGCCGGCTTCTAGATGGGCCACCATCCCAAGCTTACCTATGCTGCGTTAACCGTGGCGTCCTCGATGATGCGTTGATCCATGCTATCGACGATAATCTGGAAAAACCGCGCATCATCCTCGAGGCTATTACGAGGGCTGTGAGCCTAGCGTACGATGCCCCTTCATGCTGGCCACTCGAGGGCTTCCCATCGATTGCAGTCTGGCCAATGGATGCAGAGTCCCTTCTAGTCAAGCCTGACGACGAGACTTCGGCGCCAGCGGAAATCCTCATCGGCCAGGCCACTGCATCCGAAATGTGGCCCGCAAAGGGAGTATGTCCAGCGGGAGAAAAATGCCCCTTCTGTACCAGCCAGGCTATCTTAGCCAGAGACGAGCACCGAACAGCGTTGCTAAGGATACTACGCTGGTATGAGCTGGCCAGCGGCAAGCGTTGGAGCTTCCGTGACCTTTTCTCCCTTACCTCGTACTTGTTGGCTGGGCACCATCCTATAGTTCATGACTCAGCAAGACATACACACCAATCAACACCTTGCCAATGGGCCGAGAACCTAGTCGAACTTGACCACAAAGCAGCAGGCACAAAAAAGCACAACCGACAAACGCTCACTGCGATTTTTCACCTAGCAACGTCAAGCTACCAACATGCACTTTTCCATCGTTGGGACAAGGATGCAGCGACCTCGCTCCGCCGTGATCTCAAAGACTTAGGGCTCGAAAAGGAGTTAGATGCCGAAGCTGGGCGAACCCTGATGGGTCTTGTGCATTTTCTCGCAGAGAGAAAGACACATTACCTACCGGCTACAATTGCGCCATTGCTGGAAGGCCTTGTCGAGACCTTAGACCCAGCATTCGCAAGTCCCGACAGTCAGGTCGCCGTAAGTAGCCAGAGCATGATTAGCCTCGGCGACCTCGACATTCGCTTTAGTCGCTCCCTCGCCGGCGGAATAGAGTTCATCCGCAAATATAAAGTGTTATCGCGCAACGAGATTGAGCTACTCAAGCGACTCTCCAATGCAGATGAAATGCTTTCTATGCCAATTGTACGACGAAGGAGACCCGTCGCAGCCAGTCGTGTTCAACATTTACTTCGCGACTTTGCTTGCCGCCTAGTCCGCAGAAGCATTTGCACCCGAACGGCAGTAGTTGCCGATTTCAAGATCCTGCAGGCTTTCCAACTAGTCGTCGAACAGAATGACAAGCACCAGCTTTACGAGGTTGTGCAGCAAGTGAAGGGCCTGCTGAATACCGGTCAGGAATTCGAGGTCTCGCTAACCACTACATTTGGACAACCACTTCCACCTAAGCAACGTCAGGCGACATTGGTTGTGCCTCTACGTCAGGTCAGGATGCTGCCCCAGAACACTTCAGGACGACCTCGCTCCCCAATCTGTTACCTCGGGGTCGGCCATGTGCAATCGGCGCAACCAATCCCTCTTACCTATGACTTGTTCAAAGCAGTGAAGGAGCTAGAAAGGGGGTTATCCCCTGCCTCCCTCCCTCGTACAGTCTTGGCCCTATTGGATACAACAAAAGCTCGTCTTTCTGGTTCCATTGTCCGGGATGAGGAACTTCTCGAGCATGCCAAAATTCGTATCGGGTCAGACGGCACTGTAGTAGCTCGCTCATGGGATGGCTTAGTTGCGAGCAAGGAGGAGGTCGTATGAGCCTTATGGAATTCAAGCAAGCACCTTGGCGCTTCTCCAATAGCATTTATCAGAAGTCGGCCCTAGCTATGAGCCCTGCGCCGGAATACGCAAGTTCAGAGGTCCTGCTAGCCTCGCTCTACCGGACGATAGGCTTTGAATCAGCGAGCGAAGGCAGCGTGCCACAGGCGGGACGTGATCTAGATAGGCGCATACAGAAGCTTCGAGAAAAGAGCCAACTGCCGCCAATTGGAGCGGTAATTGGCGTGGATGCCTGGCATACCGTGCTTCACGGTATATTGGAGAGTCCAAAACTTCCTAACCAATCCTCTAAACGCTTTGTGCAGGTTACTCCTCTCGTACCAGGAGCAGCGATCTTCTCCGGCTCCGCTCGTCTAAGTAGCAACTCCTGGCCTGCCGGCAGCTTGATACGCCGGATGGTCTGCCTGGGTTCAAAGGATCAGGAGTCAGCGCAGCGCCTTTGGAAACATCTCTTTGACTCTCTAAGTGTCAATGATAAAGACGACTTCTTCGCCCGCTGGCTTGAGCAGGAGACATCGTCGTGGAATCAAGGCGGGGGTACATGGTCTCAAGTGCGGATTCCGGAAGAGGACGCGGCAACACTGACGGCATCCGACTTTCAGGAAATTCACTTCCTGCCAGCCAGACGATTTGCCAAAGACCTGCAAGCCATCATGCAGGCGAAAGACTCCATGACTCGCCGGCAATGGACTAGTTTATTAGAGGCTGTGTTGCGTCTAGGAGCAGTGTCCCATGTGACGTGGTTATGTGACGTCCACGCGAGGATTTGGAGCTGTCTCTCTACAGCACTTACCGAAGGCGCGGCGCCTAACGAGCAAGAGGTAAGGATCGCAATTTTCCCTGAGGCCCCGCAATACATGGCTTACGGCGGAAAGGCTCTTCAAGGTATCAAAGACAAGGTTTCCAGCTACCTAAACGCCAGGCTGGGGATCAATACGCTCCTTTGGTCACTCCAGCAAATAGGAGCCCCCTACGAGGGCGACTTCTCCTCAAGTAAAGGAATTGCCGCACTTTGCCAGCATATCCAAAACCATAGAAATACACTCCTTCGCGCAGGGACTCTCGAAACCATTATCGATATACGTGAGCAAGAGGCTCGCGCGTTGTTATGCAGGAAAGGCATCGGCTCGAATCTGCTCGAGTTCGCGAGGCACGCGCTAGGGCAACGCCAGACTGCAGTCCCGTTGCTCAGAGGGTATGACCAGGGATATATCCTCAAGAAGAAAGGGAGCAGTCCATCCAGTCCATGGATCGTATCCCTTGGACCTGTAGCTGTGTTGGCTCTAGTCCACTGCGCCCTCGCCGGGATGGGTGGACCTCGCTCAATCCATAGATTAGGGCTACATCTCGAAGCCTACGGCGTCACCGTAGATAAACACGATATAGCCAGGAATGACTTGGGCCACCAGCTAAGGATGCTCGGTCTTGTGCTCGATAGCCCAGATGCCGAGAGCGGCATGCTGCTATTGCCACCGTTCCACACGAGCCAAGTCCTTCAGGAATACGAACATGAATAAACTCGCAAACTGGCTCGCAACAATTGTCCGTGAAAAAGCGTCGGGTGCAACGCAGGGGCTTAGCGGCAAGAAATTTGAGTACCGGCTGATTTTCCGCGGCCCCCCCCTCGAGATTCTCGAGCAAGTGTACGAAGAGCTTGCTCGTGATGGGGGAATTCAAGTTATGTCTGGGATAGACGGTAGTATGGTGACTCTACCGGTACTGCTCCAGTATCCAACCGACCAGATGAATAGCCATAAGCTTCGTATCGGGGAGTCTGGCAAATGCGATAATGACCACTTGCTGGATGTACGAAATGATCCAAATAATTCCAGTTTCGTTGCGCTAGTTCCTGCAGGCCAGCACAACAATCTTTCGATCGAATCTTCAAGTGATGTCTTCGGCATGAGTGCCGACCTCGAAAAATGGTGGGACGACGGTTTCGTGCAGCAATCGGTAAATGTGGCAGTGCTCGTCGCAGGTATCGTAGATTCGCAGAGAGACGATGCGAAGCAATTAATCCGTGCAGCTGCAAACTCCATCGACGAAGTGGATTCAGAACACGCCAACCACGCCGCTTCATGGCGCATGCTATCTCGCATATTTTCGATAGAGACCGCCCAACTACATCTCTCACCTGGAAATGCGCTTGCTCTGGCATGCGGTCTCCCCCCAATGGCAGACAATGGGATCTCGTCGAAGGCCCAGCTCTCCGTCATAGATAAAATTGCACATGAGCTTGCTGATGGTTTCAAGACTGGTATTGAACGTCTAGCACACGGTGCCCCTGACGATATTGTTCAAGCTCTTCGAGAGTTGCTCCACCACCTTCAAACAAGCTGCGACGTACCTACAGCCTTTGAACGAGCAACCCAAGCTTTTTATTTGCCAGGGAAAACTCTATCGCTAGTTTCTCCGCCCCATTGGTGGACGCTACTAACTATAGAGCAATGGACTGATCTGCTTGCCGACGAGCCCGATGAAGTCATCGGAGAGATCAGCATTCGATGCACGAATAGTATTATTCCCGCAACCAAGGGTTTACCAGCGATCGTGCGCGACAAGGTAGAACTAGCCGTCTCTACGAACGAAAGCGGTCAACCAGAAGAGTTTCTACTGACCGGAGGTTCCTATGGTAAGGCGCCAACCCCGTTACAAGCATCCTCTAGCGGAATTAATGAATACACAGATCGTTTCCCTCCCGCACATAAGGCACCGATAACCTATAAGGTTGCCTCTACGGGGTGTAAGCCTGCAAGTATCCGGGTTATTTCCTTAATAAACTGGAAGCCCGGGATACTGGTAACCTGCCGGCTAGCGACAAAACTGTCACCGCCTAAAAAACCTAGTAAAAAGACTGCAGCGATGGACTGGGAGACATCCCTTTCGCTACCCGGTTCAGGTCGATATGAGCTGCGACTCCATCTGTCACCAGGTGCTACCGTTGGCAACGTGGAGGGAATGCCGGACGACGCTACTGAACTAGAAGGACAGCAACAACCCCTCGACGCGCGCCTCGTAGGAGAGGATGAATATCTAGTAGAAGTGGAGGCCGACGGTAAGTACCAACTAGATATAGCCTTCAATCTCTTGGACGAGACCTCCCCTCAAACTTGCAGAGTTTACCTTGCTTGCGATGAGGCAAAGGAGGAAGGCTGCCGGAGCGAGTTCGAGCGCCTGATCAAGTTGAACCGTCGACATCTCGACAAGTTCGATACCAAGGCCGTCGTGCATCTGGACCGGAATGCGCGAGCTTCAAGCTTGCAGTCTTGGATACTAGAGGAGCAGAACGTAGCCGAATCGTTCAGACCTCTAGTGATAGCAGATGACTACGTATCTAGTTGGGTTCCACCCAACTGGAATGCCACTAATGGCCCCATTCTCTCGCAAGGCCGCTTCCTTCATGATCCGCGCCCCAATATCCTGAACTTCCAGCCACCAAAGGGATTCGTGGAAACTCGCCAAGAGATTGCAAAATACATACGAGGCGAAGATCAAGCGGGGCTCATCGAGTCTGCTACGCTAGGAGCCTGGCTCTCGGAAGACACTGAGTTTCGCGTTCTCGCCGAAACCTATCTCGATGCTTACATGTCCTGGCTCGACACTGACCCGGACATTGCTTGTTGGATAGATACCGTTGCAGTCTGCTCGCTAGAACTAGACGGACGAACCCTGAGTAGAATTCCAGAAGCAATCATCCTTTCCCCCCTTCATCCATTACGACTTGCATGGCATTGTCTTGCTCAGAAAGTCCTACGGGACGAGGTGGAAGGCGATTCACCCTTGCCTTGTCCGGCGGCAAGTATTTTTGACCCAGATTGTGTTCCCGACCTGCTGACCATCTCGCTTCAGTCCCCGAGTGGCGTTGAGCGGATAGACTTCTTGTCCGTCGAATGCAGTTCCGACTACTGGTCTGTCCTTTGGAATGGCTCTCGCCTGGGCCAGCTACCAGCCCGTACCCGCCGCCCCCCATTCGACAACACCTTCGGCCTAACTGTCGGCGGTATCTCAAGTGGATTCAGCCCCGCTCAGGTTTCGCGCGCACTCGACGATGTAACCAACCTTCTTGCAGCAAAGCCCATTATCAGTCTAGTAGTGTCTAGCGCAGGTGGTACCACTGATGCCTGCAACGAAGGTTTGACCAACTGGTGTACAAAGCGGTTCGGTAACGGAGGCGCGAACACACCTATGCAAAGCGTCGGTGCGAAGATTTTGGAAGTTTTCGATACTAGGCTTTCAGGAAGGCCTGACCAGGCTACGATCGCCAACCTCTCCGAGGACACCGATAACCACGTTCGCTGGTATGACAAACAACCGTTAGGCGCCACGCCGGATCTAGGCATCATTGCACAACTGGATTCGGCAGAACCTGGTTCCAAGGAGGTAGGCATGCTCTCACCGATAGGCGTTGGCGGCCTAATCAGACACAGAGTCAGGCGTCAGCTTCAAGGCTCATTCCTAAGCGAATCCCGTCAAGGCCGGCAGATGCCTCCCTCTGGCGAACAATTCGCCGACAAGGTTTCAGCATGCATGCTTATGGTTGAAAGGATGAGGGACAGTAAGGTTGGACTGCAGTTCTCGCCTAGCGTCCACGCAGTGTCCGACATGCTTAAGGAAAATAGCGCCGGCTATGTTGCAGTATCGTCCTCTGCAATTGACCCAGCTTGTTTTTTGGGTGGCTGGATCGAAGGCACTTACCTGTGGGACTACGATCTCCCTTCGTACTCCCATCGCGCAGGCGATACCAGCGGCTACTACCTCTTGTCGCAGGTCAAGCAAGCCGATCGTGATGCCTTACGCCGTGTTCTGAAGCCCCTTCCAGAATGCGACAACTTAGACGACTCAAAGATCGAGCAGATTCTTCTAGAGGTCGCTAGGAGAGGAATCCCCACCGTTCGCGGTCTCTCCGGGGACGATACAGGCGCTACAGGCGACCTGGGCCTATTCCTAGCGGTCCGACTTCTTCAAGACCAGTTCCGGACCGAAGGAAACCTGAACAGCTTGTTACCAGTGCTCGCGGGGTCGCCAGAGGAGATCACAATCGCGATAATCGTTCCCGTCGACCCGTTCAGAGGTTATCTTGCCGACCTTGCACGCTCGCTAGGCAAGGAGCGCAAAGAAACCTCCCTTTCACGCCCCGACTTGCTTGTAGTAGGCGTGCGAATCAGCAACGACAAAGTTCATCTGCATCTGACGCCGATAGAGGTCAAGTGCCGCCAAGGAAGCGTGTTCGGAGCCAGCGACTCCGTCGAAGCCCTTTCTCAAGCCAGAGCACTCTCACAACTCTTGCAAGCCATCGAAGATCGCGCCAATAAATCTTTGGCATGGAGCTTGGCCTACCAACATCTACTACTCTCGATGATTGGCTTTGGCTTACGAGTCTACAGTCAGCATCAGGCAGTAGAAGGACAAGCTACCCGCTGGGCCGGGTACCACGAGCTAATCGCCGCAGCGATCCTCGATCCTGACTCGAGACCTACTCTAGACTTACGGGGAAGACTTATCGTCGTAGACGAATCAAGCCTCAGCGGCCCACATAATCGTGACGGCGACAATTTCGACGAGACGATTGTCATTTCAAGCAAGGATGCAGGCCGTATCGTACTCGACAGTGATCCACAGTCGTTCTACGACGCCGTGCGGGCCAAGGTGGGCAACTGGGGATTATTACCTCCCTTGTTAGCCCAGGCTACCAGATCGCCTCCTTTCGACAGTTCTGCGGCGGAAAGCGAGTGGTCGGTAAACCCTTCGATAACTTCGAACAACGAACCCGTTATGCAGTTAATCAATGAAGAAACATCCTCCAGCAATGCAAATGGAGAGATCGCACCTTCCTTGACACCTGACGAGTTTGGCGCAGGCGTGATCCTCTCCGTAGGCAAAACAGTTGATGGTTTCGAGCCAAGACAGCTAAGCCTGAACATATCCGATACTCGACTCAATCAGTTGAACATCGGTGTGGCAGGTGATCTCGGCACAGGTAAGACCCAATTCCTCAAGTCACTTATCCTGCAGATATCCAGAGCCAGTGATGCAAACCGTGGGATCAAGCCACGCTTCTTGATCTTCGATTATAAAAGCGACTTTAGTAGCCCGGATTTCGTAGAGGCTACCGGGGCAAAGGTGGTGAAGCCCTATCACCTTCCTCTAAATCTCTTCGACATCACCGGAATGGGGGAATCTTCAGCACCATGGCTGGATCGCTTCCGGTTTTTCGCAGATGTCCTCGACAAGGTTTACTCGGGAATAGGTCCCGTGCAGCGGGACAAACTCAAAGCAGCCGTCCGTAACGCGTACGAGGCAGCTAATGCTCAAGACCGCCAGCCTACAATCTACGACATCCATGCAGAGTACAGAGAAATACTTGGCGGGAAGTCGGACGCACCAATGGCAATCATTGACGATCTGGTGGACATGGAGGTGTTTGCAAAGGCCAAAGGGGAAACAAAACCTTTTGACGAATTCTTCGATGGCGTTGTGGTGATATCCCTAAGCTCCATGGGACAAGACGACCGCAGCAAGAACATGCTCGTTGCCATCTTACTAAACATGTTTTACGAGAACATGCTCAAGGTACCCAAGCGAGCCTTTACTGGCACAGACCCGCAGCTCAGGGCGATCGACTCCTACTTATTGGTGGACGAAGCTGACAATATCATGCGTTACGAGTTCGACGTTCTACGCAAGCTGTTGCTACAGGGCCGGGAGTTTGGAACTGGCGTGATACTGGCATCCCAATTCCTTAGGCACTTTAAGGTCGGTGCGACCGACTACAGGGAACCGCTACTATCCTGGTTCATCCACAAGGTACCAAACATCACGCCTGCCGAACTGGGAGTCCTCGGCTTTACATCGGATCTTGCAGAGCTATCAGAGCGTGTGAAGACGCTACCTAATCATCACTGCCTCTATAAATCTTTCGATATATCAGGAGAGGTAATTCGCGGTCTACCTTTCTACGAACTGGTTAAGGAGGGAGATGAAAGCCCAAAATAGGAGCTCTCGATCTGGAGGTCGGGTATGACCGACTTCCTCTCTCCTAAGGAGCGGTCAGAAAGGATGGCCCGAATTAAGGGGAGTAACACTCGCCCGGAGATAGCACTGCGTAAAGTGTTGCATAGTCTCGGTCTGCGCTACCGTTTGAATGGGTCAGGTTTGCCCGGCAAGCCTGACCTTGTATTTCCCCGATACAAGGCCGTGGTTTTTGTCCACGGCTGCTTCTGGCACCGGCATTCCAACTGCAATATTGCCACGACACCGAAAAGCAATACAGCATTTTGGCTAGAAAAGTTCGAGAAGAATGTCGCCCGGGATAATCGGGTGACATCGTATCTAAAGGCATTAGGATGGAAAGTATTCATCGTTTGGGAATGTGAGGTGTGTTCTACCAAAAAAGCAAATGCCGCCGGAAATCGACTTGCAGCTTTGATGCGAAAAGAATAAATAAGCATCACTCCAAATCGGCATCACCTTTTGCGAAACAATATTGAACACCAATATTTAAGCGCCCACTTTTACCCAGCAATAATAGCTTCTTTTAAAGCAATAGCATCTTTAAGTTTTTTACCGTATTCTTTTCGATCAATGGAATAGTGGACACGGCGATGACAGTTTGGACAAAGTGCAGCGACATTTGAAGGTAAATCTGGTCCTTCATCGGCAAGCCGAGTGAGATGGTGCACTTCAAGAAACCCTCGCCCATCGGGACGAGTGAATGGAGCGAAGGACCCGCACGCTTCGCATTGCCCATTTGATCTAAGCGATGCGTAGACGTGAACTGCAGCACTCCTATACCTATACTCCGCCATGCTTATCCGAGGCTCGGACTTAGTGGCAACTATAGACGTTAATCGATACTGAATCTCCCGTAAGTCACCGGAAAACTCTAAATCCAGATCACTTTTCTCATTATAATAATAGTACTTTTCTTCACCGATAGGCAGCAGGCGAAAACGCCATAGCTTATCCCCCTGACGACTACCATCAGTCGGCAAAAACTGGTCAAAACCTGAAACATTAAACTGCCCACAATAGGAAAACAATTTTCCATAGTTGCCTCGAGCCGCCACTTCTCTCGCAGTTGGTTCTCTCGTAGTAAAGAGAAGAACGGAATACTTTCCAGAAGAGAGCTTTGAGTTCGCGGAATTACTCAGAGATTGGTTACCCGTGCGGCCTTGGCCAAAATACCACCAAGTACCGTCAGAGAGGCGCTCATCCGAATAACCAGCTTTCTTACCGCCTCGGCCTCCCGATGTACAAATAAGACACCCTGGCTCTTCGCTCCCCCAAAGAACACCTGACTGCATCTGCCTGCTGCCTATGAACTCAAGGAGGCGGGATCTTTCATACTCTTGACCAATGACGAACGGGGACATTTTTACTCCGAAACCAGGGATAATTTTGTATCAACATACGTGAAAATAAACCCGCCCCGAATAAAAATATCAATACGCCACTATGCAGTGGCTAAAAACTTGAAAAAATGCACTTCATTTGACCACCCACTGAACGATTAGCCAGTCCGTGAATCGACTGGTTGACTCCAAGCAAAAGTAGTCATTCAGCTCCTAGGAAGTTCGGGGTGCACCAAAGCTTTACTCCACCCTGTTCCAATAGATCGCACGACAGCGTCAGTGTGCCACGGACGTTTTTTTTGTAGCTGGCATTCCATCACCCATACTGCTAGTGTCAACCTAATGACTACCCATTGCCTCACCTCGACAACCACCACCACGACCGCATCAAGCGGAGCGTGCGAGGTGTCGTGAAGCAATAACAAACGAACTTCAAAGGCCCGCCAGCGATGGACAGGGCCTTTTTTATGCCCTTGTGTCGCTGGTTCACACGCAAGGAGATGCCCCCATGTACGCCCTGTTGATACTGGATATCCAAGTCGGACTCATCCACGGTCCGGACAAACCCTGGCGTTGCGACGAGCTGTTGGAAACCCTCAATACCCTGATGGACAAGGCCCGCAGCGCAGGCGCGCCGATTTTTCTCGCTCGCCACATCGGCCCCGCTGGCTCGCCAATCGAGCTGGGCAGCCCGCTTACGCTGATTGCACAGGAACTGAAGTTGCTGGGTGGGGAAGTGGTGTTCGAAAAGCGTCGGCCTAACGCTTTTGCAATGACTGACCTGGCGGACAATCTACGCTCCAGCGGCGCTACCGGCGTGGTAGTCACTGGGATGAAAACGCAGTACTGCGTCGACAGCACCTGCCGTGCCGCGCGTGATCTTGGCTTCGATGCGGTGCTTATCGCCGACGGTCATACCTGTTCTGACACGCCCTTGATGAAAGCCGAGGCCATCGTGGCTCATCACAATGCCACGCTCAACGGGCCGTTCTGCCAGTTGGTTCAGGCTGAGGACTGGAGCTTTTAACAGAGCCTGACGACAGGGGAAGGTCAACAGGGCCATGCTTCGGAATTTTCCCGCAAGATGCCGAGCTGTCGGTGAACTAGCGAACTCAGCCCAACAAGCCTAGCCTCCCCCTGTCGCTGCAAAATCAGCGACCGGGTTTAGCAGCTCGGTTAATATCAAGGCCTGCAAAGCCACCATCCGTTCGAGCGATGCGTTCTGCATCCGCTGGTTCGTGTCATGGCGGCTGTGCGTGGGGCACTTTCGGGTGCGCCGGGTTCCTTGATTCCTGGTCTGCTAACCCGCGTACGGTCGCCACCCTTTTCGTTTAGCAGCGATGTCTGGCGACTCCATCAATCAAGGAGTTTCAGCCATGAAAAAGATCACCCCCAATCCCCCAACCACCCTCTTCACCCTCGCCGAAAACATCCACCCCGAAACCCTGCTAATCCAAGCCAGCGAAACCCTCGCGTCCCTCAACGCCATGACCACCGACCTGGCTTTCGAACTTGAAGGCGCGCACCGTCACAAGCTGCTGGCCGCTCAGCAGTTGATCGTTTTGGGCGAGTTACTCGTAGAACGCGTCTTGAACACCCAACCATTCACTACCCAGACGCCACAGCCCTAAAACACGAAAACGGGCGAGCTGCCTCAGCGCATCTCGCCCGCTGGCATCCCCTCACACTTCCCATTACCCTGACGGCCTTTATCAGACAACCGGAAGTCAGATACCCGTGCTCAAGCCCTTCGCCGTCATCGCCCTCACCGTCCTGCCCTTACTCGCCACCGCCGCCGAGCTGGCCGGGGTTTGGCAAGGTACTTTGGGCAAGTCCGCTATCACCGTCTGTTTCAACGGCGCCGACGGGGAGCATGGCAGTTATTACTACCAGCGCATCCGTACCCCGATTCAACTGACCCAGGCCAACGACAACGCCCCTTGGGTGGAGGAAGGAAACACCGGTTTCTGGGCCCTGCAAAAACCCCAGGCCGATACCCTTTCGGGCGCCTGGAGCAAAACCGACGGCGGTGCGCCGCTGCCACTGGCCCTGCGCCGCATTGGCACGGACGGCTGCGGCAGCGATGCCTATAACGCGCCCATGGAAGCCGCGCCGCTGCCGATCAAGACCGAGAAGAAAACTTTCCACAACCACACCTACCAGCTCAAGACCCAAGGCCCCCGCGTCACGCTCAAGCTGGAGGGCGATGGCCCGGCGGTGCAGAAGATCAATCAGCAACTCGCCGCCCTGGCCGTCAATGACGAAGATCTAACCGACTATTTTTATGAGCGGCGTGAATACCTGGGTCGAAACGGCTCGGTCTATACCAGTGAGATCGAGGTTGAGCCTGCCTATTGGTCATCGCAATTTCTCACCGTGCGGTTCTACCGCTGGGCCGCAGGCCAAGGCGCCATGGGCATCAGTTGGGGCCTGCACTCCTGGAACCTGCAAACCGGCGAGAGTGTGGACCCATGGGCCTGGCTCGGCGGCCATCAGCAATGGCATGACGCCTATTCCGGACACTTGAAGCTGCCGGCCGCCTTCAGCACTTGGCTGGCCAAGCAAACCACCACCGACGAGGGCTGCCCGGCGATCACCGATTACTCCAACTTTCACCTCAGCTTCAACACTCAGGGCCTGCAACTCTCGACACCGGCCAATGGTGACGGTTGCGACAACGACTTGGCCTTCACCTGGGAGCAGTTGGCGCCGGTGCTGACCGCACAAGGCAAAGCGGCGGTGCCCAGCTTGAAAATGCCCTGACGCGCCGGAGAAAAACCCTACGGCCGTTCACCAAAGGTTAAGAATCGCGCTCGTATACTCCCTGACTACCCATGACCGGTCGCCCGATCGGTCTCATGCCTCGGTAGCCAGACTCCATGACGCGCCCCGCTCCCCTGCTGCTCTTGCTTGCTGCTCTGTTGTTCTTCTTCGCCCTCGGCAACCACGAGCTGCAAGGCTCTACCGAAGCGCGGGTGTCCGGGATCGCCATGGCGATGCACCTGGACAATGACTGGGTGGTGCCGCGCCTGTTTCGTGAACCCTTCCTGGAAAAACCGCCCCTGAGCCTGTGGCTGGACGCTGGTGCGATTCGCCTGTTTGGCGCCAGCACCGGGGCGGTGCGCCTGGCGTCGGCGTTTGCCGGGTTGTTCAGTGTGATGCTGCTGTACGGGATGCTGCGGCGGTTCGGGCGGCCGCAGACGCTGGCGTTCAGCGCTGCGCTGATCCTGGCGACCATGGCCAGTTACTGGGGCAATGTGCGGGGTGTGGGTGAGGACTCGTTGCTCAGCCTCGGTGTCACCGCTGCCCTGCTGGGGTTTTACCAGGCGGTGCGGCCCGAGCGTGAAGGGTCGAGTACCTGGGCCTGGGCGTTGTTTACCGCCGGGATGGTCATCGCCACGTTGAGCAAGGGCGTGTTGGGCCTGGCGATGCCGGGCATCGTGATCTTTGTGTACTTGCTCAGCACCAGCCTGATGGATAAACGCCTGCGGCTGGGCGATTGGCTCAAGCCGGCGCTGTTCACCTTGTTGGCGTTGGTGCCGTTGCTGATCTGGCTGGGCTTTCTGTTTCAGCGCGGCGGGATGCAGGCGGTGGGTGAAGTGTTATGGACCAATAGCGTCGGGCGCTTCAGTGGTTCGTTCGTAGAAGCCGGGCATTACGAGCCGTTTTACTATTACCTCGCGAAACTGCCTGAAGCCTTTTTGCCCTGGAATATCCTGGTGTACCTGGGCCTGTGGCACTTCCGCAAAAGCCTGCTGCGCAACCGCTACCGGTTGTTTTTCAGTGTGTGGCTGGTGGCGCAGTTCACCCTGCTGACCCTGGCTTCCAGCAAACGCACCGTGTATTTGATGGCGCTGACGCCAGCCGCCGCGGTACTGGCTGCCGAATATGCGCGGGTGCTGCTGGAGTGGGCCAAAGACCATAAGCCGGGGCTGTACCGCTACCACCGGCAGATCATCGGCGGGGTTTTCAGTCTGGCGATCGCCTGCTACCTGAGCGCGGCGTTCTGGTTTGCACCCAAAGCCGATATGCGCCATTCATTCGTACCCGTGATCAGTCAGATCCAGACCCTGCAAGACGAAGGCAGGACGGTAGCGATGTACCAACCCAACGAGCGCATCGACGGCGCCAGCGTGTTCTACCTGCAGGCCTACTTGCCGATCCTGAACACCGAAGCCGAACTGCGCGCCTTCCTCAGCGCCAAGCCCGGCAACGTTGCATTGACAGACCACACCGACCGGCTGAACAAGAAGGTTACGGTGATCAAGCAAATGGCGGTCAACCGCCAGCCTTATTACTTCGTGGAGCAATAAGGCCAGCGCGGGGTATCAATGCTTGGTGAGTTTGTCCAGGTAGCCCATGGCAAACGCCGAGACCACGAAGGTCATGTGGATGATCACGTACCACATCAGGTGCTGTGGATCGACGTTCTTGGCGTCCATGAAGATGCGCAGCAGGTGGATGGAGGAAATCGCCACGATGGAGGCCGCCACTTTCATCTTCAGCGACGAAGAGTCCATGGTACCCAGCCAGTTGAGCTTTTCCTTGTTTTCGTCGATATCCAGCTGCGAGACGAAGTTCTCGTAGCCGGAAATCATCACCATCACCAGCAAGCCGCCCACCAGGGCCATGTCGATCAACGACAGCAGCAGCAGGATCACTTCGGCTTCCAACATGGTGAAGATGTTGGGAATCACGTGAATGATTTCCTGGAAGAATTTCAGCGCCAGGACCAGCAAGCCCAGGGACAGGCCCAGGTAGATCGGCGCCAGCAGCCAACGCGAGGCGTACATCGTATTTTCGATAAAGCGTTCCATTGAATCTCACACAGCTTGGCTAAAAATGGCGCCGAGTATACCAGCCGCCACCCGGCCCCTGTCACCGCGAGAAAACTGACCCAAGTGGCATCTGTAAGAGAATTTTTCTGCTAGTGTCGAGGCCATTCACTCGGCTCGATGATGTCGGACAGGAAAACTCAGATGATGGATGTGCGATCCCCTTTGGCCACTCTCGGCCTGTGCGCGGCGTTGCTGATGGCCAGCGGCTGCTCCCCCAAAGAAGAGCAGAAGCAGGCGACCCTCGAAGAGAAAACCACAAAGTTCGAACAGTCTCTGGACAGCATCCAGGATCCCAAGCTGCGCGATGCCATCGCCGACCTGGGCGGCTCGCTGCTGTTGCTGGAGCGTGCGCGCGTCAAGCTCGCCAGCAAGCCCATCGAAGCCGAGTACGGCGAAGATAGCCTGGCCCTGCTCAAGCATTACCCTACGCCCCAAGCGCTGGTGGACAGCTACATCAATGGCCTGTTCGTGCTGCGCAAAACCTCGCACTCCGACTACCTGACGGATTTGCAGCCGGTCTTCCCGTTCAACTTCAACGCGCCGGACCAGTTCCCCTTCCCCCATGGCCTGGAATGGCAGTCGGTCACCCTGAGCAACAATAAAGTCATTCCCTTCCAACCGGAATGGTCAGAAACCGACCCCGGCATTCAACTGAGCCCCAGCAGCTCCAACCTGACCAACCCCGACGACCTGACGGTGACCTACCCGTTTATCGAAGGCATCGAGACGGAAAACAAGAGCCAGCCACAACCCATCAGCCTCAAGGGCGCGGTGGAGGTGGTCACCCCGGGCAAGGTGCTGACGTTCGACCTGACCAAACAAGACGTGGGCCATAAACGCACCGACGGCAACATCACCCTCAACCTGCTGACGCTGGAAAAGAACTACGCCGAGATCGAATTGACCAACAGCCAGCCCCTGGCCGCCGAAGTGGGCGATGCGTCACCCAATCCGCTGCTGGTGCAGGCACGGGACAGCACCGGGCAGTTTCTGACCCGCTCAGGCTCGATCAACGAGAGTGCCGCGCAAGTGGCGTTCTATGAAAAACAACTGGCCGAGATGCAAAAACAGACCGCGTGGTCCGATGCCTTCGATAAACAGCTCACCGACGCGCAAAAAGCCTTCGAGCGCCAGCAGACCAGCCATTACGCCAAGGTGTATTTCAACGGGCTGATCGATAACCTGCAGGTGAATGTGCTGGATTTCTCCAAGGCCACGGTCACCCGTAAAGACCTGGACCTGCCGGTGATGCGCTTTGACAGGAACAGCCTGCAAAAGACCGTACAGCCCCTGCCAATGCCGGTCACGGTGTATGACGACGGCGCCACCAGTTGGCTCAAAGATGCCTCGATGACGGAGGACCAACTGAAAAACAGCGTCACCATCAGCCAATCGACCGAAGACGCCAGCGCCGCAAAAATCGTGTTCGACCACCCGTTCACCTTCAACGACGACCTGGTCGGTGCCGAGCGCAACAACAGTGACGCGCCTATCACCTTCTTCACCGCCGACGACAAGGGCGAGCGCGGCGAGCCTATCGAGCTGCCGACCGAAGCGTTCGAGCTGAACGCAGTAAGCGGCACGCTCACCTACGACCTCAACCTGTTCCCGGAAACCCCGGCGTTTGTGGTGGGCTCGGTACCGTTGTTTCTGGCCACCATCGAGAAGGCCACGATTGACGCAGCCAAGCTGCCCAAGGGCCTGTCGCTCAAGGACAACGCGCTGATCGTCGACCAGAAGGACTTCCCCGCCGACAGTTGGCGCTTCTATGCCAAGGATGCCAGCGGCAATTACCTCAAGGAGATTCTCGGTGTCAGCCACCGCGCCGAGGAATACGGCACGGCGATGTTTGACGTGCATTACTTCTACGGCCAGCCGACCACGCTGGAAAGTTACCAGCGCACCGACCTCAGCACCGTGCAGTACGGTTTTGAGGTGAAGCTGGACAGGCCTGAGAGCAAATAGCCCTGGGTGGACGCGGAGCGTCCGGGGCGGCGTTACCACGCGGAGCGTGGGAACGATCCTCAGAGGGCTAGTCGCTCCTGGCCGCCATTGAGTTGGCGCAGATGGGCCTGCAGGTGCAGGCACCAGATCTGCGGCTCGTCCATTTGCTCGTAGCCGTGCAAGGTCAGGCTATCAACGATGGTGCCCAGCATGCGTTCTGCCACGAAGGGCCCATGGAACGGGCCCTGGGATTTGACAGTGGAAGGCTGCTCGCCCGACATGCCGGCGGCAAACAATAGCGTCCACATCCCGTTATCCCCGGCAAGAGGGCGAATGGAGCATTCGATACGGGTGACCAGGCCCAGGCACTGGCGAGTAAGGCAAAGGTTGCGCGACATGGCGGCGCCCCTCGGTAGATCGGTGTTCAGCCCCAGCGCAAGGCGAAGCTGTTTCTATCCTGCGACTCCTGTGGATATCCCTGACTCTGAGAATAGAATAAAAACGCGACAAACCAAGGTTGTAGGGACCAACGGGCGTTGGTCCCTGAGGGTCGAGTCAATTTTGTGGCACGCTAAACGTTCCCAAAAACACCACGGACCAGTGTGGGAGCTGGCTTGCCTGCGATGACAGACTCACAGCCAACCTCCCAGTTGACTGATACACCGCTATCGCAGGCAAGCCAGCTCCCACCTTGACCGAGTGATGACAGCAATCAGGTCGGCTTGGCTTCTGCCAACGCCTGCTGCGCCAGCTCTTTTTCCGCCTCCTTCAAATCCTCCTCACTGATCATCTCGGCAATCGCCCGCAAGCGCTCCACCACCCGCGCATTCACGGTGCCTTCCGGGAACTGCCCCTCGGCGTCCGGCTCACCGGCATCCTCGCCCACCAGCAGGCTCAAGGCCTCATCCGCCTGGCGTACCGCATAGATGTGGAATTGCCCGGCACGCACGGCCTGCAACACCTTCTCGTCGAGCATCAGCGTGGCCACGTTGGCCTGAGGGATGATCGCACCCTGCTCACCGGTCAGCCCGCGGGCTTCGCAGAGGCGGAAGAAGCCTTCGATCTTCTCGTTGACCCCGCCCACCGCCTGCACTTCACCAAACTGGTTGATCGAGCCGGTGATTGCAAAGCACTGCTTGAGTGGTGTCTTCGACAAGGCCGAGATCAAGGTGCATGCCTCGCCCAGGGACGCACTGTCGCCGTCCACATACCCGTAGGACTGCTCCAGGGCAATACTGGCGGAGATGGCCAACGGGAATTCCTGGGCATAGCGGCTGCCCAGGTAACCGGTGAGGATCATCACGCCCTTGGAGTGAATCGGCTGGCCGAGGTTAACTTCGCGCTCGATGTCGACAATACCGCTACCACCTGGGTACACCGTGGCGGAAATCCGCGCCGGCACGCCGAATGCCGAGTCGCCGACCTCCAGCACCGTCAAGCCGTTGCACTTGCCCACAGCGGCGCCGGCGGTGTCGATGAGGATGACGCCGGCGAGCATGTCGTCGAGAATCCGCGCCGACACTCGGCCGGTGCGCGTGGCCTTGGCCTTGAGGGCGCGCTCGATATGCCCGGCATCGGTCATTTCGTCGCCGGCCAGGTGGCGAATAAAGTCCGCCTCGCTGACCAACTGGAACAGGTCGCCAATACGCGCCGACAAACGGCCCTGATGTTCGGCCAGGCGTGCGCTGTAAGTCGCCAGGCGCGCCACCGCGTCCGAGGTCAGTGGCGCCATGCCTTCTTCGGAGGTACGGGTTTTGAGCAACTGGGCGAACTGCTCCAGGCTCTCGTCGACCATGGGGATGTCTTCGTCGAAGTCCACCAGTACGCGGAACATCTCCTGGAAGTCCGGGTCGGCGTCTTGCAAGGCGTAATACAACTGGCGCGAGCCGATGATGATCACCTTGACCTGCAAGGGAATCATCTGCGGGTTGAGGGTCACGGTGGCCAGGCGGCCGAGTTCGCCCAAAGGCGATTCCATCTTCAGCTTGCGCGATTGCAGGGAACGCTTGAGCGCATCCCACACAAAGGGCTCGCTGAGCATTTTTTCGGCTTCCAGGATCAGGAAACCGCCGTTGGCGCGGTGCAACGCGCCGGGACGCAACTGGCGATAGGTGGTGTAGAGCGCGCCCTGGTCGGTGCTGTATTCGATGCGGCCGAACAGGTTGTCGTAGGTCGGGTGCGGTTCAAACACCACCGGCGCGCCACCGTTGACCGAGTGGCCCACTACTAGGCTCGGGCAGTATTGTTCTTCGAGCAGCTTGCGCGCCTGGGCGTCGGTCTTGGCGTCGTCCACCAATTGCTCGACCACGGTTTTGAGCAGGTATACCTGCATGGCTTGCAGGTAGCCACAGACCCCGGCGTTTTCTGCGTATTTTTCCGACAACGGCGCCAGCAAAGGCTGCAGGGCCAGGGTGATGGTTTCTTCGTTGAACTGGCGCAGCTGGTTGTTGGACTCACGCTTCCACTGCGGCAGGCTGGCCAGCTCTTCGTTGAGGCGCTCTTCCAGCTCGGAGATATCGGTGTGGAAGCGCTCGCGATCGGCTTCCGGCAGTTGCGAAAACTCGGCTTCGTCCAGCGCCTTGCCGTCGAGCATCGGCGTAAAGGCGATATTGGAGCTGTCGCGGTACAGCGCCACGTCTTTTTCCAGGGCCAGGCGCTCGATCACGTCCAGCGCTTTGTCGTAGCGCTGGTTGAACGCCCGGTCGATGGCGCTTTTACGCTGTTGATAAGTCGGGTGCTCGAACACCGCCGGGAAGGTGGCGACCAGGTTATCGACCAGGCCGTTGATATCGGCAATAAACGCCGCGGCGGCGCCACCTGGCAATTCCAGGGCGCGGGGCTCGCGGGGCTCATCGAAATTATTCACATAAACCCAGTCCGCCGGGGTTTGCAGGCGCTTGCCTTCGGCTTTCAGGTAGCGTTTGACGAACGAAAAGCGGCCGGTGCCCGGCTCGCCCATGACAAACACGTTGTAACCGGGGCGTGGCATGGCCACGCCGAACTGCAAGGCTTCAACCGCACGTTCCTGGCCAAGCACACCGCGAAAGGGCTCCAAATCATTGGTGGTCGAGAAGCTGAACTGTTCAGCGGAGAAAGGGCGAGTCAGCGCTTCGGGCGCTAGACGCAAGCTGGCAGCAACAGGATCAGGCATCGGGCTTCCTTACATCAGGCGGGGCAGATGGGGCATTCTGGCTCCCGGTTGAGCGCTCTGGCAAGGCGCGCTTTCGGGAAAGCATAGCCACCGCACGCGTCCTGCAAAAAAATCGCCCGCCACTGAATGTTTATAAAAAAACACGGAACCCTGGGAACGTGCCTAAACTCCAAACTGCGCGGGTTGGACTAATAACTGGCCCCTAGGGTGCGTTGAGCACCTGAACCCTTGTCCATTGGTTTGCACACAAAGAGAACAAAGCTATGAAACGGATCCTTCTTGGTACTCTCTTCACCGTCGTCTCCCTCAATGCAATGGCAGAAGCACCAGGTGGCCCGAACTGCGGTTGGGGCAACATGTTGTTCGAAGGCCAGCGCGGTACTCCGGCCCACTTCCTCGCCTCCACCACCAACGGTACTTCGGGTAACGCCACCTTCGGCATGACCTCGGGCACCAACGGTTGCAGCACCAACAGCGCCCTGACCTACGGCGGCAAGTCCTGGATTGCCATGAATGGCATGATGAACGAGCTGTCCGAAGACATGGCCAAAGGCAACGGCGAAGCGCTGACCACCTACGCGGTGGTACTGGGTGTTGCGCCGGAAGATCGCGATCACTTCGCGGCCGTGACCCACGAGCACTTCCAGCAGATCTTCAGCAAGGCTGACGTGACCGCTGACGACGTGCACAACAACACCATTGCCGTACTGAAAAGCGATGCCCGTCTGGCGAAATACGCAACCCAGGCTTAAGCTCGACCTGCCCGCGCCTTTCGAGGCGCGGGTTTTATTTTTTCGACCCGCCCACCTTGGGTCTTTTTTTCCGTCCGACTTAAGTAGCCTCCATGCTCAAACGCCTCGCTTGCCTGGCTCTCTTCGCCTGCGCCCCGCTGCATGCGGCACCGCACCTCGACGATCAACGTTTGCAGCAACTGGCCAATGATCCGTTCTGGCTGTCGCTGGGGCACTACGAAGCCGGCAAAGTCAGTGGCTGGCGCAGCTACGTCAGCGACAAGAAATTCTTCCTCGCTCCCGATGGCGCACACCATCCGGACGCCGAACTCAAGGCGACCGTTGATGCGCTGTATGCACCGGCCAGCCTGGGTGAAAAGCACGCCCAGTGCGTTTACCCCGCCCGTACACGCTGGCTCAAGGCGCAGTTGCAACTGAACGACCTGCCCGCCCTGGAGTGCAAAGAGTTCACCCAATGGTTCAAGGATGTCGCGCCCCATAGCGCGGTGATGATCTTCCCCGCGGCCTACCTCAACAGTCCGTCGTCGATGTTCGGCCACACCCTGCTGCGCATCGACCAGGCTGACGTGCAAAGCAACAACACCGCGCTGCTCAGCTATGCGATCAACTTCGGCGCCTATATCGAAGGCTCCGACAACAGCATCCTCTATGCCTGGAAGGGCCTGATGGGCGGCTATCCCGGCCTGTTCGCCCTGGTGCCCTATCAGGAGAAACTCTCGGAATACCGCAGCCTCGAAAACCGCGATTTGTGGGAATACCGCCTGAACCTCACCGAGGTCGAGACCAAGCGTATGGTCGAGCACGTGTGGGAGCTCAAGCAGATCCAGTTCGATTACTTCTTCTTCGACGAAAACTGCTCCTATCGCCTGCTCGAACTGCTGCAAGTGGCCCGCCCTGGCCTGCGTTTGACTGAGCAATTCCCACTCACCGCGATCCCTACCGATACCGTCAAGGCGGTAAAGGACGCAGGTCTGGTCGAAAAGATCGACTATCGCCCCTCGCGTGAACGCGAACTGCTCGAACGCGCCAAGCCGCTGGACGGCGATGAGCAGCAGTGGGTGTTGAAAGTCAGCGATGACCAGAAGCAACTGCAAGAGCCTGCATTCAAAGCACTGCCCCGCGAGCGCCAGGCACTGATCGTGGATGCTGCTTACCGCCTGGGCCGCTACCGCGCCAATGGCCTGGAGCGCGATGCGACACGCTCCCAGCGCAGCTTCGAACTGCTGCGTGCGATCAACCAGAACCCGGCGCCAGACCTGAAGATCACCCCGCCTGGCCTGCCGGAAAATGGCCATGAGTCGCGCACCTGGCAAGCCGGCATCGGCACCCGCGGCGACAAAGCCTTCGGTGAATATGGCCTGCGCATGGCCTATCACGACCTCAACGACAACGCCGAAGGCTTCCCCTTGGGCGCGCAGATCGAAATCCTGCAAATGAAACTGCGCCAGTACGAGGGCAATCACTGGCAGCTCCAGCAACTGGACCTTGCCACCATCCGCTCGCTGACGCCGCGCAATGCGCTGCTGCAACCCTGGTCGTGGCAAGTCACCGGCGGCCTGGAACGCGTACCGGGCAAACACGACGACGAAACCCTGGTGGCCCACGTCAACGGCGGCGCCGGTGGCACCTGGCAACTCTCCGACGACATGCTCGGCTTCGCCCTCGGCACCGTGCGCGTGGAGCACAACAACGACTTCAGCGAAGCCATCTCCCCGGCCGCCGGGTTCAACACCGGCGTGCTGTGGAAAAACCCGTTGGGCAACCTGAGCCTGGAAGCCAAGGGCGATTTCTTCACCAACGGCGAAGTGCGGCGCAGCATCAGCCTCAACCAGCAATGGGAACTGTCGCGCAACCTGGGCCTGCGCCTGAGTGCCCAGCGTGAGTACAGCCACCTGTCCACGCCAGTGAATGAAGTGATGCTTGAGCTGAAGTGGTACCACTACTGATTAATGAGTGCGGGCTTGCTCGCGATATACGGTATATCAGCCAAGGTTCAAGTGACTGACGCACCGCCATCGCAGGCAAGCCAGCTCCCACAGGTTTTATACTCGGCCCACAACTTTCTGACCTGCCTTTCACACCGCCCCAACAAATCCCCTTCTAGACTTCCCTTATCAGCCGTAAAACGGCCAGGGAGTACGCCATGTGGCGGTATGCGGTCATGCTGTGCGCGGTGGTGGGGTTGTCGGGTTGCCAGTCAACCCATCAGGAATTGCTGGCCAAAGGTTACCCACCCGCCTTCGCCGATGGCTTCGACGACGGTTGCAGCAGCGGTCGCCAGGCCGCTGGGGTGATTACCGGGGCGTTTCGCAAGAATGTGCCGCGCTACCTCAAAGACCGGCCATACGCCGAAGGTTGGGAAGATGGGTTTCGTCAGTGCAAGGCCATGCGCGAAAGCCAGGAAATGCGCGATTACGAGGAAAACCGCAGGGACGACCGCGAACACGATTGGCAGCAGGAAAAAGATCGTGACGCCGCCAAAGCCTATCGCTCACGCTGATCGTTCCCACGCTCCGCGTGGGAATGCCGCCCTGGACGCTCCGCGTCCGCTCGCGAGGTCGTGACGCGGAGCGTCACAGGATGCATTCCCACGCGGAGCGTGGGAACGATCAGCGCCGGTGGGAACGATCAGGCAGCGAACGTGGCCCAACCTTCATAGGAAGGAGAACGCCATGAGCCGAGCTTTTGTAAATGAAGATAACGCGGCGGCCCAGGCTGATCAGCCGGTGGAGCGTCAGGTCAGCGCGCAACCTAACCGCCTGACCGCGCAAGGGTTGGCGCAATTGCAGGCCAGGGTGGCACAGTTGCAAGGGGAGCACAGCGACGAAGCCGCCAAGGGTGAGCAGGCCGACAAGCAGCGCCAGGCGGACCTTGAGCGGGATCTGCGTTACTTCAACCAGCGGGTGCAGAGCGCCCAGGTAGTCGCGCCGGCCACGTCCACCGACAAGGTGCAGATCGGCAGTTGGGTCACGTTCGCCAACGAGCAGGACGAACAGCAGCGCATCCAGTTGGTCGGTGAAGACCAGGCCGATGCCAACGCAGGCTTGATCAACTGGGGCTCGCCCCTGGGCCGTGCCTTGTTGGGCGCCCAGGTGGGCGACGAGGTGCTGTGGCAGCGCCCCGTCGGCGATCAGTTGATCGAAGTGCTGCGCATCGAACCCGAGGCCTAGACGATACCCTGGGCCAGCATCGCGTCAGCCACTTTCACGAAGCCCGCGATGTTCGCGCCCTTGACGTAGTTGATGCGGCCGTTTTCTTCACCGTAATGCACGCAGGCATGGTGGATCGACTGCATGATGTTGTGCAGCTTGCTGTCCACTTCCCCGGCGGTCCACAGCAGGCGCATGGCGTTTTGCGACATTTCCAGGCCGCTCACCGCCACGCCCCCCGCGTTGGACGCCTTGCCCGGCGCAAAGAGGATGCCCGCGTCGATGAAGATATCCACAGCCTCCAACGTGGTCGGCATGTTCGCGCCTTCGGCCACGCAGAGGCAGCCGTTGCGCAGCAAGGTGCGCGCAGCGTCGGCATCAAGTTCGTTCTGGGTGGCGCAGGGCAGCGCGATATCGCAGGCCAGTTCCCAAGGCGCCTGGCCTTTGCGGAACTCCAGGCCGAAACGTGTGGCCAGTTCACTGATACGCCCGCGCTGTACGTTTTTCAGCTCCAGCAGCGCCGACCATTGTTCTTCGGTCAAGCCGCTTTCGGCGTACAGGGTGCCTTCGGAGTCCGACAGGGAAATCACCTTGCCGCCCAGGTCCATGACCTTGCGCGCCGCGTATTGCGCCACGTTACCGGAGCCGGACACCGCCACACGCTTGCCTTCGACGCGCTGGCCTTGGCGTTTGAGCATTTCCTCGGCGAAATACACACAGCCGAAACCGGTGGCTTCCGGGCGGATCAGGCTACCGCCATAGGTCATGCCCTTGCCGGTCAGTACTGAGGTGAATTGATTGCTCAGGCGTTTGTACTGGCCGAACAGGAAGCCGATTTCCCGTGCGCCCACACCGATATCACCGGCCGGTACGTCCACGTCCGCACCGATATGGCGGTACAGCTCGCTCATGAACGCCTGGCAGAAGCGCATCACTTCGGCGTCGCTCTTGCCCTTGGGGTCGAAGTCCGAGCCGCCTTTGCCGCCGCCCATGGGCAGCGAGGTCAGGGAGTTCTTGAAGGTCTGTTCGAAGGCGAGGAATTTCAGCACACCCAGGTTGACTGAGGGGTGAAAGCGCAAACCGCCTTTGTAGGGCCCAATGGCGCTGTTCATCTGGATACGGAAACCGCGATTGACCTGGACCTTGCCATGGTCATCCACCCACGACACTCGGAACGTGATCGCGCGTTCCGGCTCGCAGATGCGCTCCAGGATGCCCGAGGTCAGATAGTGCGGGTTGGCTTCAAGAAAGGGCCACAGGCTGCGTAGAACTTCTTCTACAGCCTGGTGGAATTCCGGTTGGTCCGGGTCGCGTTTCTTGAGGCGGGCAAGGAAGGAATCGACGGATTCGGTCATGAACAGTCTCGGCAAATTGATTGTTGTTAAACGGAGATTGAGCCGGACTTTATCAATTCGTTTCGCACCGCGACAGGGCAAAATGTCGCCTTTGTGAAATTAAATGGTGCAATAAGTATAAGTAACTGCCTTTTTTTGCCCTTAAATGGGGATTTCACTCTGAGTTTTGCACCAACAGGTAGGCCGTTATCGCAGGCAAGCCAGCTCCCACATTGGATCGAGTACACCGGTCATGTGGGAGCTGGCTTGCCTGCGATAGCGGCGGTGCAGTTACAGATGCAGCGACTGACCCACCGCTTTCGCGAGCAAGCCCGCACAGCATTTGCCCACAGACCCGCGCATGTCTCTAGCGCGTACCGGGCACCAGGTCGAGTATCTCGTCGATGCCCAGGCAACGTGGCTCCAGTTCCAGCGTCCTGCCATTGGCGAGTATGCCGACGGCGGTATCGCGCATGGCCAGGTAGGCACTGCGCAACATGTGATTGGCATAAATCACCGCGTTGAAACCTGCTCGCTCCAGCACCTCGAACTTCAGGTGAACATAGCTGGTCGGCACACAAATCAGCGGTACCCTGGGCCGCTGCAGGCGAAACTGCCGGGCGAATTCCAGGATTTCCAGGCCATCCTGCTTGCGGCTGTGGATCATGATGCCATCCGCCCCCGCCTCGACATACGCCAGGCATCGCGCCATCGCCTCTTCCATGCCGCGATTCAGAATCAAGCTTTCACACCGGGCAATCATCATCAGCCCTGAGCCGGTGCGACTCGTGCACCCGGCCTGGAGCTTGGCGCAAAAGGCCTCGATGGACTCCTGCGCCTGGTCGACCTCGATACCCAAGAGTGAATTCTTCTTCAGGCCGCATTTGTCTTCGATCACCACCGCCGAGACGCCCGCGCGCTCCAGCATCTTGATATGAATCGCGAAATGTTCGGCCTTGCCGCCGGTATCGGCATCGAATATCAGCGGCAGCGAGCACACATCGAATATTTCGCGAATCCCCGGCAACCGGTTACTGGGCGAAAGGATTTCGATGTCGGGTAACCCGCGCTGGGTCGAGTCGGTCAGCGAACTCGACCAGATGGCGTCGTACCCCACCGTATGCCCTGGGCTGATTTCCAGCCTGGCGCGCTGCGCGAGCAACGCCGATATCGGGCTATGGGCTTCGAGTACACGCAGGCAACGGTTGCTATCCAACAGCGCCGACAGAGGGCGTCGGCGCGCTTCGGTATCCATCATAGGGTTCAGGCTCCTTATCAGCGGCACAACAAGGGTTATCGGACAGCCTCAATCCCAGGCGGGCTGTTCGCACTTGAGCACCGACGCCATCTTTTGCAGATGTTCGCAGGCCCTGGCCACGTACTCCCTGGAGAGCCGTGCGATACGCGCGTAATCCACGGCCTGCCCGGTGGCGCTGGCATACAGCCGCAACGCCTCAGCGGCATGCTTGAAGTGGCGTGCTTCCACGCTGCCGCAATGCACGCTGAGAAAACTTGCGACGCGGCTGGCCTCACCGGCGCTATAGCCCCGTACATCGCGCAACCACTGCTTCCATAGCGGGGTCATCAGGTTGTATTCGCCGGTATTGAACAACTCCGTCATGGCCATCATTTCCAGCGCTTCGATGAGCAGCGGCGCCAACGGGCGCTTTTCCCCCACCCAACCGGAGAATTCCTTGGTAATCGGGTTGAGGAATTTGTCTTGCAGGCGCCATTCATCGGAGCCGCAGATGGCCGAAGCCATGCGGTAATACAGCTTGGAGTGGTGCGGATGCCCATGCATTTCACCCAGCCCGATGTCCTCGACAATGATCTCCCCACAATGGGCCGCCGCCTCGAGCATTTTCAACCGGGCGTCATCCGTCAACGATGCCGACTCCTGGAGGATGCGCACGATGATGCTCGAGACGGCATGGGCGGCGCCGTCCGGGCTACGCCAGCCACAGAAGAACGTACACAGTGACGACTCGCTCCAATTACTGGAGGTCATGTCGACATAGGTCTCGCAGTACGTGTCCAGCGCGTCGGTTTGACTGTTGAAACCGCTGAGCAGGGCCTGGGCCAGATGTCCGTCCTCGACATCCACCAGCGCCTGGTTCACGTACCCGATAAATTGGCGGCTCAGATTTTCCACGGCTCATATCCTTTTAAGGTGGGGTTAATGCGCAACGATTTCTGACATGAAACGAGCGAAGCGTGTGAGGCCCTCAATCAGCGCTTCACGCTCAACGGCGTAGGAGATACGGATGCTGTTGCCGTCACCACAGCCAGAGCCTGGCACTACCGCAATATGGGCCTCGGTCAATAACAGATCGGCCAAGTGGTCGACGTCACGAATAACGGTGCCCAGGTAGCGACCCCCCAACTTGCGGGACACATCGATAAACAGATAGAACGCCCCTTCCGGCGGGGCGCACCGAATGCCGTCGACATGCCCCAGGCAAGTGCAGGCCGTGAGCAATTGCTGGTCGAGGAAGGCATTGACCTGGCGGGTAAAGTGCGGCGCGTCCGCCATCAGGCTGCCGAGCGCGGCATATTGGGACAGGCTGCTGGGGTTGGACGTCGTATGCCCTTGCAGGTTGTGCATGGCGGCGATGACTGGGGCCGGCGCGCACGCATACCCTACCCGCCAGCCGGTGACCGCGTGGCTCTTGGAAAACGAATCGACCAGTACCGTCTGATGTTTGAGCGGCGCAAACAGCGACACGATGTTGTGATGTTCATGGGGCGCGCGCACCAGTTTGCGGTAACACTCGTCGAACACCACCCAAAGCCTGTGTGCGAAGGCGAGCCGGGCAATACCCAGCAGTTCTTCGCGCTGATAAACCGTGCCCGTCGGATTGTTCGGGGTGTTGATCACAATCATCCGGGTGCGCGGGGTCAGGGCCTTCTGGACCGCTGCGCAGGTGAGGCGATAGTCATCCGCAGCCGTGTCGACATAGACGGGAACGCCACCAGCCAGTTGGATCTGGGTGGGGAAGGTTTCCCAGTACGGCACCGCGACAATGACTTCATCCCCCGGATTGAGCAGCACCATCGCGGCGTTGTACAGCGCCTGCTTGGCACCCGCGGTCACCGCTATTTCATCGGCGGCGTAATTCACCCCGCAGCGCTGAGTGACCTGCTGCGCCAGCGCGTGGCGAAGCTGGGGCAGGCCAATGGGCGGCGTATAGCGGTTGCGGGCAGTGGCGAGCGCATCGGTCGCGGCGGCTTTCATCACCGGGCAGGCATCGAAGGACAATTCGCCAGCGGCAAAGTTGACCACGTTGACGCCGGCTTCTTTCAAGGCATTGGCTTTACTGCGCATGCTGGACGTGCCGGGTGCGCTGAGACGTTGCGCACGCTGGGACAACGGCAATGACACGGCAGAGGGTTCACTGTTATTCATTGTTATACCTGCCAGAACACGCTGAAAAATTCGTTCGCCCTACCGGGCTTGGGCCTCCAGCCCTTGCTGAACCCGCCAGGACAGCGGCAAGGTCAGCAACAGGGTGGCGGCCAGCAACAGGACGGCCATGGGCACACCGGTGGCATCCCCAAGGCTGCCGAACAGCACCGGCGCCAAGGCGCCGCCACCGATGGTGCCGGTGTAGAACACGGCGAACGCCTGGTCGCGCCTGCCCGGCCCTGCCAGGTCCGGGACTGCGCCGTACAGCACCGACGACGTGCCGTTCAGCGCCAGCCCCAGCAGCGGCAACATCACCATCAAGCCGGCGTAGGGTAAGTACACCGCCATGACGATCAGCACGGCCGTGGTGAACTCCGTGGCCCATACCGTTTTCATCATGCCGATGCGCGCACCGAGGTAACCGCACAACAATTTGCCGAAGGCGCCCCCCACGAACAGCATGGTCAGCGCCAGACCGATGCCCGCAGGCCCGGCGCCCTTGGCCTTGAGCAAAAACGGCAGGAACGTGAGGAAACCCATGCGCACGGCGCTGTCCAGCGTGCCGGTCACGATCAGCGCACGCAGGCCGCTCGCGGAGCCGGCGCCGCCGCCCGTACGGGTGGCTTTCAGCGGCGCCGCCGAAGCCTCGGCGCGTGCCGGGATCAGCCACCACAACAGGCCTGCCGCCAGCAGCCCGAGTACACCCAGCAGGGTGACACTGGCGCGCCAACTGATGACCGCCAGCAACAGGCCGATCAGCCCCGGGATCAGGGTCTTGCCGATATCCCCGCTGAAGTTGTACTGCGACAGCGCTTGTTTGACGCCCCCGCCGGCCTCGTGCGTATCGGTGATCAACGACGAGGCCAGCGGGTGCTGCGTACTCGCGCCGAGCCCGCCCAGCAGCAGCGCCAACAGCAACACGCCCAGCCCACCGGCCTGGCCGGCCAGCAGGTAGGCCAGGCCCGCCAACGCCGTGCCACCTACCAGCAAGCGTTCACGCCCCCAGCGCGCGGCAGCCCGGCTGGCCAGTAACTGAAAACCGGCCATCATGCCCGCGTAAGCACCACGCAACAGGCCGATCTGGGCGTAGCTGAGGCCGAACTGCGCTTGCCAGATCGGCAACAGCACATAAATCACATCGGTCAGCCCGTCGTGCACGGCATGCGCGCCGCAGCCGGCCACCAGAGCGCGGCGACGCACGGTGACCGGGTCAGGCGGCGACAACGATGGCGCTGCGGTCTGCTTCAGGGTGTTCATCTGGGTCAGAGGCTCTCAGGCAAAAAGGCCGGGTTAACCCAGCAACTGCGCACAGTCGCTCATCACACTGGCTTTACGCTGCAGGTATTGGGCAAAAATGTCGCGTGCCGCGGCGGGGTCCACTTCAATCTGCATGGCAGTGGTGAACTCATTCACCGCCGCCACTGCATGGGCGAAATGGTTGCTCTCGGTACCGCCGGTGTGCACCGTGACCCAGGCCACCGTCGCACGGGATTTCTCCGGCGGCACGCCCATGTCCCGCACGAACCACTGCGAGTACAACGGGTGGATGAATTCCACTTCGCCATGGGTGTACACCTCGTGGATCAACGTGGTCAGTAACCCCTGCAGCAGGTCGCGATCACGCAGGCGGCGGGTGTCGGTCCAGTCCTTGAACGCCTGTGCCGAGGGCAGGCAATTGTCCTTCAATATCCACTGGTCATCGCCGCACAGCGCGGTGGCCATGGTGTAGAACAGGTCCGCGTGCAAGGTATTACCCAACGCGCCCAGATCTTCATCGGTGATGCGTTGCAGGCTGCCGCAGGCGCGGTACAACTGCGCGGCGGCGGCGGAGCCTTCATCGGAGCGCGCCAGCAAGGTAATGCGGTTGGCCAGGCCGGACACACTGGCTGCCGAATTATTGGTCTTGGACCAACTGGCGAAGAACTTGCGCAGTACCGCCGGCGAATGCCGACGCGAGGTGAGTCGCGCAAAAGCGTCTTCGATATCCACCAGCGCGTCTTCCTGAGCCCAGAAGGCTTCGAATAGCGCGTGGCGCAAGGCACCGGCCGGCATGTCGTTCAATACCGGTTCGATGAGCTTCAACAACTGGCTGCGCTTGATCACGGTGTTAGTCATGTTCACCTCTCATAGTCCTTTATTGGATGAAAAATCAGGCTGGTTTGCCCCGCTGTCCGGCGATCAGGGCCTGGGGCTTTACCGGTTTCCAGCCCAGCAGGGCAATCGCCAGCGACAACAGCTGAAAACCTGCGACCAACGCCACGCAGCCCGGCCAGCCCCATTGATTCCAGAGCATGGCCGGGGCCACGGCGCCGGCGCTGCCGCCCAGGTAATAACCGGTCAGGTACAGCCCCACGGCGCCGGACTTGTCCGGGCCTGCCGTGGTGGCGATATACGCATTGGCGGATGCCTGTGCCAGGAATACGCCGGTCGAACTCAGGGCCAGCCCCAACACGATCAGCCACAGGGACGGCAACAATGTCAGCGCCGAGCCACAGATGCCGAGCGCCACAGCGCCGGTCAGTAACTGCGATTGTGGTCGCGATTTGCTCAAGCGCCCCGCAACAGGAATGACCACCAGCGCCAGCAGGAACACCGCATACAAAGTGCCCAAGGCGGCGGCGCCCAGGTTGAACGGGGCCTGGCTGAGATACAGCCCGGCATAGGTAAAGGTTGCGACTTGGGAGAACAGCACGCAGAAACCGACGCCATAGGCCGCCAGCAAGGGTTTGCGCAGGAGCCGGCGCACCCCGTGCATGCCCACGGCCGCAACGCCGGGCCGCGCCACCGGATTGGCCGGCAACAGCCACACAATCAGCAGGCCGACCAGCAGGCTGATCACCGCCAACAGTTCGAAGGCTTCGCGCCAGCCCACATATTGGGTCATGACCCCCGAGACAAAGCGCCCGGCAAACCCACCGAGCACCGTCCCCGCGACGTACAAACTGGTGATCTCGGTGACCGTGGCCGCACGCCAGCGATCACCGATATAAGCCACGCTGGTGGCGAACACCACTGGGATCAACATCCCTTCGACAAAACGCCACACCAGCAGCTCGGCAAAACTGTCCACATAGGCCGTCAGCAGCGTCGGTAGCGCCAGCAGCAATGCGGCCACGGCAATCACCGTGCGCTGCTCGAAACGGCCGGTCAGGCGCCCGACAAACGGCGCGGTCACCGCCACCGCCAGCGTGGTCACCGTAATGCTCCACCCTGCCTGCCGGGCACTCACCTGGAAGCTTTCGGCAAACGCAGGCAGGATGCTCTGTGTCGCATAGAGATTCAGAAACGCCGCACAGCCACACAGGAACACGGCGAAGCGGGCGTGATGCATGCGCGGGTTCATGTGGCCTCTCGTCTTATAGTCGAGGATGTTTATAGAATACCCAGCGCAGGGAACACCAATACCGAATTCGGACCGATCAATACCCAGGAAACAGAATGCTTGATCTACGCAAGTTACGGTACTTCCTGACGGTCGCCGAAGAGCTGCACTTCGGCCGCGCGGCCCAGCGCCTGCACCTTGCCCAGCCGCCCCTGACGCGGCAGATTTCGGCCCTGGAAACCGAGCTTGGCTTTCGCCTGTTCGACCGCACCAGTCGTACGGTCACACTGACCGCCCAAGGCCAGCACTTTTTGCCGTATGCCCGCGCAGCGCTGGAACACGCCAGGCTTGCACAAGACATCGCCGCCAAATTGGCTGCCGGCTCGACCGGCCAACTGGTCGTAGGCTATGCCAGCTCGATCGCGTTGTCGGAACTCTTCAGCCAAACCCTGCAAGCCTTCGCCCAGCGTTTTCCCGATGTGCAACTGACCCTGGTGGAGAGCGCTTCCGGCAGCCTGCACACGCACGTGCTGGACGGGCGCATCGACGTCGGCATGAGCCGCCTGCTGCCTGAGGCCGGGCAAACCGGCGTCGAGGCTTTGTCGTTGGGGCAAGAACCGCTGGTGGCGGCTCTTTGCAGCGACAACGCGCTGGCGGAGCAGAGCGAAGTCACCCTCGCCCAGCTCAGTGAGTACCCGTTGATTCTGTTCCCCAGCGATTACGGTTCGGGCCTCAACGGCTCCATCGAGCACCTGTATCAACGCCGTGGCCTGGCGCTGCGCCCGGGCCCTGCGGGGCGCCAGATCACCTCGATCATCGCCCTGGTGGCGGCAGGCCAAGGTGTCTCGCTCGTGCCCCAGTGCACCCGAACCCTGGCCAGGAAAGGCGTGGTCTACCGCCCCTTGGCAGACCCCGAAGCCTGGGTACACCTGCTGATACTCACGCGCTCACCGTCACGCTCATTGTTGGTCGAGGCGTTCATGGGGGTGGTCGAAGAATTGCTGCGCAGCCGCCCAGCGCTGGCGCCCACGACGCTCCCGGCATAACGCGGGCAAAAAAATACCCCTGCGTGAGGGGTATTTTTTCAACAGGCTGTTGCGGCTATTGCAGCATCAGGCCAGTTTTTTGTGGCGTACGCGGTGCGGCTGGGCAGCGGCCTCACCCAAGCGCTTTTTACGGTCGGCTTCGTACTCGGTGTAGTTACCTTCGAAGAACACCGCTTGGGAGTCATCTTCGTACGCCAGGATGTGGGTCGCGACGCGGTCAAGGAACCACCGATCGTGAGAGATCACAATGGCGGCGCCCGGGAAGTCCAGCAGGGCTTCTTCCAGGGAACGCAGGGTTTCAACGTCGAGGTCGTTGGACGGTTCGTCGAGCAGCAGGACGTTGCCGCCCTCTTTCAGGGTCAGGGCCAGGTGCAAGCGACCGCGCTCACCACCGGACAGGTCCTTGACGAACTTCTGCTGGTCGCCGCCCTTGAAGTTGAAACGGCCGACGTAGGTGCGCGACGGGATTTCATAGTTGCCGATACGGATCTGGTCGGAACCGTCGGAGATCTGCTGGAACACAGTCTTGCTGCCGTCGAGGTCGTCGCGGCTCTGGTCCACACAGGCCAACTGCACGGTGTCACCGATCTCGATGCTGCCGGAGTCCGGGGTTTCCTTGCCCATCAGCATGCGGAACAGTGTGGATTTACCCGCACCGTTACCGCCGATAACGCCGACGATCGCGCCTTTTGGCATGGCGAACGACAGGTTGTCGATCAGCACGCGGTCGCCATAGCCTTTGGTCACGTTCTTGAACTCAATGACCTTGTCACCCAGGCGCGGACCAGCCGGGATGTAGATCTCGTTGGTTTCGCTGCGCTTCTGGAATTCCTGCGACTGCATTTCTTCAAAGCGTTGCAGACGCGCCTTGGATTTGGACTGGCGGGCCTTGGCGCCTTTGCGCACCCACTCCAGTTCTTCCTTCATGGCTTTTTCGTGGGCCGATTGCTGCTTGGATTCGGCGGCCAGACGGTCGGACTTGGCTTCCAGCCAACCGGAGTAGTTGCCCTCGTAAGGGATACCGGCGCCGCGGTCGAGCTCCAGGATCCAGCCGGCGACGTTGTCCAGGAAGTAACGGTCGTGCGTGATCGCAACCACGGTGCCCGGGAAATCGTGGAGGAAATGCTCCAGCCAGGCGACAGAATCGGCGTCCAGGTGGTTGGTCGGTTCGTCGAGCAGCAGCATGTCAGGGGCCGACAGCAGCAGGCGGCACAGGGCCACACGACGCTTCTCACCACCGGACAGGTGTTCAACCTTGGCGTCCCAGGCTGGCAGGCGCAGCGCATCGGCGGCGACTTCCAGTTGGCGCTCCAGGTTGTGGCCATCGCCCGCCTGCAGGATCGCTTCGAGCTTGGCCTGTTCGGCGGCCAGCTTGTCGAAGTCGGCATCCGGTTCGGCGTAGGCGGCGTACACCTCATCGAGGCGGGCCTGGGCGTCCTTGATCACGCTGACGGCTTCTTCGACCACTTCGCGCACGGTCTTGGTCGGGTCCAGGATCGGCTCTTGCGGCAGGTAACCGATGTTCAGGTCCGGCATCGGGCGGGCTTCGCCTTCGAACTCGGTGTCGACGCCCGCCATGATTTTCAGCAGGGTGGACTTACCCGAACCGTTGAGGCCGAGCACGCCGATCTTGGCGCCTGGAAAGAAGGACAGCGAAATGTTTTTCAGGATTTCCCGCTTCGGCGGAACAACTTTTCCCAGCCGATGCATGGTGAAGACGTATTGAGCCATGGTGAACCTAGCGTCAGTGACTGATGAATTAAGCGGACGAAGCCCGTGCCAGGCCATGCGCCGCGCGGGCCTTTGACTATCATCAATGCCAGCGAGCAAAAAAAGCCTGAATGTCTGGGGCTGGAACGCCCCCGCGTAACCGGCAAAGCTACCTGAATGCGCTGGGGCAGTCCAGCCAGGCAGGACTGGCACTTTGCCACAACTCAAGGCATGCTAGCCGCCCTTCGGGCGTCCGGCTTATAGTGCACGTCGCGCGCCAGTCCAGCCAAACCGCAGGATCACAGTTTGTCCAACGTCACGCCGCCCACGCCCTTGCGCGCCGCTCATATTGCGCCGGGAGCGCCCCTGCACGGCACCTTGAAAGGCGCGTTGGCGACGCTTGTCCTGCTGTTGCTCGCCTTGTTGTTCTGGCAACTGTTGGACCAATTGCAGCAGAACCAGAAAAACCAACAGCAATACACCATCGACTACAGCGCCGACCTGGCCGAGCAGATCAGCCAGAGCATGGCCCTGAGCGCGCAGATCGCCCTGAACCTGTTGCCGATTGTCGAGCCGCCGCGCAATGCCGAACAGCAGCAGGCCCTGATGCGCACCTTGCAGCGCTCGCTGCCGGACCTGCGCAGCTTCGCCCTGCTCGCCCCCAGCGGCGCACTGATCAGCGACACTGCCGAAGGCAGCCAAGACAGTGCCCTGCTCGAAGACCTGGTCAAGCGCAGTCACGCCCAGTCCTACTACCTGAGCAACGACAATGACGGCACGGTCATCTATCTGTTGCTGCACCAACCCAGCGGTGGCTCCAAGATGTACTGGGCCTTGCGCCTGGCGCCCAATTATCTGGCCAACCTCACACGCCAGGATGTCCAGGGCCAGCGCCCGATGTGGGCAATCGAGAACAGCCTGAACCATCGTGTGGTCAGCCGTGACAGCGGCATGCCGGCGCAGTGGTCCAGCGCCCTGACACCGGAAGAATTGAACCGCAGCGTGCTGGTCACGCCGTTGAGCAAAAGCGATTGGCAACTGCGCGGCATGTTTGACCGCAGTGCGGTGCTGGAACAACTGCTGCCGGCCTTTATCGGCAAGTGCCTGCTGGGCCTGGCGTTTTCGCTGATCCCGGTGATCGTGCTGCTCAACATGCGCCGTCGCCAACGCCAGGTGAACGAAGGCCGGCGACGCTATCAGGACATCTTCGAAGGCACCGGCGTCGCGTTGTGCGTGTTGGACCTGTCGGGGCTCAAGGCGTTTTGCAACAAGACCCAGGTGCAAAGCCGTGAGCAGTTGCACGCCTGGTTGCAGGCCAACCCCGCCGAGCGCAAGCAACTGCTCAAGGAGTTGCGCGTCACCGAGGTCAACCAGATGGCCGTGCGCCTGCTCAACGTCGCGTCTTGCGAGCAGGCGTGGGAGCGCCTGATCGATGATTGCCCGAGCAATGCCACGTCCATCGGCTATCAGGTGCTGGAGGCCGTACTGACCCGGCAAAAACAGCTGGAGCTGGAAATCCAGCTCAACGACGTGGCCGGCAACGAACAGTACCTGTGGCTGGTGATGCGTTTGCCGGAGCAGCAGGACGACGTCAAGGCCGTGATTCTCAGCATCAGCGACATCACCAGCCGCAAGCTGATCGAGTTATCGCTGGTGGAGCGTGAAAGTTTCTGGTCGGATGTGGTGCGCACCGTGCCCGATCACCTGTATGTGCAAGATGTGATCAGCCAGCGCATGATTTTCAGCAACCATCATTTGGGTCACACCCTGGGCTACAACAAAGCCGAGTTGCAGCAAATGGGTGAGTACTTCTGGGAAATCCTGCTGCACCCCGAAGACGCCGAGCACTACCATGACGCGCGCGAACAACAACGCCAGGTCGGCTATACGACCCAATTGCACTGCCAACTGCGCTTTCGTCACCGCAATAACCAGTGGCGCCGCTTCGATATCCGCGAACAGGCCCTGGCCCGCGATACGTCTACGGTGGTCACCCGGATCATCGGCGTGGCCAAGGACATTACCGACCAGATCGAGGCCAGTGAATCACTGCGCGACAGTGAACAGCGCTACCGGATGCTGGCCGAAAGCATCAGCGACGTGATCTGCTCCACCGACAGCCAACTGGCCCTCAACTACATCAGCCCCTCGGTCAACACCGTCCTGGGCTATGACGTGGACTGGGTGTTCAAGAACGGCTGGCAGTCGATCGTTGCCAACCCTCAGCAGTTGACCGGCATTTACAGCCTGATGGAACAGGTCAGCCGCGCCCTCGGCAACCCCGACGCCTTGAACACCTTGCGCGATGAACTGCAGACCCAACTGTTTCTGTTCGACTGCCTGCGCGCCGACGGGCGCAAGGTGCCGATAGAACTGCGCCTGGTGCTGGTGTGGGATGAAAATGGCGCGTTTGAAGGCATCCTCGGCGTGGGCCGCGATATCAGCCAGCAACGCCGCGCCGAAAAAGACCTGCGCATGGCGGCCACGGTATTTGAGCATTCCACCTCGGCCATCCTGATCACCGACCCAGCCGGTTATATCGTGCAAGCCAACGAGGCGTTCAGCCGGGTCAGCGGCTATGCGGTGAGCGATGTGCTCGACCAGTTGCCCAATATGCTCACCGTCGATGAGCAGCAGGAAGCCCATCTGCGTTATGTGCTCAAGCAATTGCACCAGCACAGCACCTGGGAAGGCGAGGTGTGGCTCAAGCGTCTCAATGGCGAGCATTACCCGGCCTGGGTCGGCATTACCGCGGTGTTCGACGACGAAGGCGACCTGGCCAGTTACGTGTGTTTCTTCAGCGATATCAGCGAGCGCAAGGCCAGTGAGCAGCGCATCCACCGCCTGGCCTACTATGACGCCCTGACCCACCTGCCCAACCGCACGCTGTTCCAGGACCGCCTGCACACCGCGTTGCAGTCCGCCGAACGGCAGAAGTCGTGGGTGGTGCTGATGTTCCTCGACCTTGACCGCTTCAAGCCGATCAACGACTCCCTCGGCCACGCGGCCGGCGACCGCATGCTCAAGGAAATGGCCACGCGCCTGCTCGGCTGCGTGGCCGAGGACGACACCGTGGCGCGCATGGGCGGCGACGAATTCACCTTGCTCCTGCAACCACGGGTCAGCCGCGACATGGCGCTGAACCGCGCCATTCATGTGGCCGAGCAGATCCTCGCCAGCCTGGTCAAACCTTTTGTGCTGGAGGGCCGCGAATTCTTCGTGACCGCCAGCATCGGCATCGCCCTGAGCCCGCAAGACGGCAACGAGCTGAGCCAATTGATGAAAAACGCCGACACGGCGATGTATCACGCTAAAGAGCGCGGCAAGAACAACTTCCAGTTCTACCAGGCCGACATGAACGCCAGCGCCCTGGAGCGCCTGGAACTGGAAAGCGACCTGCGCCACGCCTTGGACCAGAACGAATTCGTGCTCTATTACCAGCCGCAATTCAGCGGCGACGGCAAACGCCTGACCGGCGCCGAAGCCCTGCTGCGCTGGCGCCACCCGCGCCGTGGCCTGGTACCGCCCGGGGACTTTATCCCGGTGCTGGAAGAGCTCGGGCTGGTGGTGGATGTGGGCGACTGGGTGATCGGCGAAGCCTGTCGCCAGCTCAAGACCTGGCACCAGAACAAGGTGCGAGTCCCTAAAGTCTCGGTAAACATCTCGGCGCGGCAGTTCTCCGACGGCCAACTGGGCACGCGTATCGCCACCATTCTCAAGGACACCGGCCTGCCGCCGGCGTGCCTGGAGCTGGAACTGACCGAAAGTATCCTGATGCGTGAAGTCAACGAAGCCCTGCAGATCCTCGCCAGCCTGAAAAACCTGGGCCTGAGCATCGCGGTGGATGACTTTGGCACCGGCTATTCGTCGCTCAACTACCTCAAGCAATTCCCCATCGATGTGCTGAAGATCGACCGCACCTTCGTCGATGGCCTGCCCTCCGGTGAGCAGGACGCGCAGATCGCCCGGGCGATTATTGCCATGGCCCACAGCCTGAACCTGGCGGTGATTGCCGAAGGCGTGGAAACCCATGAGCAGTTGGACTTCCTGCGTGAGCATGGCTGTGATGAGGTGCAGGGTTACCTGTTCGGGCGGCCGATGCCGGCGAATCGGTTTGAGGTGCAGTTCAGTAATGATGCGCTGTTCATGTTTGACTGAAGTCCCTGATCGTTCCCACGCTCCGCGTGGGAACGCAATTCTGGACGCTCTGCGTCCGCTTTTAAATGTGACGCAGAGCGTCACGGGATGCATTCCCACGCAGAGCGTGGGAACGATCATCCCCAGATGAACCCCACTTGTCCGCGACATGATGTCCTTTCATATGCCATCTAAAACCCATTGAGTTAGAATGCCCTCCTTTTCTGCCCCCGATCCTTGAGGACCGCCATGTTCAGCCGTGATTTGACTATTGCCAAGTACGACGCCGATCTCTTCGCCGCCATGGAGCAAGAAGCCGTGCGCCAGGAAGAGCACATTGAGCTGATCGCTTCGGAAAACTACACCAGCCCTGCGGTGATGGAGGCTCAAGGTTCGGTTCTGACCAACAAGTACGCCGAAGGCTACCCAGGCAAGCGCTACTACGGTGGTTGCGAGTACGTCGACGTGGTTGAGCAGTTGGCCATCGACCGTGCCAAAGAGCTGTTCGGCGCCGATTACGCCAACGTCCAGCCACACGCCGGCTCCCAAGCCAACAGCGCCGTGTACCTGGCCCTGCTGCAAGGCGGCGACACCATCCTGGGCATGAGCCTGGCCCATGGCGGTCACCTGACCCACGGTGCCACGGTTTCGTCCTCCGGCAAGCTGTACAACGCCGTTCAGTACGGTATCGATGCCAACGGCCTGATCGACTACGATGAAGTCGAGCGCCTGGCCGTCGAGCACAAGCCAAAAATGATCGTGGCCGGTTTCTCTGCCTACTCGCAGATCCTGGACTTCCCACGTTTCCGTGAAATCGCCGACAAGGTCGGTGCCTACCTGTTCGTCGACATGGCCCACGTGGCCGGTCTGGTAGCTGCGGGCGTTTACCCCAACCCAGTGCCTTACGCTGACGTGGTCACCACCACTACCCACAAGACCCTGCGCGGTCCACGTGGCGGCCTGATCCTGGCACGCGCCAACGCCGAGATCGAGAAGAAGCTCAACTCCGCCGTTTTCCCGGGCGCCCAAGGCGGCCCGCTGGAGCACGTGATCGCGGCCAAGGCGATCTGCTTCAAGGAAGCACTGCAGCCTGAGTTCAAGACCTACCAGCAACAAGTGGTCAAGAACGCCAAGACCATGGCCAGCGTGTTCATCGAGCGCGGTTTTGACGTGGTGTCCGGCGGTACCGAAAACCACCTGTTCCTGCTGTCGCTGATCAAGCAGGACATTTCCGGTAAAGATGCTGACGCTGCCCTGGGCAAAGCTTTCATCACCGTGAACAAGAACTCCGTGCCGAACGATCCACGTTCGCCGTTCGTCACCTCCGGCCTGCGCTTCGGCACCCCGGCAGTGACCACCCGTGGCTTCAAGGAAGCCGAGTGCAAGGAACTGGCGGGCTGGATCTGCGACATCCTGGCCGACCTGAACAACGAAGCCGTGATCGACGCGGTACGTGAGAAGGTCAAGGCTATCTGCAAGAAGCTGCCGGTATACGGCGCGTAATACCAAGAAGCCCACTGTAGGAGCGAGCTTGCTCGCGAAAAACGTCAACGATAACGCGTGCATCTTGGGTGCACGCGTTGCCTGTGAGTTCTTCGCGAGCAAGCTCGCTCCTACAAGTGGGCTTTTTTATGCCGATTTCAATTTGAAACAGGGTCAAGTGTGGGAGCTGGCTTGCCTGCGATGGCGGTTTTGCAGTCAGCCCATCAGTGATTGACCCGCCGCTATCGCAGGCAAGCCAGCTCCCACATTGGAGTGCATTTCAAGTCGGGTTTATTGGTAGACCCGCTCAAAGCCTTGGCGGATCTTGTCTTCGGGCAGCTCATCGGCAATAAACACGATCACACTCTCCCGCACCTCGCCCTCGGCCCATTCGGTATCCCAGTCGAAGCCATACAGCTTCAGCACGCCCTGGAACACCATGCGTCGGTCTTCTCCGGCAATGTTCAATACGCCCTTGTAACGCAGCAGTTGCTTGCCATGGTCTTCCAGCAGTTCGTTCATGAACTCGCTGAGACGGTCGATATCCAGCGGCTGGTCGGTGCGCAGCACCAGGCTGGAAATACGGTCGACCGAAGGCGCTGCACTCACCGGGCGCAGGCTCATGCCGGCGTTGAGGTTGAAGCCGCGCACATCCAGCAATTCGGCCAGGTCAATCTTGCCGTGATCCACCACACGAATTGGCGCACGGCGGTTGATGCGGGTGAGGCGCTGGCTGAGGGCGTCGAAGCTGGCGTCGTCTACCAGGTCGCGCTTGCTCACCAACAGGCGGTCGGCAAAGCCGATCTGGGCCTGGGCGATGGTCTGGGTCAGATGATGCTCGGCGTGGGCCGCATCCACCAGGGTGATGATGCCGTCGAGGATATAGCGTTCGCGCAGCTCTTCGTCGATGAAGAAGGTCTGGGCCACCGGCGCAGGGTCGGCCAGGCCGGTGCATTCGATCACCAGCCGGTCGAAGGCGATCTCGCCGCTGTCCAGGCGTTCCAGCAACAGGTACAGGGCTTTGGTCAGGTCGGTGTGGATGGTGCAGCACACGCAGCCGTTGGACAGGGTCATCACTTGCACTGGCTCGTCGCCCAGCAATTGGGTGTCGATACCGGCGTCACTGAATTCGTTTTCGATCACAGCGATTTTCAAGCCGTGCTCGGCTTTGAGCAGGTGGCGCAGCAAGGTGGTCTTGCCGGCACCGAGGAAGCCGCTGAGGATGGTGACGGGGATGGGAGAGGACAAAGAGATTCTCCTTGAAGAAACACAGAAACAAATGTGGGAGCAAAGGCCTCTGTGGGAGCTGGCTTGCCTGCGATGCAGACAACTCGGTGCTTGCGTCAGACCGAGGTGATGCTATCGCAGGCAAGCCAGCTCCCACAGAAAACCCTGCTCCCACAGGGGTATCGCATTGGCCCGCGTTACCGGGTTAGCAGCATTTGGGCCCACCCTTGCCGCCGTAACGGGCTTCCTGGCGCTCCCGGAAGAACGCCTTGTAGTCCATCACCGGCTTGTCCGGGTGTTTGGTTTGCATATGCTCGACGTAGGTGTCGTAGTCGGGCATGCCGACCATCAGGCGGGCGGCCTGACCGAGGTATTTACCGAGGCGACTGATGTCATTGAACATGTCTGCAATCCTCGTTATGCGTCCGGTGCAGCCTGGAACGGGGCTTCTTTATCCGTACGCTCTTCGTTGCCCCAGGCGGCGACGCCGACTTTGAGCGCATAGAACAGGATGCTGAACACCACGAACAGGAACAGCGCCGTCAGCGTTGCGTTGGTGTAGGCGTTCCAGATCACGTGTTGCATCTGGTCGATGCTCTTGGCCGGGGCGAGGATCTGGCCGTTAGCCAGGGCATCGCTGTATTTCTTGGCCAGCGACAGGAAGCCGATCGCCGGGTTGGCGTCGAACAGCTTGATGAAGCCTGCGGTGGTGGTGCAGATCAGCAGCCAGACAGCCGGCAACATGGTCACCCAAATGTAGCGCTGACGCTTCATTTTGATCAGCACAACGGTCGCCAGCATCAGCGCGATACCGGCCAGCATCTGGTTGGAGATACCGAACAGCGGCCACAAGGTATTGATGCCACCCAGCGGGTCGATCACGCCCTGGTACAGCAAGTAACCCCACATCGCCACGCAGCCTGCGGTAGCAATCAGGTTGGCAGTCCACGACTCGGTGCGTTTGAGCGCAGGCACGAAGGAACCGAGCAGGTCTTGCAGCATGAAACGACCGGCGCGGGTACCGGCATCCACTGCCGTAAGGATGAACAGCGCTTCGAACAGGATCGCAAAGTGGTACCAGAACGCCATGGTGTTTTCACCCGGCAGCACGCTGTGCAGGATCTGCGCGATACCTACCGCCAACGTCGGCGCACCGCCGGCACGGGCCAGGATGGTGGTTTCGCCGATATCGTGGGCAACGGCCGACAACGCCTCAGGGGTAATTGCAAAGCCCCAGCTGCTGACGGTTTGCGCCACGGTGACCACGTCGGTACCGACAATGGCAGCCGGGCTGTTCATGGCGAAGTACACGCCAGGCTCGATCACCGAAGCGGCAACCATCGCCATGATGGCCACGAACGACTCCATCAGCATGCCGCCGTAACCGATGTAACGGGCGTGGCTTTCACTGGCCAGCAGCTTGGGCGTGGTGCCCGAGGAGATCAGCGCATGGAAGCCCGAGACCGCGCCACAGGCAATGGTGATGAACAGGAACGGGAACAGGCCGCCCTTCCACACCGGGCCGGTGCCGTCGATGAACTGGGTGAGTGCCGGCATTTTCAGGTCAGGCATGGTGACCAGGATGCCAATCGCCAGGGCGATGATGGTGCCGATTTTCAGGAACGTCGACAGGTAGTCGCGGGGCGCCAGGATGAGCCACACCGGCAGCACAGCAGCCACGAAGCCGTAGCCGATCAGCATCCAGGTGATCTGGATACCGGTGAAGGTGAACGCCTTGGCCCACTCTGGATCAGCGGCAATCTGCCCGCCCAGCCAGATCGAACCCAGCAGCAACAGCACGCCGATGATCGAGATTTCCCCGATGCGGCCCGGGCGGATGTAGCGCATATAGATGCCCATGAACATCGCGATCGGGATGGTCGCCATCACCGTGAAAATGCCCCATGGGCTCTCGGCCAGGGCCTTGACCACGATCAGCGCCAGCACCGCGAGGATGATGATCATGATCAGGAAGCAGCCGAACAGCGCGATGGTCCCGGGAATGCGGCCCATCTCTTCGCGAACCATGTCCCCCAGGGAACGGCCATTGCGACGGGTGGACAGGAACAGGACCATGAAGTCTTGCACCGCACCGGCCAGCACCACCCCGGCAATCAGCCAGAGGGTACCGGGCAGATAGCCCATTTGCGCCGCCAGCACCGGGCCGACCAACGGGCCTGCACCGGCAATCGCCGCAAAGTGGTGACCGAAAAGAATGTGTTTGTTGGTTGGTACGTAGTCCAGACCATCGTTGTTGACCACCGCAGGGGTTGCCCGCCGTGGATCGAGTTGCATCACGTTGTTGGCGATGAACAGACTGTAGTAACGGTACGCAACCAGGTAGATGGCCACAGCAGCGACCACAATCCACAAGGCGTTGATCGCCTCGCCGCGGCGCAAGGCCACTACGCCCAGGGCGCACGCTCCTACAATTGCCAGCACCAGCCAGGGTAAGTGGCGTAGCAGGCTATTATTATTTTTCATTTTTATATTCCAGCCAGGGTGGACAGAAAGGACAGCCAGCCCGAGTTTAGCGCTACTGGCCTCAAAGACCAGCCCCCTACGTTGGTCTAGAGCCTTCAACCGCTAAAAAAAGCCGAAATAAACGCCCCTTGATGGCCCGGGGCTACACTCCTCCCATTCACAGAGGGCTTTACCATGACCGAGCATGCGTCCGAACGTCGCCGTTTTCGCCGGATCGCCTTTGATGCCACGGCCGAACTTCGGCAAAACGGCAGCGAATGGCCGGTAAAACTGGTGGATTTATCACTCAAGGGATTGCTGGTGGAACGGCCTGACAACTGGAAGGGAAATAAAGCGCTGCCCTTTGACGTCGACATACGCCTGGACCAGAAGACGCATATAAAGATGCAAGCGCGGCTGACCCATGAAGATCAGGGTCAATTGGGCTTTGTGTGCAAACACATTGATCTGGATTCGATCAGCCATTTGCGGCGCTTTGTAGAGCTGAACCTGGGTGATGAGCGAGAACTGGAGCGCGAGCTGGGCGCCCTGCTGGAGATCTGAAAACGCACATCAATCAAAATGTGGGAGCTGGCTTGCCTGCGATAGCGGCGGGTCAGCTTACCCATTCTTGCCTGATACACCGCCATCGCAGGCAAGCCAGCTCCCACAGGGGTTCAGCGGTGCTGCGGATTATTCGAACAGGGCATCCAACGCCTGCTCCAGCCGCGTCACAGCAATAATCTGCAACCCCGGCGGCGCCTCCTTCGGCGCATTGCCCTTGGGCACAATCGCCCGTTTGAAGCCATGCTTGGCCGCTTCCTTCAAGCGCTCCTGCCCACTCGGCACCGGGCGCACTTCGCCCGACAAACCCACCTCGCCAAACACCAGCAAGTCATGGGGCAACGGCCGATTACGCAGGCTGGACATCACCGCCGCCATCAGCGCCAGGTCGGACGCAGTCTCCAGCACCTTGACCCCGCCCACCACGTTAAGGAACACATCCTGATCGTGGGTCGGAATGCCGCCATGTCGGTGCAGCACCGCCAGCAACATCGCCAGGCGGTTCTGGTCCAGGCCCAATGTGACCCGCCGTGGGTTGGCCAAATGGCTGTCATCCACCAGCGCCTGGACTTCCACCAGCATCGGCCGGGTGCCTTCCCACGTCGCCATTACCACACTGCCCGGAACTTCTTCCTGAGCGCGGGTGAGAAAAATCGCCGAGGGGTTCGAGACTTCTTTCAGCCCCCGATCGGTCATGGCGAACACGCCCAGTTCGTTGACGGCGCCAAAACGGTTCTTCACCGCCCGCAGCAGGCGCAGGCGACCGTCAGATTCCCCTTCGAAATACAGCACGGTGTCGACCATGTGTTCCAACACCCGTGGCCCGGCCAGTGCGCCTTCTTTGGTCACGTGGCCGACCAGGAAGATCGCCGTGCCACTCTGCTTGGCGTAACGCACCAACAGCGCCGCGCTTTCGCGCACCTGGGACACGCCGCCGGGTGCCGATTGCAGTTGTTCGGTGAAAATCGTCTGGATCGAGTCAATGACCATGACTTTAGGCTTTTCGATGCGCGCCGTGGCGATGATGCTTTCGATGCAGGTTTCGGTCATGACCCGCAGTTGGTCCTGGGGCAAGCCCAGGCGCCGGGCGCGCATGGCCACTTGCTGCTGGGACTCTTCGCCGGTGACATACAGCGCAGGCATGCGGCTGGCGATGCTGCACAGGGTTTGCAGCAGGATCGTGGACTTGCCGATGCCCGGGTCACCGCCGATCAGCACCACCGAGCCGTCCACCAGACCACCGCCCAAGACCCGGTCCAGCTCGCCGGAGGCGGTGGAAAAGCGCGGAATCTCTTCGACGCTGACTTCGGCCAGGGTCTTGATCTGCGCCTGTTGCCCGGTCCAGCCGGCACGGCCGGTGGGGGCCGCGGCACCGCCACTCTCGATCATGGTTTCAGTCAGCGTGTTCCACGCGCCGCATTCGGAGCACTGGCCTGCCCATTTGGGAAAGGTCGCGCCGCACTCTGTGCAGCCGTACATGCGCTTGGCCTTTGCCATGTGAGAACCTCCAACCGAAAAACCGCGATGATAGCTCAGCGCGAAGCTGGGGTCCGGATTTCGCCCTTCGCTAAACGTGAAGCACTGTTACCCACGGGGTCCTCGGCGTTCAGGTCTGCGCCTTTGGCTTGCAGCGCCCCCAACAATTCGACGCGCTTGAACAACCCGGCGTACATGGCGGCGGTCTGCCCTGCGCCGTTGCGCTGGTCGGGGTTGCAGTCGGTGGCCAACAGGCGCTGGGCGATTTTCAGCTCGCCTTTGAAGATGGCGCCCATCAACGCCGTGTTACCGCGTTTATCCTGGACGCAGGCGTCGGCGCCGGCATCGAGCAGACGCTCCACATACGGGCCCTGGCCGTGATAAGCAGCCAGGATCAACGCGGTGTAGCCCTTGTCATCCTGGGCATTGAGGCCGTAGCCGGACTCTATGAAGGTGTTGAGCATGTCGAGGTCGCCACGACGGGCGGCGTCGAAATAGTAATCCTGCAACTGCGCCTTGAGCGCCACCGGGTCGGGGGACTCGGCATGAGCGGTAAAGGCCAGCATGGCCATCAGTAAGCCGATAGAGATACGCATAGGGTGTTCTCCTGCCAAAGGTCGACGCCCGTGAAGGCGCCGACCGCAACCAATGAATCAGTCGGTCAGTTTTTCCGCCAGCGCCTTTACGCGAGCCAGATCGCCCTTGGCGACCTTGGCCACGCCGGTGCCGTATTCCGGGTCCGCCTTGTAGAGGAACGACAGGATGATGTGCTTGCTCTCGTCATCGGTGGTGGCCAATGAGCCGCCAAAGTTGTTGATGAGGTCTTCGCGCTCTTTCTTGGTGTAGGAGCGGTAAAGGTCACCGGCCTGCTTGAAGTTCTGCTCACGTTGAATCTTGGCCTGCTGGGTGCTGCCCGACAGCTGCGACTGGCTGTAGCGTGCGGTTTGCGGCTCTTCCCGCGGCAACAGGCGACTTGGTTGGTAGTTGACGCCGGTGGTGGTCTTGCCGACGTTCATCGCGCCGTCCTGGTTGCCGTTGTTGACGGTGACCCGTGGAGCGTTAATCGGCAACTGCAGAGCGTTCGCGCCCAGGCGGTACATTTGCGTATCGGCGTAGGAGAACACGCGCCCCTGCAGCAAGCGGTCTTCCGACGGCTCGATACCCGGTACCAGGTTGGCCGGGGCCATCGCGACTTGCTCGGTTTCCTGGAACACATTGGCCGGGTTGCGGTTCAGCACCATTTGCCCGACTTTGCGCTCGGGCACATTCGGCCAGATCTTGGTGGCATCCAGTGGGTCGAAATCAAACTTGGCCAGGTCTTCAGGCTTGAGCACCTGCACATACAGGTCCCACTTAGGGAAGTCGCCTTTGTTGATGTGCGTGACCAGATCATTGGTCATATGGCTGTAGTCACGCCCCTGCACCTCGGTAACTTGCTTGGGATCAAGGTTCTTGATGCCCTGCTGGCTCTTCCAGTGGAACTTGACGTAGTGCACTTCGCCTTTGGCGTTAATCAACTTGTAGGCATGTACGCCGTTGCCGTCCATTTCGCGGTAACTGGCAGGGGTGCCGGAGTCCGAGTACAACTCGGTCAGTGTACGAGTGGACTCTGGAACATGGGAGAAGAAGTCGAAACGGCGCGAGTCATCGTCCAGGTTAGTGCGTGGGTCCGGTTTAAAGGCATGGACCATGTCCGGGAACTTGATGGCATCCCGAATAAAGAACGTGGGGAAGTTGTTACCGACCAGGTCCCAGTTACCTTCGGCGGTATAGAACTTGGTGGCGAAGCCCCGTGGGTCACGCAGGGTTTCCGGGGAGTGGTTGCCATGCACCACGGCCGAGAAGCGTACGAACACTGGTGTGGTTTCACCGGCGGCGAACACTTTGGCCTTGGTCAGGTCGCTGAGGTTGTCGGTCACTGTGAAGGTGCCATGGGCGCCCGTGCCGCGTGCGTGCACTACGCGCTCTGGGATGCGTTCGCGGTCGAAGCGTTGCAGTTTCTGGATCAGTTGCACATCTTGCAGCAGCACCGGGCCATTGGCACCGGCGGTTTGGGAGTTCTGGTTATCACCGACGTTGGCCCCGTTATCGCGGGTCAGGTTGGCGGCTTGTACGGAGAGGGAAAGCAGGCTGGCGGTCACCAGTGCCAGCGCGTGGCGCGCCGACACGGGCCTGCGGCTGATTGGAGTATTCATCGAGGTTTCCTCTGGTTTTTTTAATGCACATTCAGTTGTGCTTGCCAGAGGCTAGTGACCTGCGAGTCAGAAGATAAATAGAAAAACACCACAGGCCCGATTAAGAAAAAAATCTGGTAACCCGCTGAAATAGCGGCTAATTCGCGCGCGACTAGTGGCACTTTGCAAACTATTTGCGATTTGATGTGTCGATAAAAACCGACAGTGTTAACAGTTGTTTCGAGCAAGCGCTGTTCGACTGAATTACACTGACCTCCACCCTCCTCAACTGTAACAAGGAATAACCTATGGGCGTGATCAGTGAGTTCAAGGCCTTCGCGGTCAAAGGTAATGTGGTCGACATGGCCGTCGGTATCATCATCGGTGCTGCCTTCGGCAAGATTGTTTCCTCATTTGTAGGCGACGTGATAATGCCTCCCATCGGCCTGCTGATCGGTGGCGTGGACTTTGCCGATCTGGCCGTCACGCTCAAGGCAGCACAGGGTGATGTACCCGCTGTTGTGCTGGCTTACGGCAAGTTCATCCAGAGCATCATCGACTTTATAATCGTCGCGTTTGCAATCTTCATGGGTGTGAAGGCGATCAACCGTCTGAAACGTGAAGAAGCCGTGGCCCCAAGCTTGCCGCCGACGCCAAGCAAAGAAGAAGTGCTGCTGGGCGAGATCCGCGATCTGCTCAAGGCACAGAACAACAAGCCGCTTTAACCTGCGGATGCAAAAAAGGCGCCTCGCAAGGCGCCTTTTTTCTACCAATAATTTTCTACCGCCACCTGGCCAGGTCGTCGGCTCAGGCTCAGTTGCATGTCCCGCTGCTTGAGCAACTGGCGCGTGTCATCGACCATCTGCGGGTTGCCGCAAATCAGTACGCGCGAATCCTGTGCCGTCAGCTCCACGCCGGCGGCCCGCTCCAATTCGCCATTTTCGATCAAGGCCGTAATACGCCCATTCAACGTGCCCGGATGCTGCTCGCGGGTGACGATGGGAATGTAGGTGAGCTTGTGGGCGTACTCGGCCAGGTACTCGCGCTCACTCAGCGTGTCGATCAGCGACTGGTAGGCCAGTTCCTTGGCTTCCCGGGCGCTGTACACCAGGATGATGCGCTCGAATTTTTCCCACACTTCGAAGTCCTGCAGGATCGACAGGAACGGCGCGACGCCCGTTCCGGTTCCCAGCAACCACAAGTCACGCCCGTCGACAAAGCGGTTGAGGGTCAGAAACCCGGTGGCCTGGCGCTCGACCAGCAAGGTATCGCCCACCTTCAGGCGGCTCAGTTCACTGGTGAACTCACCACCGGGGACCACGATGGAAAAGAAATCCAGATGCTCGTCAAACGGCGAAGACACGATGGAATAGGCACGCCAGACGGTGCTGCCATCCGCCTTGGTAACGCCCAGGCGCACGAACTGGCCGGCGGTAAAACGAAAACCGGCATCGCGGGTGGTGCGCAGGGTGAACAGGCTGGGGGTCAGCGACTGCACATCGAGCAGGGTCTGGCGGGTAAATTTCTCAGCACTGGCCGTCATGGGGGGCTCCGTTTTGCACAGGCCGTTAGTGTCCCTCAAAACAGACCGCGCAAACACTGATGATTGGTACTGGCTTTGCCGTCACTCAAGGTTCACGCGGGTGGCCTGCGCGTTTTTTAACCAGTCCAACAGGTCAGCCATGGCTCCACGCTGGCACTAATTATTTGGCTATTAACGCGCCCTGAATACCTCACTAGATGAAGCGGTACTTAAAGCGACATCACTTTGACACTACCTTCAAGACATTAAAAGTATTGAAAAAAAGATACCTGCCTAGCGCTCTTATACAAAGCTCCAAGTCTTGTACAAAACCGGCCAACTAGACAAACCCTGCAAGTAAAATATTTTTCAAGCTCAGTTGTAGGACTTACCCTACACTTGTTTTCGAGCTGCAATGGGGGATCAGGACGTACCCAGGTCACATATACACGCATGGAGAGTCACCGATGGTCAATTGGCATAATGCCCGGCTGCCCAAGCTGGACGGCGAGAGTGAAATCACCAGTGTGTTTGAGATGGTGATAAACCACACTTATGAACTAGGTTTCGAATATTGTTCCTTTACCATGAGTTCCCAATCACAAAGCACTCAAACAAAACCAATTTTGTTTAATAACTATCCAAATGAATGGCTTAGCATTTATAAACAAGCGCACTTCTTCGATGTAGACCCCGTTGTAACCCACTGTAAGACCTCGGTACTGCCCATTCTCTGGGAACAAAAAACCTTTGCCAACACCCCCAAGCTTTGGGAGTTGGCCCAGTCATGCGGGGTGCATTTAGGCTGGACCCAAGCCGTGCATGACTTCCAGGGTGTATTCAGCATGCTGACCCTGGTTCGCAGCAAGGGCGAGGTCAGCCCTGAAGAGCTTTACGAAAAAGCCGGCCAGGTGTTGTGGCTTTGCCATGCGATGCATGCGGTCGTCGCGCAGAAGTACGCCGACGCCCCCGACATTAAAGCGCCCAGCAAATTGACTGCCCGGGAAACAGAAATCCTCAAGTGGTCCGCGATGGGCAAGACCGCCTCCGAGATTGCCGCGATTCTTTGCCTGTCCGAGCGCACCGTGGGCTTTCATATCAGCAGTACCTTCAAGAAACTGGGCGTGCATAACAAGATCCAGGCGGTGCTGCGCGCCGCTAAAGCCGGGCTGTTTTAGCCCACGTAAAACACCGCATGTCATCGCGTTGAAAAAAACGTAACATTTACGGCCAATTCTGAGTGTTGAGGGTGCGCTTTCCACGGTTGCCCCGCCGTTCACTCAGACGGTCCGTCGATTACCCAGAGCCTCGCCCCGCCATGCCCCTGCTTGACAGCCCTTTCGCCCAGCTCGACCTGATTCGTCAGCCAGAGCAACACAATGATCCGCTGCAAGCCTTCGATGCCGCCGACGAATACCTGCTCAGCCACCTCGCCGCGCAACAGCCCACTGCCGCCACCCGCGTGCTGGTGCTCAATGACAGCTTCGGCGCCCTGGCAGCCAGCCTTCAAGGCCAGGTGCAAGTGACCTCCAGCGGTGACTCGTTCCTCGCCGCTCAGGGCCTGGAGAAAAACCTGGTGCGCAACGGCAAGCCCTTTGATGCCGTGCCCTTCATACCGGCCAGCCAGCTCGCGACCGGGCCGTTCGATCGCGTGTTGATCCGCGTGCCGAAAACCCTGGCGTTGCTGGAAGAACAACTGATCCGCCTGCAAGGGCAACTGGCGCCCGGCGCCGAGGTGATCGCAGGTGCAATGATCAAGCATTTGCCACGGGCTGCGGGCGAATTGCTGGAGCGTTACATCGGGCCCATGCACGCCTCATTGGCGGTCAAAAAGGCGCGGTTGCTGATTGCCAGCGTCGAGCCGCGCCCTGCCGCGGTCTCGCCCTACCCGACCCGCTATACCCTGGATGCGCCGGTCATCGAGTTGTGTAACCACGCCAACGTCTTTTGCCGCGAAGGCCTGGACATCGGCACCCGTGCCTTCCTGCCGCACCTGCCAAAAAACCTGGGCAGTGCACGCGTGGCGGACCTGGGCTGCGGCAACGGCGTACTGGCGATTGCCAGCGCCCTGCAGAACCCCGACGCGCACTACACCTTGGTGGATGAGTCGTATATGGCAGTGCAATCGGCCGCCGAAAACTGGCAAGCCGCCTTGGGAGAGCGGGACGTCAGCGTACGTGCCGACGATGGCCTGGCCGGCCAGGAGGCGCAATCGCTGGAAGTGGTGCTGTGCAACCCACCGTTCCACCAACAACAAGTGGTGGGCGACTTCCTCGCCTGGCGCATGTTCCAGCAGGCACGCGAAGCGCTGGTGGTCGGTGGCGCCTTGTACATCGTCGGGAATCGTCACCTGGGCTACCACAGCAAGCTGGCGCGGTTGTTCCGTGGTGTCGAGCAAGTAGCGGCCACGCCCAAGTTCGTCATCCTCAAGGCGCGTAAATAAAAAAGCCCTGCTTATTGTAGGAGCGAGCTTGCTCGCGAAAAACCTGAGAACACCGCGGGGCGTCAGGCACCCCGCGTTATCGTTGACGTTTTTCGCGAGCAAGCTCGCTCCTACAGTGTCAATGCGTGCTCAGGCCTGCCGCATTCATGAACATGCGCATCAGGCTGGCCACCACGAACAGGGCCAGCACGCTGCCGGTCCAGATCATCGCCAGCCACCCCAGGCGCCGCCACAACGGCTGCTTCTCGGCCTGTTCAATCTCATGCAACGAAGGTTTTGACATGGTTCAACCCTCCTAGTGATAGCCGTCTTCGTGGGTGACCTTGCCGCGGAACACGTAGTAGCTCCAGAAGGTGTAGCCCAGGATAAACGGGATGATGAACAGCGTACCCACCAGCATGAAGCCCTGGCTTTGCGGCGGCGCGGCGGCATCCCAGATCGACACGGACGGCGGGATGATGTTCGGCCACAGGCTGATCCCCAAGCCACTGTAGCCGAGGAAAATCAGCACCAGCGTCAACAGGAACGGCGTGTAGTGCGCATTACGTGCCACGGCGCGGATCAGCCCGTACATGGTGACCAGCACCAGGATCGGCACCGGCAGGAACCAGAACAGGTTCGGCAAGGTGAACCAGCGCGACGCGATTTCCGGGTGGGTCAGCGGCGTCCAGATGCTGACGATGCCGATAACCGCCAACACTACAAACGCCAAAGGCCGCGCCAGGTTGTGCATCTGCTCCTGCAACTTGCCTTCGGTCTTCATGATCAGCCAGGTGCAGCCGAGCAAGGCATACGCCACGATCAGCGCCACTCCGCAGAACATCGTGAAGGGTGTGAGCCAATCCAGTGAACCGCCGGCGAACTGGCGATCCACCACCGGAATACCGTCGATAAAGGCGCCCAACGCCACCCCCTGGAAGAAAGTCGCCGCCAGCGAGCCGCCAATAAACGCCTTGTCCCACAGGTGACGCTTGTGGTCCTTGGCCTTGAAGCGGAACTCAAAGGCCACGCCGCGGAAGATCAGGCCGATCAGCATCAGGATCAGCGGCAGGTACAGCGCCGACAACACCACCGAATAGGCCAGCGGGAACGCGCCGAACAACGCCGCGCCCCCGAGTACCAGCCAGGTTTCGTTGCCGTCCCATACGGGCGCCACGGTGTTCATCATCACGTCACGGTCGACTTTGCCCGGAACAAACGGGAAAAGAATGCCGATCCCCAGGTCGAAGCCGTCCATGACCACGTACATCATGATGCCGAAGATGATGATCACGGCCCAGATCAGCGGAAGATCAATACCCATCTCAATTCCCCTTGTGCTGGATGTGGTCGTGGTCGTTATCACTGCCATCGTCGGCAGCAGACAACGGACGCGCGGGGGTGCGTTTCTGGCCGGGGCCACCGTGGGCGGGCTCGGTACTGTCGTGGGTCACGGGGCCTTTGCGCACCAGGCGCATCATGTAGCCCAGGCCCGCGCCGAACAGCGCGAAGTACACCACCACGAACAACACCAGGGTAATGGTCATCTGCGTCAGGCTATGCCCGGAGGAGGCATCTGCCGTGCGCATCAACCCGTAGACCACCCAGGGCTGGCGACCGATTTCGGTGGTGAACCAACCGGCAAGAATCGCAATCAGCCCAGACGGGCCCATCCACAGCGCCAGGTACAGGAACGGTTTGGACGTGTACATTTTGTCGCCCCGGCGCAGCCACAGGCTGAACAGACCGGTGAAGATCATCAGGAACCCCAGGCCGACCATGACCCGGAACGACCAGAACACAACGGTGGAGTTGGGGCGGTCTTCAGGTGGGAACTCCTTGAGCGCCGGCACCTGCTTGTCCAGGGAGTGGGTCAGGATCAGGCTGCCCAGATACGGAATCTCGACTGCGTATTTGGTTTTCTCGGCTTTCATGTCCGGCCAGCCAAACAGGATCAACGGCGTTGGCTCGTTGCCGATATTTTCCCAGTGGCCTTCAATCGCGGCGATCTTGGCCGGCTGATGCTTGAGGGTATTGAGGCCGTGGAAGTCGCCGATCACCGCCTGGATGGGCGCAACAATCAAGGCCATCCACATCGCCATCGAGAGCATTTTGCGGATCGCCGGGTTGTCCTTGCCGCGCAGCAAATGCCAGGCCGCCGACGAGCCGACGAAGAACGCCGTGGCAACGAAAGCAGCCGTGGCCATGTGCATCAGGCGGTAGGGGAACGACGGGTTGAAGATCACCGCCAGCCAGTCGGTCGGTATTACGCGGCCATCGATGATTTCAAAGCCCTGGGGCGTCTGCATCCAGCTGTTAGAGGCAAGAATCCAGAACGTGGAGATCAACGTACCCACGGCCACCATCACCGTGGCGAAGAAGTGCAGCTTGCGCCCCACCTTGTTCCAGCCGAACAACATCACGCCCAGGAAACCGGCCTCGAGGAAGAAGGCCGTGAGCACTTCGTACGTCAGCAACGGCCCGGTGACGGCACCGGCGAAGTCCGAGAAGCGGCTCCAGTTGGTACCGAACTGGTACGCCATGACCAGGCCCGATACCACACCCATGCCGAAGTTGACGGCAAAGATCTTCGACCAGAAGTGGTAGAGGTCACGGTAGGTGTCGTTGTGGGTCTTGAGCCACAAGCCCTCCAGCACCGCAAGGTAACTGGCCAGGCCGATGGTGATCGCCGGGAACAGGATGTGGAATGAGATGGTGAACGCGAATTGAATTCGGGCGAGATCTAGCGCCTCCAAACCGAACATAAGTCTTCCTCTGTCAGGTAATACCGGCTGCTGGCTGGGAGCCTGCACCCACTGCCCCCACGGATATGGAGTGTGGCGAATTTCAATTCGTTTCTTTTATTACCCATCGCGTGGGGAATCTGGCCTTGCGGCCGCCAGAACAATCCCGGGGCAGGTTTTGATCTGGATCAAGCATCGTTGAAAGAGTAGTCCCATTTTTGCTGTAGGACTGTGTGGTCTTTTGCCGCGTGACAGCTTGCCTCAGCTCAGTTCTTGCAACTATTTGTTACAGCTTGATGCTAATCTCGCCATTCTCCCGTTGCCGACCTGATTGCCGATGCCCAGTGAACCTGCGTTGCTGTTACGTCACCACCGCCCTTTCATCGCGTTCTGGCTGGCGCGGATCTTTACCGCCAGCGGCTTCCAGATGCTCACCGTGGCGATCGGCTGGAACCTGTACCAGCTGACCGGCAACGTCTTGGACCTGGGCCTGGTCGGCCTGGTGGAATTCGTGCCGCGCGTGCTGTTCATGCTGCACACCGGGCACGTGGCGGATCGCTATGAACGCCGCCGGGTCGCTGCCATCTGCCAGACCTTGCAGGCGCTGATCGCCTTGTCCCTGGCCATCGGCGGCCTGACCGGCAACGTGACTCGCGAGATGATCTTCATCCTCGCCTTCCTGCTCGGCGCTGCGCGCTCATTTGAAATGCCCACCACCCAGGCACTGTTGCCGAGCATCGTGCCCAGCGCGCTGTTCCCCCGGGCCGTGGCGGCATCGCAATCGGCCCAGCAACTGGCGACCATCGTCGCACCGGCCGTGGGCGGTTTGCTTTACGCGTTTGGCAGCGTGTGGGTGTACGGCCCCACCGTGGCGCTGTACCTGATCGCCTGCGTGCTGACACTTAACCTGCCCGCACGCCAGACTCCGCTGAACAAAGCCAAGGCCACCCTGGACTCGCTGCTGGCCGGCATACGCTTTATCCGCAGCCGCCCGGACATTCTTGGCGCCATCTCCCTGGACCTGTTTGCCGTGCTGCTGGGCGGCGCCACCGCGCTGTTACCGGTGTTCGCCAAGGACATCCTGCTGACCGGTGCCTGGGGCCTGGGCCTGCTGCGGTCGGCCCCGGCCGTGGGCGCATTGCTGATGTCACTGTGGCTGGCGCGGTTCTCAGTAGACCGCAAGGTGGGCCGCGTGATGTTCACCGCCGTCGGCGTGTTCGGGGTGGCAACCATCGCCTTCGGCCTGTCGACTTCGTTCTGGTTTTCACTGGCGGTGCTGGTGGTACTGGGCGCGGCAGACATGATCAGCATGGTGATCCGTGCATCGTTCGTGCAGTTGGAAACGCCAGATGAAATGCGCGGGCGAGTGAGTGCGGTCAATGGCCTGTTTATCGGTGCGTCCAATCAATTGGGCGAATTCGAATCCGGGATTACCGCCCACTGGTTTGGCACCGTGCCTGCGGTGGTGATGGGCGGGGTTGGCACCCTGGTGGTGACCGGGGTGTGGATCAAGCTGTTCCCGACCCTGGCCAACCGGGATCGCATGCATGTGCCGGTGGAAGAAACCAAGCCATAGGCTTCACCGCCATACCCTGTGGGAGCCGGGCTTGCCCGCGATAGCGGTGTATCAGGCAACTTTCTGGTGGCTGATACACCGCTATCGCAGGCAAGCCAGCTCCCACACTGGAACTTCATTGGTCTGACGGTTTGGGCTATAGCACCTTATCCAAGGTAATCGGAAACTCCCGAACCCGCTTGCCGGTGGCATGGTAAACCGCATTCGCCACCGCCGCCGCTACCCCGACAATGCCGACTTCCCCCACGCCCTTGGACCCGAGCGCATTGACGATCTCGTCGTGCTCTTCGACAAACAGCACGTCAATCTCGCCAATATCGGCGTTCACCGGGATGTGGTACTCGGCCAGGCTGTGGTTCATGTAACGCCCCAGCTCATGGTCGACCTGGGTCTCTTCATGCAGGGCCATGCCAATGCCCCACACCACGCCGCCAAGGATCTGGCTGCGGGCCATCTTGGGGTTGACCACGCGCCCCGCGGCAATGGCGCTGACCACACGGCTGACCCTGATGGTGCCCAGGTCTTCATCAACCCGCACCTCGACAAACACCGCCGAATGGGTCGCGCAGGCATAGCCCTGGCGCTTCTTGTCCGGCTCGCTGTCAACCTGTGCTTGCAGCACCTCCTCACCGCTGTCCTTGACCAGTTGCGCCAACGAAACACTCACATCACCGGCATGCAGTTGGCCCTCTTCAAACCGCACGGCTTCGGCGTCCTTGAACACCGGGTAGGTCTGCCGGGCGACCTGGAGCAACTTGGCATTCAGCGCTTCACAGGCTTGCTGCACCGCCGTACCCACCGAGGACACGGTAAACGAGCCGCCCTGCAACGGCGCCGTGGGCAACGACGAATCGCCCAGCACAAAACGCACGTCGGCCATGGCCACGCCGCTGGCCTGGGAGGCGATCTGGGTCATCACCGTGTAGGTGCCAGTGCCAATGTCGGTGGTGGCGCTGCTGACGGTGAGCTTGCCCTGCGCGTCGAGGCGCGCCTTGGCGCTGGCTTTCATCTGCATGGCCTCCCACACGCCGCCGGCCATGCCCCAGCCGATCAGTTGGCGGCCGTCACGCATGCTACGCGGTTCCGGGTTGCGTTGGTGCCAGCCGAAGCGTTCGGCGCCTTCGCTGTAGCACTCGCGCAGGGCCTTGCTCGACCAGGGTTTGTCTTCGTTCTGGTTACGTTCGGCGTAGTTGATCAGGCGCAATTGCACCGGGTCGATGGCCAGGGCACACGCCAGTTCGTCCATGGCGCACTCCAGGCCGAGCACGCCTAGTGCGGCGCCGGGGGCACGCATGTCCAGCGGGGTAAACACATCCAACGGCGCCAACTTGTACGTCAGTTGCACGTTGTCGCAGTGATAGAGCATGCCGCTCCACTCCACCACGTGCTCGCTGAAATCCTCAAAGCGCGACGTCTGGCCAATCGCGGTATGCCCCAACGCCAGCAAGCGACCATTGGCGGCGGCGCCCATCTGCAAACGCTGCAAGGTGCGCGGACGATAGCCGAAGGTGAACATCTGTTGGCGCGTCAGGGTGACGCGCACCGAGCGTTTGAGCGCCATGGCCGCCATCACCGCGAGCGGCAATTGGTATTGCGGGCGCAGGCCCGAACCGAAGGCGCCACCGACGAAAGCGGCGAAGATGCGCACCTGGCGCTTGTCCAAGCCGAAGACTTTTTGCACATAGGCCTGGCAGTTCTGCGGGCCCTGGGTCTTGTCGTGGATATGCAGAGTGCCATCGGACTGATACAGCACGGTGCTGGCGTGGGGTTCCATCGGGTTGTGATGCTCGATGGGCGTGCTGTAGTGCAGGTCCAGACTGATTGCGGCACCGGCCCATTCAGCTTCGAAGTTGCCTCGCGGTTCGGGCGGGGTCTGGGGCGACGGGTGCGCCGCCGCTTGCTGGGTGAGCAGGTCGGTTTCGAAGGTTTCGGGCGCGTAGTCGATCTGCACCAGCGAGCCGGCGTGCCGCGCCAGTTCGAGGTTATCGGCAATCACCAGGGCCAGGGGCTGGCCGCTGTAGAGCACGCGGTCGTTATACAGCGGACGAAAAGGCGAGCCATCGGCCGCATCGGCATCGGCGAACGCCTCGTCATAGCTGGCGATTTTCGGCCGGTTGAGGTGATGGATCACGTCCACTACACCGGGCAAGGCCAACGCCTTGGACGCATCGATGCTCAGCACCCGGCCTTTGGCGATAGTGCTCGACACCACGCTGCCATGCAGCAGGCCGTCCTCGGGAAACTCACCGGCATAGCGCGCTTGGCCGGTGACCTTGAGCAGACCGTCGACGCGGTCCAGGGGTTTGCCGATGGCGCTCATGGCTGTTCTCCTGCGACGGCGGCGTCGCTCAGGGCACGAATGATTGCTCGCCGCGCCAGCTTGACCTTGAAGCCGTTGTGTTCCAACGGTTCGGCGTCTTGCAGCAGGGCGTCGGCGGCGGCGCTGAAGGTTTCGCGGCTGACCGTGCGGCCAATCAGCAAGGCTTCCACTGCGCGGTCACGCCATGGTTTATGCGCCACACCGCCCAAGGCCAGGCGGGCGTCGATGATTTCATCGCCGTCCAGTTCCAAGGCGGCGGCCACCGAAACCAAGGCAAAGGCATAGGAGGCACGGTCACGGATTTTCAGGTAATGGCTGTGGCGGGCCAGGTGATCGGCGGGCAGCTCAATGGCCGTGATCAGCTCATCGTCGGCCAATTGGTTGTCACGTTGCGGCGCATCGCCTGGCAATCGATGGAAGTCGGCGAACTCGATCACCCGCGCACCGCCACGTCCCTCTACATGCACCCGCGCCGCAAGCGCCGCCAGGGCCACGCACATGTCCGATGGATGGGTGGCCACGCACTGTTCACTGGCGCCGAGGATCGCATGGATACGGTTCAAACCGTTGCGCGCCGGGCAGCCGCTGCCGGGCTGGCGCTTGTTGCACGGTACCGCGGCGTCGTAGAAGTAATAGCAACGGGTGCGCTGCAACAGGTTGCCGCCGGTACTGGCCATGTTGCGTAACTGCGGGGACGCCCCGGCGAGGATGGCCTGGGACAGCAACGGGTAACGCTGCTCAATGAGTGGGTGCCAGGCCAGGTCTGCGTTACTCACCAGCGCACCGATACGTAGGCCACCCTCGGCGGTCTCTTGAATGTCATGCAGCGGCAAGCCGGTGATGTCGATCAGGTGCTCGGGATGGCTGATGTTTTCCTTCATTAGGTCCAGCAGGTTGGTGCCACCGGCGATAAAGCGCGAGGCGGCGCTGCTCATCTGAACGGCCTGCTGCACATCGGTCGGCCTGCTGTAGTGGAAGGGATTCATGACTCACCTCCCTGGCGACGGCAGGCCGGCAGCGCGTCTTCGATGGCATCGCGGATGTTGTTGTAGGCGCCGCAGCGGCACAGGTTGCCGCTCATCAATTCCTGTATCTGCGCACGGTCGTGGGCGCGGCCTTCATTGGCCAGGCCCACGGCAGAACAGATCTGCCCGGGGGTGCAATAGCCGCACTGGAAAGCGTCGTGCTGGATAAAGGCCTGTTGCATGGGATGCAGTTGGTCGCCGTCGGCCAGGCCTTCGATGGTGGTCAATTCGGCGCCGTCGCACATCACGGCCAGGGTCAGGCAGGCATTCACGCGTTTGCCGTCACGCAATACAGTGCAGGCGCCGCACTGGCCGTGGTCGCAGCCTTTTTTGCTGCCCACCAGGTCCAACTGTTCACGCAGCAAGTCCAGCAAGGTGGTCCAGGGCAACACGTTCAGTTGGCGATCCTGGCCGTTGAGTGTCAGGCGTATCGGGTGGGCGACGAACGGCTGGGCCGCCGCGCCATTGGGGGTCGCGCTCATAAACACCTCACGGGTTGGTGTACGTCCGCGGCGTTCAGGAAAATCGCCGTCTTAGGGGTACGACTTCCCGGGGTTTTGAGCGTTCAAGATGATTGATCAGCGGATATTGAGCTGGGCTTTCAGGGTGTTTTGCGGCGGGTTGATCGAGGTATTGGTGAATTCGAACCAGCCCTGGGCCTGGACGTTCAGGTCGAACACATAGATGTAGCCCATCAAGGTGCCCACGCCGTTGCACGCCTCACTGATGTTGCCGACCTGGCACACCGCTGTGCGTTGCCCATTCAACTCCGCGCCGTTGAAGCGGCCCATGGGGCTGTTGCCCAGGCCGACTTCCATCACCGAGACCTGGGTGGGCCCGCGGTGCTCGCACATCTGGGTAGTGTTGACCCGCTCCGGGATCGCTTCGCTGCAGTTGGCCGATTCCACCTTGAACACCCGCACCTCGCTCAAGGCCGGTGCAGCCGCGCCCCATACCGGTGCCGCGCCCAGCCACAGGCTGATACTGGCGATCAGAGCTAGACTCCACGGGTTGGCTTTTTTCATGCTGTCGGTGACCGGCTGTTGAACGTCGGCGCAGTATGCCTCAAGCCCATGCGCCACACAGCCTCGGCTGCTGGTATGATGCGCCGCTTTTTCCGATCCTCTCTGAAACCACAAGCGTTTGGCGCAGTTTGTGCTTTGACTTAGAGGTCAACAAATCACGACGCACAATAGCGTCACAGGGAGCCGGCATGCTGGAAAAGCTGTTTCAACTCAAAGCCCACAACACCAATGTGCGCACCGAGATTCTCGCGGGGATCACCACCTTCCTGGCCATGGCCTACATCCTGTTCGTGAACCCGAGCATCCTCGGCGAGACCGGCATGGACAAGGGCGCGGTGTTTGTCGCCACCTGCCTGGCGGCCGCCATCGGTTCGACCGTGATGGGCCTGATCGCCAACTACCCGATTGCCCTGGCACCGGGCATGGGCCTCAACGCCTTCTTCACCTACACCGTGGTCCTGCACATGGGCCACACCTGGCAGGTGGCGCTGGGCGCGGTATTCATTTCGGCGGTGCTGTTTTTCCTGCTGTCGATCTTCCGCATTCGTGAGTGGATCATCAACGCCATCCCCCTGCCTCTGCGCTCGGCGATTGCCGCCGGCATCGGCCTGTTCCTGGCGCTGATCGCCCTGCATAACGCCGGTATCGTGGTGAGCAACCCGGCCACCATGGTGGGCCTGGGCGACCTGAAACAACCGGCGCCGATCCTGGCCACCCTGGGTTTCGTGCTGATCGTCGCGCTGGAAGCCCTGGCCGTACGCGGCGCAGTGCTGATCGGCATCCTGGCGGTGACCGTCGCCTCCATCGTCCTGGGCTTCACGCCGTTCATCGGTGTGACCTCGGTACCGCCGTCCCTGGCGCCGACCTTCCTGCAGCTGGATATCAAGGGCGCGCTGGACATCGGCCTGGTCAGCGTGATCTTCGCCTTCCTGTTCGTTGACCTGTTCGACAACTCCGGCACCCTGATCGGCGTCGCCAAGCGCGCCGGCCTGATGGGCAAGGACGGCCATATGCCGAAAATGGGCCGCGCGCTGATTGCCGACAGCACCGCCGCCATGGCCGGCTCCCTGCTGGGCACCTCGACCACCACCAGCTACATCGAATCGGCTGCAGGCGTGAGCGCCGGTGGCCGGACCGGCTTGACCGCCATCGTGGTCGCGATTCTGTTTTTGCTGGCGCTGTTCTTCTCGCCATTGGCCGCCAGCGTGCCGGCCTATGCCACCGCGCCAGCCTTGCTGTTTGTGGCGGTGCTGATGAGCCAAGGCCTGGCCGAAATCGACTGGGACGACATTACGGTGGCAGCGCCGGTGGTGATCACCGCCCTGGCGATGCCCTTCACTTACTCCATCGCCAACGGCATCGCCTTCGGTTTCATCGCCTGGACCGCCATCAAGCTGCTTTCGGGCCGCTACCGTGAGCTGAACCCGGCACTGGTGATCCTGTCGATCCTGTTCGTGATCAAGCTGGGCTGGTTCAACGCATGACTTTTGACGCCGCAAGCTACACCGCTCAACTGCAAGACAAGGTCACGCGCCTGCGTGACCTGCTGGCACCGTTCGACGCGCCCGAGCCGCAGGTCTTCGACTCGCCGCTGCAGCACTTCCGCCTGCGCGCGGAGTTCCGCCTGTGGCGCGAAGGCGGCGAGCGCCACTACGCGATGTTCTCCCAGGAGGACAAGCGCACGCCGATCCTCATCGAAGAATTCCCCATCGCCAGCCAGCGCATCAACCAGTTGATGCCGCAACTCAAGGCCGCCTGGCAAGCCAGCGCCGCCCTGAGCCACAAGCTGTTCCAGGTGGAGTTCCTCACCACCCTGGCCGGCGACGCGATGATCACCCTGTGCTATCACCGCCCGCTGGACGAACATTGGCACACCGCCGCGAACAAATTGGCCGCTGAGCTGAATGTGAGCATCATCGGCCGTTCCAAGGGCAAGCGCGATGTGATCGGTCACGACTACGTGGTGGAGAAACTCGACATCGGTGGGCGCACCTTCAGCTATCGCCAACCCGAAGGCGCGTTCACCCAGCCCAACGGCACGGTGAACCAGAAGATGCTCAACTGGGCCTACGAAGCGCTGGGCGATCGCCCGGACGATTTGTTGGAGCTGTACTGCGGCAACGGCAACTTCACCCTGCCGCTGGCGACCCGCGTGCGCAAGGTGCTGGCCACCGAGATCAGCAAGACCTCAGTGAATGCGGCCCTGAGCAACCTGGATGAAAATGGCGTGGAGAACGTCACCCTGGTGCGCCTCTCCGCCGAAGAACTCACCCAAGCCCTGAACGAAGTGCGCCCGTTCCGCCGCCTGCACGGCATCGACCTGAAAAGTTACGAGTTCGGTAGCGTCTTCGTCGACCCGCCCCGCGCTGGCATGGACCCGGACACCTGCGAGCTGACCCGGCGCTTCGACAACATCCTGTACATCTCCTGCAACCCGGAGACGCTGGCGGCGAACATCGCGCAACTGCACGACACGCACCGGATCTCCCAGTGTGCAATGTTTGACCAGTTCCCGTGGACGCACCATATGGAGTCGGGTGTGTTGCTGACCCGCCGATAAACCTGCGAGGTAGGAGCGAGCTTGCTCGCGAAAAACGTCAACGATAACGCGTGCTTCCTGGATAAACGCGGTGCCTGTGAGTTTTTCGCGAGCAAGCTCGCTCCTACTGTTTATTCAAGTGTCTGTTGTCTCTGGGGGCTGCGGTACTTCCTTGCGTGGCCGGCCCCCCTTCTTGCCATTGGCCCGGGCCGCTGCGGTCTTGGCCGCGCTGCTTTTGCGACCATTGCGCGATGCCACCAGGCTGGTTGCCAGGTCCATCAGCGGCTGGCTTGTAGCGATCAACCCAGTGATCGAAACATCCAGGTCCTGCGCTTCACAGCTAATCGCCTTGCCTCCGAAAGTCACTTCCAACTGCTGGAAATCCTTCTCTGAAAACCCTTCGAACTCCGGCAGGCCAGCCACCGGCAACACAACGCGGCTGCCATCGCTGAAGCCAATGGAGAGGCAATCGTTTTCATAACGTACGTTACTGGCGTTGGCGTACAGGCGTTTCAACCTGCGTCCTCGGGCGATTGCCTTGTCAACGTCGGCTTCAGTGAGAGGTACATAAGGTGTGACTTTGGCTTTTATGATTTTCATAAATTAATCCCCACGCAATCTGGCGCTCTTACCAGATTCAAAATAGTCCGTTGCGCTATGACATCGTGCCTGGCGCTGGCGATGACATAGACGCCGTGTCGAATGACCAATCCTGGAACCAACTCACCAGCGTCCCAATTCCAGGAATGATTCTCCAGGCAAACCGTCTGCAGTTTTTCCCACCAAATCCTGCGTGCCCGCGCCAAGTAGTGCCGCTGCATGATCGCCCCGCGTATCTCCTTCAGAAGTGCTGCGGGTGGCCGCCTCCGTTCAGGCTCTACATCCCACAACTCACCTTCCCCATCCAGGAAACTGAAACGAAACCGCGCATCCCATCCCTTGCCCCTGACATGCACATGGGGCGGGCAATGCTCATCCCTGATAAACACCGAAATGACATAGCCTTTGTAAGCACCTACTCTCATCGTAACCCATCCGTTAGGTTATTTTCCGTCAGGTAACAATTTCCCTCTGCCACCCGACAACCGGCTCCTATTCCCGAAGCTGTTTCACAGATTAGTAACCACAAAAAACCCGGCGAATGCCGGGTTGTAACCAGTGATGCCAACGACTGGAACGACCCGGCCAATGCTCGAAAGTCCTCCTCGTTCAGCAACCTCGCGCAATACTTCAACCGAATGCACGTCAGCCGGTGATCCAGCAATTGCATTGATTAAACGTTCGATCACCGAACAGATCCGCAGCCATCAATTGACCAAATTAACCAACCAGTACATTTTGACTCCACAACCAATAAGAACTGTGGAGAAGCCTCTATGCCGCCCATCGTGCTGGTGCTCAACGGCCCCAATCTCAACCTGCTCGGCACCCGCGAGCCTGCCACTTATGGCCATGAAACCTTGGCCGACATTGCCGCCCTGTGTGGTCGCAGCGCCGACAAGCTCGGGCTGAAGATCGAGTTTCGCCAGACCAACCACGAGGGCGAATTGCTCGACTGGATCCACGGCGCCCGCAACCGCTGCGCGGGTATTGTGATCAACCCGGCGGCCTGGACTCACACTTCGGTCGCGATCCGCGATGCCCTGGTGGCCAGTGAAGTGCCGGTGATCGAAGTGCATTTATCCAACGTGCATGCCCGTGAAGCCTTTCGTCATCACTCGTTTGTGTCACCGATCGCCCAGGCCGTGCTGGCCGGGTTTGGCAGCCATGGCTACCACCTGGCACTGGAACATTTCAGCCTGACGCTGAAGGGACGCACCTGATGAAACCACGCATTCTCGCTGGCCTGATCGGCGCCGGCATCCAGGCCTCACGCACACCGGCACTGCATGAGCAGGAAGGCGACGCCCAGGGCTTGCGCTACCTGTATCGCCTGATCGACCTGGAGCCGCTGCACCTGGACCTCAACGCCCTGCCGGAATTACTACGGGCCGCCGAGCTGATGCACTTCACCGGTTTGAACATTACTTACCCGTGCAAGCAGGCGATTCTGCCGTTGCTCGATGAGCTCTCCGATGAGGCCAGGGGTATTGGTGCGGTCAACACCGTGGTGTTCAAGGACGGCAAGCGCATTGGCCATAACACCGACTGCCTGGGGTTCGCCGAAGGCTTTCGGCGCAACTTGCACAACGTACCGCGCCAACGCGTGGTGCAGATGGGCGCCGGTGGTGCGGGCGCGGCAGTGGCCCATGCACTGTTGGCAGAAGGCGTGGAGTACTTGAGCATCTTCGATGTCGACCGCACTCGCGCCCAGGACCTTGTGGATAACCTTGCCCAGCAGTTCGGCATCGGTCGCGCTCAGGTCGGCAGCCACTTGGAAAATGCCATGGCCGAGGCCGATGGCCTGGTGAACACCACGCCGATGGGCATGGCCAAGCTGCCCGGCACGCCTGTGCCTGCGGCGTTGTTGCGGGCTGAATTGTGGGTGGCGGAAATTGTGTACTTCCCGCTGGAAACCCAACTGCTGCGCGACGCGCGCGCCTTGGGTTGCCGTACCCTGGATGGCGGCAATATGGCGGTGTTTCAGGCGGTGAAGGCGTTTGAGTTGTTCAGCGGCGAAGTGGCGGATGCAGACAGGATGCTGGCGCACTTCCAGAGCATGAATATCTAGGGATGCAACCCCATCATGATCGTTCCCACGCTCTGCGTGGGAACGATCAGTTCTCAGGCTTGCAGGTAGCGCAACACCGACTCGCAAATCATTTCCCGATGGCGCTGCTTGATCGCCTCATCCGACAGTTCGATCTGGAAAATCTCGCTGAAGGTGTGCCGGTTGGACACCCGGTAGAAACTGAACGAGTTGATCAGCAAGTGCACATCCAGCGGCTCCAGCCCTTCGCGAAAAAGCCCCAACTCAGCCCCGCGGCGCAAGGTCTCCCCCAACCCTTCCAGGATTTTGCTGTTCATCGCCTTGATGGTGTCGGTGCGCTTGACGTACTCGGCGTTGTGGATATTTTCGATGCTGACGATGCGCACGAAATCCACGTTCTGGTCATGGTGATCAAAGGTGAATTCCACCAACCGGCGAATCGCCTCACGCGGCTCCAGGGCCGTGAGGTTCATGCGGGTTTCGGTGTTGCGGATATCGCCGTAGAGCTTCTCCAATACCTCGACGTATAACTGCTCCTTACTGCCGAAGTAGTAATAGATCATGCGCTTGGAGGTATGGATCCGCTCAGCGATGGCGTCTACGCGAGCGCCGGCCAGGCCCTGTTGAACAAACTCGACAATGGCTTCCTGGAGAATATTCTCCCGGGTCTTTTCCGGATTGTTCTTGCGACTCTTGCGCGGTGCGTCAGCTACCGCGGGGAGATCGGGACTCGAGGTCATGGTGCGCTCACGGCCATTGTTGTGCAGGCGCTGATTATGGGCCGCGGCGCTCCCCGAAGGAAGCACCTGCCTTGCGGTTATAGCCGAGCCTGGCGTACCGCCCCACTGCGCGACTTGGCCATCGCCGCCAGACGCACCGCCACGTTGGCAGCGCCGTAGCCGGCATAGCCATTCTTGCGCTGGATGATCTCGAAGAAAAACCGCCCCTCGAACGCCTCGGTGTACACATGAAACAACTCACCGCCCTGGGCGTCGCGGTCGTACAGCACGTTGTAATACGCCAACTCACTGAGGAACTCATCGTCGAAATCGAAGCGTGCCGCCAGGTCGTCGTAATAGTTGAGCGGGATATCCAGCAACGGCACACCGGCCTCTTTGGCCCGGCGTACCTCGGCAAAAATATCCGCGCAATCGAAGGCAATGTGGTGCACGCCCGAACCGCGATAGCTGGAGAGCGCGTGGGAAATCGCCGTGTTGCGGTTTTCGGAGATATTCAACGGCAGGCGAATCGAACTGCAACGGCTGCGCAATGCGCGGCTTTTCACCAGGCCGTAGGGGTCGGGCAGGACCACTTCGTCATCGGCTTCGAAATCCAGCAGGCTTTTGTAGAACAACACCCAACTGTCGAGGCTGTCGGCCGGCAGCGCCATGGCCATATGGTCGATGCGCAGCAAGCCGCCACTGGCGGGTGCAGCCGTTTGCAGGTTGAAATCGGTGTCGTACAGCCCGCCTTCGCTGGGGTCGACCAGGTAAATCAGGCTGCCATCCGGTGCACGCACGGCGGCCAATTCCAGCTCGTTGGGGCCGACCAGGCCGCGATAAGGCTGGCCCTTGTAGGCCACCGCCCGCTCCAGGGCCTTGGCACTGTCCTTGACCCGAATTGCCGTGGCGCACAGCGACGGGCCGTGGGCCTCGAAAAAGTTGTGGGCGAAGGAATAGGGTTCGCAGTTGAGGATCAGGTTGATGTCACCCTGGCGCAACAGGCTCACATTCTTGGAGCGATGCTGGCCGGCCCTGGCGAAACCCAGGCGCTCCAACCAGTGGGTCAGTTTGGCGCCGAGGCTTTCGTCCACGGCAAATTCAAGAAACTCGATACCGTCGTATTCGCTGGCCGCCGGAGTTTCAAACAGGATATCCACGGGCGCAGCGGGGGCTTCTTCAGCCAGGCGCTGGCGGGTTTTTTCTTCCAGGTACAACAGTGACCGCAAGCCATCCGCCGCATTCGCGCGGGTCGGCGCAGCGCGGAAACCGTCATTGAAAATTTCCAGGGACAACGGCCCGGTGTAGCCACTCTGGATGATCGGCGCGAGAAAGCCCGCCAGGTCAAATTCGCCCTGGCCTGGGAAGCAGCGGAAATGCCGGCTCCACTCCAGCACATCCATGGCCAGGATCGGCGCGTCGGCCATTTGCACAAAGAAAATTTTGTCGCCGGGGATCTGCGCGATGCCACTCGGGTCGCCCTTGAGCGACAAGGTGTGAAAGCTGTCGAGCAACACGCCCAGGCTTGGGTGATCGACCTGGCGCACCAGGTTCCACACCTGTTGCCAGGTGTTCACATGCTTGCCCCAGGCCAACGCTTCATAGCCGATGCGCAGGCCGCGCTTGCCCGCATGTTCGGCCAGCAGGCTCAGGTCATCGAGCAGAATGCGTTCGTCGCCCACGCTGTCGGCCGAGGCGTTGCTGCACACCAATACCAGATCGGTGCCCAGCTCCTGCATCAAGTCAAACTTGCGTTCGGCACGCTCCAGATTGCGTGCCAGGCGATCACGGCGGCAGCCTTCGAAGTCGCGAAACGGCTGGAACAGGGTGATGGCGATGCCGAGGTCGGCGCACATCTGCCGGACTTCCCGAGGGCTGCCGTCGTAATACAACAAGTCGTTCTCAAAGATCTCCACCCCATCAAACCCGGCGGCGGCGATGGCTTCGAGTTTTTCCGGCAGGGTGCCGCTCAAGGACACAGTGGCAATAGAACGTTGCATGGAAGACTCCCGGCAATTGTTGTTTGTGGCAAATTATTCGCCCCCAGCCTACAGGCAGCAATTAAAATGTACGAACCGGTTAGTTTTTGGTGCGATTATCGAACACTAAGCCTCTTTGGCGAATTGACGACTTTTTAACCACTGCGCACCATCGACCGGGCAATTCGCTCACGCAACAAAGACCCAGAACACACCATAAGAATTTCAAAAAACGGGTACAAACCTCATGCCTCTGCAAAATTCAGCCCTGGCCGCGCGCCCGGGCAACCCGCACGCCGGCATCGGCGACAAGATCCGCGGTGCCCTGGCCGTGGGTAAAACGCGCTGGGGCATGCTGGCCCTGGTGTTCTTTGCCACCACCTTGAACTACATCGACCGCGCCGCCCTGGGCGTGATGCAACCGATCCTCGCCAAGGAAATGAGCTGGACGGCGATGGACTACGCCAACATCAACTTCTGGTTCCAGGTCGGCTACGCCATCGGCTTTGTGCTGCAAGGCCGCCTGATTGACCGGGTTGGCGTCAAGCGCGTGTTCTTCTGCGCCGTGCTGCTGTGGAGCCTGGCCACCGGCGCCCATGGCCTGGCCACCTCGGCGGTCGGCTTTATGGTCTGCCGGTTTGTCCTCGGGCTGACCGAAGCCGCCAACTACCCGGCCTGCGTCAAGACCACACGCTTGTGGTTCCCGGCGGGTGAACGGGCAGTGGCCACCGGCATCTTCAACGCCGGCACCAACGTCGGCGCGATGATGACGCCCATGCTGCTGCCGTTGATCCTGCACGTATGGGGCTGGCAGGCAGCGTTCCTGTGCATGTCGGCACTGGGCGGTATCTGGCTGGTGCTCTGGGGCTTGAAGTACTACAACCCGGAAGACCACCCCACCGTTAAACAATCCGAACTGGACTACGTGCAACAGGAAGTCGAGCCGGAACAACCCCGCGTGCCGTTCAGCCGCATCCTGCGCATGCGCGGCACCTGGGCCTTCGCCCTTGCCTACTCGCTCACTGCGCCGGTGTTCTGGTTCTACCTGTATTGGCTGCCGCCGTTCTTGAACCAGCAATACAACCTGGGCATCAACGTGACCCAGATGGGCATTCCGCTGATCATCATTTACCTCACCGCCGACTTTGGCAGCGTGGGCGGTGGGATCCTGTCGTCATTCCTGATCGGCCGTGGGATGAACTCGATCAAGGCGCGGCTGTTGTCGATGTTGCTGTTCGCCTGCTGCATCGTCGGCGTGATCATGGCGGCCGGCTCCAGCCAGCTGTGGGTCGCGGTGTTCGCCATCTCCCTGGCCATCGGCGCGCATCAGGCCTGGACCGCCAACATCTGGAGCCTGGTAATGGACTACACGCCCAAGCACATGATGAGCACGGTGTTCGGTTTCGGCGGCATGTGCGCGGCCATCGGCGGCATGTTCATGACCCAGATCGTCGGCCACATCCTCACGGTGACCAACAACAACTACACGGTGTTGTTCACCCTGATCCCGGCGATGTACTTCATCGCACTGGTGTGGATGTACTTCATGGCGCCGCGCAAGATCCCGATGGTAGACGTTTAACTAACGCCGCCGCTGCTGCCAGGCAGCGGCCAACCCGCTCATGCAGATCACCCCGATACCCACCACCGTGGTCATATCGGGGGTATGGCTGAACACCAGCCAGCCCAACAACCCCGCAAACACGATCTGGCAATAGCCAAACGGCGCCAGCAAGGCCGGCGCCGCGAAGCGGAACGCCTGGGTGAGCATCAGGTGCGCGGTCATCCCGCAGGTGCCCAGCGCCAGCATCATCACCGCGTGCCACAACGTCGGCACTTGCCAGAAGAACGGCACCATCGCACTCATCACCAAGGTGTTGCACAGGCCGGCGAAGAAGTTGCTGGTAGTCGGGCTGTCGTATTGGCTGAGGATGCGCGTGAGCAACTGGTAGAAGCAGAAGAACAGCGCCGAGCACAGCGGCAGCAGTACCGCCGGGGTAAACAGCTCGCCGCCGGGGTGGATAATGATCACCACGCCGATAAACCCGCAGATCACCGCCAGCCACTGGCCACGGGTCACGTGCTCACCGAGCAACGGCACCGACAGCGCCGTCACCAGGATCGGCGCAAGGAAGTTAACCGCTGTAGCTTCGGCCAACGGGATGTAATGCAGCGCTGTGGTGAAGAACAGGCTGGTGCCCAACAGGCATAACGCCCGCACCACCTGCATGCCCGGCCGCTTGCTGCGCAACACGCGCAAGCCCGATTGCGGCAGGAAGATCCCGGCCATCAGCAAGGTGTGCACCATATACCGCGCCCACACCACCATCACGATCGGGTAAAACCCGGCCAGGTATTTGGACAAGGCGTCGTGGCTGGAGAACAGGAACGTCGCCAGCACAATCAGCAGGATGCCTTTGAACGGATGGTTGACGCCGGAGAGCGGGGTACTGACAGTCATTGAATTCTCTTGTGTGGCGAGCGGGACGCTGAGCGCTGAACCAAGTCGCGCTCAACCCGGTAATCTAGCAGCCGGGCCGGAGTCTGCCCCAAGAGCATAACCAAACACCGGGCGAACAGCGCACTAAATCGATGGATCCGAGTCCAACGCTGCACGCTCGCCCCGGCGTTGCACACTTTTTAACCAAGGCCTTGCCGCTATGAAAAAAATCCTCCTTGCCCTGTCTGCCCTCGCCCTGCTCGCCGCCTGCGATAAAACCCCGAAAGAAGCCCCCAAGCCCGCGCCCGCCTCCGTGCAAGCGACCCTGGTGCCCGAAACCCCGCCCACCGATAAATGGGTCGGCAAGTGGGTCGGCGTCGAAGGCTTGCACCTGACCATCGCCAAGGACGACAGCATTGGCCGCGGCCACTACCTTCTCACCATGCAATATGGCCTGGACGCCGATGACGCCGGCACCTTCAAAGGTGAGGCCGCTGAAGACGGCATCGCCTTCACCCGCCCCGACGGCCCGCAGTTGTTGCGCGCTGGCGATGGCGCTGCCACCGGCTTGAAGTGGCTGGCAGATAAAAAAGACTGCCTGATCGTCGCCACTGGCGAAGGCTATTGCCGTTAATACCGACCATAATCAATCACGGTTAGCACACAGAGGATTGCTCCCATGCTATGGAAAAAAGGCCGACGCAGCGACAACGTGGTGGATGCCCGTAACGACAGTGGCGGCGGCGGTGGCGGTATGCGCTTCGGCGGCGGCAAGGGCCTGAGCCTCACGGCCATCGTGCTGATCGTCGGCATTGGCTGGCTGACCGGCCAGGACCCGATGCAGATTCTTGGCCAATTGACCGGCCAGATGGAACAGGCGCCGTCGGTCAGCACCCAGCCGCGTCACGCGCCGCCAGCCAACGATGAGCAAGCCGACTTTGTGCGCGCTGTGCTGGGCGATACCGAAGACACCTGGGGCCAGGTGTTCCAGGAAAATGGGCTGGCCTATAAGAACCCGAAACTGATCCTGTTCCGTGGCCGGGTGAACTCAGCCTGTGGTGGCGCCACCTCGGCCAGCGGCCCGTTCTACTGCCCGGCTGACCAGCAGGTGTACCTGGACCTGGATTTTTTCCGGGAAATGTCGCAACGCTTCCAGGCCGCCGGTGATTTCGCCCAGGCCTACGTGATCGCCCACGAAATCGGGCACCACGTACAAACGTTGCTGGGCATCTCGTCCAAGATCCAGGCAGCGCGCCAACAGGGTCGGCAGATGGAAGGCGACGGTGGCCTGCTGGTTCGCCAGGAACTGCAAGCCGATTGCTTTGCCGGCGTGTGGGCCAACCATGCGCAAAAACGCCTGAACTGGCTGGAACCCGGTGATATCGAAGAGGCCCTGAACGCAGCCAATGCCATCGGCGATGACCGCTTGCAGCAACAGGGGCAAGGACGCGTGGTGCCGGACTCGTTTACCCACGGCACCTCGGCGCAACGGGTACGCTGGTTCAAGACCGGCTTCGCCCAGGGCCAGATCACTCAATGCGATACCTTCGCGGCCAAGAGTCTCTAAATGATCAAACGGTTGGGGTTACTGCTGGGTGTGCTCGTGTCCTGTTGCACCTTCGCGGCTGAACACGGCGTCAAGGTGGTCAGCCCCGATCGTTTTCATCTGGAGGCCGGCGACCTCAGCCTGGGCCTGAGCCAAAACTGGGGCCAGCCGCTGCCCAAGGTCACGCGCGCATTGATCATCGTGCATGGCCGCCTGCGCAATGCACAAACCTACCTGCAAAGCGGGATCGACGCCGCCGAGCATGCCGGGGTGGGCGGCAGTACACTGGTGATCGCGCCGCAGTTTCTCAATCAAGCCGACGTGAAACGCAACCACCTGGGCGACGAGGTAGTGCGTTGGAAGGGTAACGACTGGATGGCCGGCGAAGCGTCCACCGGCCCAGGGCAGATCAGCTCTTATGGCGCTCTGGACCAGATCATCAAGCACTTGGGCAACCGCAAACTGTTCCCGGCACTGAAAGAAATCGTGGTCGCCGGGCATTCCGGTGGCGGCCAAGTGGTGCAGCGCTTCGCCCTCACCGGCCACGACCACCCATTGCTCAATTCCGAGGGCATCCGCCTGCGGTATGTGGTGGCTAACCCGTCGTCCTATGCGTACTTCAGTCCGCAACGCCCGGTGACGTTCGACATTGCCAATTGCCCAGGCTTCAACGACTGGAAGTACGGCATGCAAAACCTGCCGGATTACGTGGGGGGCCGAGGTGCCCAGCAGTTGGAACAAGACTACGTCTCACGCGACATCACTTACCTGTTGGGCCAGCAGGACACCGACCCCAACCACCCGGCATTGGATAAAAGCTGCGAAGCCGAAACCCAGGGTGCGTATCGACTGCTTCGTGGCCACAACTACTTTGACTACCTCAAGCAGCGGCATCCGCAGTTGGGCCACCGGCTGGTAGAAGTGCCGGGGGTGGGGCATGACGGGGATAAGATGTTTACCTCGCCAGAGGGAGAAAAGGTACTGTTCGCTCAGTAGCACCTGAAGGAACCCCATCAAAATGTGGGAGCTGGCTTGCCTGCGATGACGGACTGTCAGTTGATAAAGTGTCAGCTGACCCACCGCTATCGCAGGCAAGCCAGCTCCCACATTTGCTCTCTGTCGCCCGGGTTAGATCATTCGGCGCAACGCCGCACAATCCTCGGCATGCCAATCCGCCAACTCCGGCCAAGGGTTCTCCGGCAAGTTCACCAACACCGTCCTGGTGCCCGCTGCCCGGCCACAATCCAGGTCAAAGCGATAATCCCCGACCATCACCATTTCGCGGGGTGCTACGTCCCAAGCCGCCGCCAGTTTCAGCAACCCACCGGGATCCGGCTTGTGCGGCGCATCATCGCGCCCCAGCACGTCCTCAATGGCAAAGCAGTCCGCCAGACCTATCGCCTCCAGGGTGATATGGGCCAGCTCCCGCGCATTACGGGTCAGGATCCCCAAGCGATAACCGCGCCCAGCCAATTCGCGTACCAGCTCAACGGCACCTTCGGCCGCAATGGAACCCAGCGCCAGCTCGCGCTCATGCTCCAGCAACCAGGCATGTTTGGCCTCCGCGACATCTGCCGGCAATGCCGCGAGGTGCGTGAGAATGTCGTCTTCAGGCGGGATCTGCAGCGCGACGCGGATAGCCGCAAAATCATGCACCGCCACCGTGAGGGTGCCGTCCATGTCGAACACCCAGTGCTTCACGTCGCAGAGGCTCATGCCCAATCCTTGCGATGGCGAATCAAACCTTCCTGGGTCACCGACGCCACCAGTTGCCCGGCGCGGTTGTACACGCTGCCCCGGGAGAAACCCCGGGAGTTGCCAGCCCACGGGCTGTCCATGGCGTACAGCAACCAGTCATCGGCACGCAGGTCGGCGTGGAACCACAGCGCGTGATCGAGGCTGGCGACTTGCATGTCTTTCTGCCACACGGTCTTGCCATGGGGCAGCAACGAGGTGGTCAACAGGCCGAAGTCCGAGGCGTAGGCCAACAGGTATTTATGCAACGCCGGCGTGTCCGCCAAGGCACCGTCGGCACGAAACCACACGTACTTGACTGGGTCGGACGGCTGCGGGTTGAAGGGGTCTTTTTCGGTGACCGGGCGCACTTCGATGGGCTTGGGGCACAGCAGCTTGTCGCGCATGTGCTCGGGGATCAGGTGCGCACGTTGCTGGGTCAGCTCCAGCTCCGACGGCAGGTTTTCCGGGCCCACTACCACCGGCATGGTGGTCTGGTGCTCGAAGCCTGCTTCGTCGTACTGGAACGAGGTCGTGCAGGTGAAGATCGGATTGCCCTTTTGAATCGCGGTGACACGACGCGTGCTGAAACTGCCACCGTCGCGCACGCGGTCCACCGAATACACCACCGGCAACGCGGCATCGCCAGGGCGCAGGAAATAACCATGCAGGGAATGCACATGCCGAGCTTCTTCTACGGTCTGGCTGGCCGCCGACAGCGACTGGCCGAGCACTTGGCCGCCGAACAGTTGGCGAAAGCCCAGGTCCTGGCTGCGACCGCGAAAGAGGTTTTCCTCGATCGGCTCCAGGGTCAGCAAGTCCACCAGATCTTCCAATACTTGGCTCATTGAAACTCTCCTCAAAGCAAAACGGTATCCACCTGTAGGAGCGAGCTTGCTCGCGAAGGTCGTTAACGATGACGCAGCGCTTCTGGTTTACCGCAGCGCTCTTGCGATCTTCGCGAGCAAGCTCGCTCCTACGGGTTTCTGTTGAGCATGACCGCCTGCTTATCCGTGCAGCGTGTCCAACCATTGGGCGCGGGTGATGCGGTACAAAACGTGAGGGCGCAGCGGGTCACCGGCTGCGACTTTCGGGTGTTCAAAATCTGCCTGCGGATCGTAATGCATACCGATGGCCTGCATGACTTTTTGTGAGGGCAGATTGGCTTCAGTGGTGAAGGCCAGGATTTCGTCCAGTTGCAAGCGGTCAAAACCACAACGCAACGCCGTCCAGGCCGCCTCACTGGCATAACCCAGGCCCCAATGTTCGCGGGCCAGGCGCCAGCCGATTTCCACCGCCGGGGTAAAGCCGGCTTCGAAGCTGACATTCGCGAGGCCCGTCAGGCCGATAAATTCACCGGTGTCCTTGCGCTGCAAAGCCCAGAACCCAAAGCCATATTCAGCAAAATGCCCGCGAATCCGGCCGATCAACGCTGCGCTCTCCAAGTGGCTCAATTGAGCCGGGAAGTAACGCATTACCTGCGGGTCGGCGCACATGCGCGCAAAGTCCGGCAGGTCGCTGTCGCGCCATTGGCGCAGCACCAAGCGTGCACTTTCCAATTCCAGTATCGGCTCCATGGGGCCCCCCTGCCTTGCCATGTGCGTGAGTGTACAGCGCTGTTAAGATCCGTCGCAGGTTCCCGTCAGAAAATCCCATGCCCTTGCCATTGATCTACCACGAAGACTACAGCCCTGAGTTCCCGGCGGACCACCGGTTCCCCATGGACAAGTTTCGCCTGTTGCGTGACCACCTGGTGGACAGCGGCCTGACCGAAGACAGCCAATTGCTGCGCCCGCCGCTGTGCCCGGCAGACATTTTGGCCCTGGCCCATGAACCTGGGTATATCGAACGCTACATGAGCGGCGAACTGTCCCGCGAGGACCAACGCCGCCTCGGCCTGCCGTGGAGCGAAGCCCTGGCCCGGCGCACGGTGCGTGCGGTGGGCGGCTCGATACTGGCGGCCGAACAGGCCCTTGAACATGGCCTGGCCTGCCATTTGGCCGGTGGCACCCATCACGCCCACTACGACTATCCGGCGGGCTTTTGTATTTTTAATGACCTGGCGGTGATCAGCCATTACCTGCTGGCCAGCGGCCGGGTCAATCGCGTGCTGATCTTCGATTGCGACGTGCATCAGGGCGACGGCACCGCACGCATCCTGCACAACACGCCAGACGCCATCACCGTGTCGCTGCACTGCGAAAAGAACTTCCCGGCACGCAAGGCCCAGAGCGATTGGGACATCCCGCTGCCCATGGGCATGGGCGATGCCGACTACCTCAAGGTGGTGGATGACGCGCTCAACTACCTGCTGCCGCTCTACCAGCCGGACCTGGTGCTGTACGACGCCGGCGTGGATGTGCACAAGGACGACGCCCTTGGTTACCTCAAGCTGACAGACGCCGGCGTCGCCGCCCGTGATGAAAGCGTGATGCGCCACTGCCTGGGCCGCGACATACCGGTGATGGGCGTGATCGGTGGCGGCTATAGCAAGGACCGCCCCGCCCTCGCCCGCCGCCACAGCATCCTGCACCACAGCGCGCAGCGGGTATGGACGTCATCAGGCTGTCATTGAGTTGTGGGCGTTACCCACAATGCCTGTGGAACGGCCTGTGGATAACTTGAGCGTAAGCGGCTGCAAGCGTTTGACCGCATGGCCTGTAGGAAAGTGTACGTTTTTTGATCAGGCAGCGGCGTCGTGGTCGGGTAGAATGCTCGGCCTATTCACATCACCGTAGCCCTGCCCATGCCTCAGACTTCTGCCCACCACGTCTCCATTATCGGCGGCGGCCCCGCCGGGCTGATGGCCGCCGAAGTCTTGAGCCAGGCTGGCGTGCGCGTGGACCTGTACGACGGCATGTCGTCGGTGGGGCGCAAGTTCCTGCTGGCAGGCGTGGGCGGCATGAACATCACCCACTCCGAGGCTTACCCGGCGTTCCTGTCGCGCTACGCCGAACGCGCGCCGCACATGGCGCCGCTGCTGCGCAACTTTGGCGCCGAGGCGTTGTGCGAATGGATCCATGGCCTGGGTATCCAGACCTTTGTCGGCACCTCCGGCCGCGTATTTCCTACCGATATGAAAGCCGCGCCACTGCTGCGCGCCTGGCTCAAGCGTCTGCGGGAGCAAGGTGTGGTTATCCACACCCGTCATCGTTGGACGGGTTGGAATGACAAGGGCGATTTACTTATCCACAGCCCGGACGGCGAAAAAGTTGTCCACAGCGACGCTGTGCTGCTGGCCCTGGGCGGCGGCAGCTGGTCGCGATTGGGCTCCGACGGTGCATGGCTCAACCTGTTTGAAGGCAAAGGCCTGCCCTATGTGAGGCTGCAACCGAGCAACTGCGGGTTTGAAGTGTCGGCATGGAGCGAGTTGATGGTCAGCAAATTCGCTGGCGCGCCGTTGAAAAACGTCGCCATTGGCCTGGGGGATGACAAACCTCGGCTGGGCGAATGCGTGATCACTGCCACCGGTATCGAAGGCAGCTTGATTTACGCCTTGTCGGCGCCGATTCGCGAAGCGATCAACCGCGACGGTGCGGCCACGGTGCATATCGATTTGCTGCCCAGCAAGCCGCTGGACAAGGTGCAGGCCGCATTGGCCAAGCCCCGTGGCTCGCGGTCGATGAGCAAGCATTTGCACAGTCAGCTGGGGTTGGATGGCGTGAAAGCGGCGTTGTTGCGCGAGCTGACGCCTGCTGAACACTTCACCGACCCGGCGCAATTGGCGGTGGATATCAAGGCGTTGCCGCTGACATTGGTGAAAACGCGGCCGATGGATGAGGCGATCAGCACGGCGGGCGGTGTGCCGTTTGAAGCGCTGGATGAGCGGTTGATGCTCAAGCCATTGCCTGGGGTGTTTTGTGCGGGGGAAATGCTCGATTGGGAAGCGCCGACCGGTGGGTATTTGCTGACCGGGTGTTTTGCCAGTGGCCGGGCGGCTGGGCTGGGGATGTTGGAATGGCTCCAACGCTGATCGTTCCCACGCTCTGCGTGGGGATGCCGCCAGGGACGCTCTGCGTCCCGCTTTAGGTTCGTGACGCAGAGCGTCACAGGATGCGTTCCCACGCGGAGCGTGGGAACGATCAAATGCGGCCGATGGATGAGGCGATCAGCACGGCGGGTGGTGTCCCGTTTGAAGCGCTGGATGAGCGGTTGATGCTCAAGCCATTGCCTGGGGTGTTTTGCCAGTGGCCGGGCGGCTGGGCTGGGGATGTTGGAGTGGCTCCACCGCTGATCGTTCCCACGCTCTGCGTGGGGATGCCGCCAGGGCCGCTCTGCGTCCCACTTTAGGTTCGTGACGCAGAGCGTCACAGGATGCGTTCCCACGCGCGTGGGAATGATCAATCACTTCTTCTTACGCGGCCCAGTATTAAACACCGGCACCTTGCGCACCGGCTTGATCGACGGCTCAGCCGGGGCTACTTCCCCACTGTCCACCCACTTGCCCAGGTTGCGCTTGCCGCCACCGCCGGACGCCTTCGGCTTCTTCGGCTTTTTCGGTTTCTTCACCACCTGCCCGCTGGCATCGGTGTCCGGCACGCGGTGCTCCGGCTCGAAATCCGGTTCCATCTTGCGGGTGAGGGTCTGACGGGTCAGCATCTCGATGGCCGAGAGCATGTTCACCTCATCGGCACACACCAGGGAAATCGCCTCACCGGTGTTGCCCGCACGCCCGGTACGGCCGATACGGTGGATGTAGTCCTCGGCCACGATCGGCAGGTCGAAGTTGACCACCAGCGGCAGGTCTTCGATATCCAGGCCACGGGCCGCCACATCGGTGGCCACCAGGATTTGCACTTCGCTGGCCTTGAAGCGGTCCAGTGCGCGTTGGCGGGTGGCTTGGGGTTTGTCGCCATGAATACCGTCGGCGTTGATGCCCAGGCCCTGCAACTTGTCCACCAGGGCGTCTACGCCGTTGCGGGTCTTGGCGAACACCAGCACTTGCTTCCAACGGCCTTTGCGCATCAGGTGCACAAACAGCTCCGGCTTGCGCTTCTTGTCCACCGGCACCACCCACTGCTTGACGGTGTTGGCGGCAACGTTGCGTGGGCTGACTTCGATGCTCAGCGGGTCGTTGAGCATTTGCCCGGCGAGCAGGCGGATGTCATCGGAGAAGGTCGCGGAGAACAGCAGGGTCTGGCGCTTTTTCGGCAGCATGCGATAAATGTTGGCAAGCTCTTCGGAGAAGCCCAGGTCGAGCATGCGGTCGGCTTCATCCAGCACCAGGGTTTGCAGCTGGTTGAGCTTCAGCGCGTTCTGGCGGAACAGGTCGATCAGGCGGCCAGGGGTGGCGACCAGAATGTCGACGCCTTTGCGCAGCTTCATCATCTGCGGGTTGATGCTCACGCCGCCGTACACCGCGTAAGTGGTCAGCGGCAGGTGTTGGGCGTACTCGGCAACGCTGGCATGAACCTGCTCGGCCAGTTCACGGGTGGGGCACAGGATCAGCGCACGCGCCGAGTTGGCGGCGACTTTCGGCCCTTCCATGGTCAGCAGTTGCAGCAGCGGCAAGGCGAAACCTGCGGTCTTGCCGGTGCCGGTCTGGGCCGCGGCCATCAGGTCGCGACCGGCCAGCACTGCCGGAATGGCTTGCGCCTGCACCGGCGTCGGGGTCTGGTAGCCAAGCGTCTCAAGGGCGCGCAGCAAGGGTTCGATCAGGCCAAGGGTGGCGAAAGTCATGTAGTTACCGTAGGAAAAATTCAGCGCAAGGGCGTAATGCGCGGCAGTTTACCTTATTTCGGGTTTGGGCTTGCGCCATTGGGGCAGGCTGATCAGCAACACCGCGCTGATGATCACCAGCATTGCCAGGGCTTCTTCCAGGCCGATGCTCTCACCCACGAACACAATCCCCAGCAACACGGCGACGGCCGGGTTCACATAGGCGTAGCTGGTCGCCGCCGCCGGGCGTACGTGCTTGAGCAGGTACATATAAGCGTTGAAGGCGATGATCGAGCCGAACACCGTGAGGTACGCCAGGGCCAGCCAGCCCTCCAACGGCGGCATGGCCTTCAGGTGCTCGCCAGACAATGCGCTGACGATCAGCAGCGCCACGCCAGCCACGAGCATTTCCGCGGCGCTGGCCATGGCGCCTTGGGGCAGCGGCAAATGGCGGCTCCACACCGAGCCGAAGGCCCAGGACGCCGCCGCCATCAACAGCAACACCGCGCCCAGTGGGCTCGACTGCAAGGTACTGCCCATGTTGAGCATGGCGATGCCGATGATCCCCAGCAGCACGCCTGCCCATTCCAACCGCGTATTACGCGCGCCCCAGAAAAACCCACACAGCAAGGTAAACAGCGGCACCGTCGCCACCGCCAGCGCCGCCACGCCGGACGACACACCCATATGTTCCGCCACGCTGACGCCACCATTGCCCACGGTGAGCAACAAAATGCCGATCATCCCGGCCGCCTTCCACTGCGGCCAGGTCGGCGCCGGCACCCCGCGCCATCTGAGGAAGCCATACATCAATACCCCCGCCGTGCAAAACCTAATCCCCGCCAGCAACAGCGGCGGCCAGTACTCCACGCCGATACGAATCACCAGATAGGTGGAACCCCAGATCACATACAACGCAAAAAAGGCGGCGATCAACGGTAAGGGAAAGCGACGTGGGCCAGGCATTGGGCGGCTCTATGGCAGGAAATGGGAGACTTATTCTAGAAACGAAGGTGGATAAACTTAAGTTACAAAACCTGTTTAAAACGCCAATACACTTCTCAAACCATGGTTATCAAGGCTATAAACCGTGTTTTCGAAAGCCATGCGCAACCGGAGCCTTATCATGGACAAATACGACCGCATGCTCCTCAGCGCCCTGCTTGAAGATGGCCGTGCTTCCTACGCGCAACTGGCGCGCACCGTGAACCTCTCCGCACCCGCCGTGGCCGAACGCGTGGCCAAGCTTGAGGCCAGCGGCGTGATCACCGGCTACCAAGCCAAGGTGGATTTATCCAAAGTGGGTTTGCCGATTCAATGCGTGATCGAGTTGCGGCTGACCAACCATGGCAGCCAAAAGGTGTACGACGCCCTGGCGGAGATACCCGAACTCACCGAATGCCACCGGGTCACGGGCGACCCATGCGTGATCATGCAAGCGGCGGTGGGCTCGATGCCCGAGTTGGAAAACCTGATTAATCGGGTAGCGAAGTTCGGCTTCAGCAAGACCTCGATTATTCTGTCCAGCGCCATAGAGCGGCGGGTGCCGTTGGGGCAGTTGGACACCAATGGCAAAAATGCTGGCTGAGCGATCGTTCCCACAGGGATCGCGTACTGCCCGAGCGACGCGGTCAACTGTGGGAGCTGGCTTGCCTGCGATGGCGTCAGTGGCCTCACCGAAGAGTCGAACGCTGGACGATCAAATCGACTATCTGCTCGAGGGTCGTGATGTGATCCCAATCCTCCTGCGTCGCTTGCAGCTTGAACTGCCACTTGATCTGCATGACAAAGCAGGTCACGTCGTCATCAATGATGTCGAAGTCATGGATGAAATCGGTGTGCTCCGTCACTTCGCTTCGGTCGATAAAACCGATGATATCCACGAACAGCTGGATCACTTTTTCGCTGATGTCGGCTCTGGCCAGGCTACCTTCCATTTCTCGCCTCATAGGCACACTTACCAATACTGACCAGGTCAAAGACTGCAAGCCCGGCAGCGACGAAGGGCATGCCCCGCCCGATGATGCCAAATACCCGCACCGTGCCAGACGTTGCCTTTGCCATTCTGTCCATGGTGGGTTGCCTGATCAACGTACGAGGGAAAAAGCGCATTCCGATCAGGCTAGCCAGGTTCGTGGTTTTGCTGGAGCCGACGTGAACCCAAGCACCCACCACAATTTTGCTTATGGGTATGCCCGCCGCGTCAGTGATCACTGTGGCTGCCGTGAGGCCGTAGTGTTGCTGTGTACATTTCCAGAGTTCATCAAACGTCGTATCGGGCGCAACGGGGTCAGCGTGAATCGGCTTGAGTAACTGGTAATGAGGGCCATGACTCCAACCTGGCAAACTCGGCAACACCATGACTGCCGGGCAGCTTGTCATCGTGTTGCCCACATGAAACGCCATGCTTGAACTGGAACCCAGATCAATGCCATTTGATTCAAGTTCCAACTTGCTTCGCATGATCGCTGTATGAAGGTCGCTTTCCTGCATGTTCTTTGTCCCTGTGCGTGAATGACACACAGAATGGTAGGTCGCAGTAAAACGTGATGGATGAGTAAAGAAGAAAACCAGAAAGGTCCTAACTCATAGCCGGATTTGACCTACCGACCATTCAGCGCTCAGGTGCCTTGTTTGCGTCGGATTCGGTAGCCAGTCTCGCCCTGTCATCGAATGCTTGGTGACCGGACGTGCAAGTCCGACGCCAGGCCCACGCGTCGGACGGAGTGATGAGATGCGTTGGGTGGAGATGGCGAAGGGGGTGGTGGGCCAGGCGTTGGAGTGCCCACAGCCTCGATAAACGACGCATAACCCAAGTGGGAGCCGAGCTTGCCCGCGATAGCGGAGGGTCAGGCAATAAATGGCTGGCTGATACACCGCTATCGCAGGCAAGCCAGCTCCCACATGGGAAATCCAGTGTTCTTGAGGCAGTAGCCGGATCAGAACCCGCGCTGTTTGCTGATCGTTCCCACGCTCTGCGTGGGAATGCCGCCCTGGGCGCTCTGCGTCCACTCTTAAAGTCGTGACGCGGAGCGTCTCCAGATGCATGCCCACGCGGAGCGTGGGGACGATCAGCGCCAGGCCTTAAAACCCGCGATGTTTCTTCAGGTGCTCATTGATCTTCGCGGCCGGCACTTTTTGCAAGGTACACAGCAAGTCATGGGACAGCTCCCGCAAGCCATGAGTCTGGCGCAGTTCCTGGGCCAGGTGCGCTGTGAGGTTGGCGGCCATTTCCGCATCCGCCAGCGCCCGGTGAGCCTGGCCGGTGTGGGGCAGTTTGGCGTAGGCGTTGAGGGTGCCGAGCTTGTGGTTGGGCGCCGCCGGCATCAGGCGGCGGGCCAGCAACAGGGAGCAGGCGAACTTTTGCAGGCGGGTGCGGCGGATCAGGCCCAGTTCAAAGTCCCAGAACTTCTGGTCGAACGCGGCGTTGTGCGCCATCAAGGGCGTGGTGCCGACGAACTCATTGACTTCGTTCATCACCCGTTCAGCCGGTGGCGCGCTGCGCAGCATGGCGTTGCTGATGCCGGTGAGCTGTTCGATAAACGCCGGTACGCGCACACCGGCGTTCATCAGGCTCTGGTAGCGGTCCACGATCTGCCCACGCTCGAGGATGACCACGCCAATCTCCGTGGCCCGGCAGTGGCTGCTGGGGGTGATGCCAGTGGTTTCAAAGTCGATGACCGCTATACGTTCCAAACCTGTTCCAACTCCGTTCTACGATCTATTTAAGCAACAACGCGCCTTCGATCGGCACGTAGTGGCTGGCGGCGCGTATCAATGAGTTGGCCGTCAGCCCCGGCACGCCGTAGGCCACGGCCCGCACGCCATGCTTGTGGATGATGCGTTCGAGCAACATGTCGAAATCACCGTCACCAGAGGCCAATACGACTTCGTCGACATGGTCGGCGGCGTCCATGATGTCCAGCGTGATGCCCACGTCCCAGTCGCCCTTGGCGGAGCCGTCGCTGCGCTGGATATACGGCTTGAGTTTTACCGTGAAGCCCAGGTTGCGCAGGATCTGCTGGAACTGCTGCTGCTTGCTGTCGCCGCGGTCGATGGCATAGGCGTACGCCTCGACAATCTGCCCGCGCGCGCTGATGTCAGCCCACAGGGCGGCGTAGTTGAAGTGGCAACCATAGGCCTGGCGCACGGTGTAGTAGAGGTTTTGCACATCGGCGAACACTGCAATTTTTTTCACCGCACTTCCTCATGGACAGCCAGGCGCCAGCGCCCGGAAAGGGCGCCAGTATGCCAGCCAAGGGAGCGTTTCCGGGAAAAAATCAGACCGGAGCGCCGCAGCGCCCCGGGCCTGATGTGTCAGACGAAGGAATCGTCGTCGCCAAAGGAAGAGGAATCGTCGGAATAATCGCTGTCGGCGAAGCTATCGGCGTTATTGCTGCCCCAGCTGTCATTGCCGGCAAACGTCTGGTCATCGTTGCCCCAGTTACCTGAATCACTGGCCGGTGCCGGTTGTTCGATGATCTCCTCCACCACCTGCGGTTGCTGGTTGTGATGGAACAGGCTGCTGATCCCTTCGGCCAGCAACACCCCACCGGCCACGCCGGCGGCTGTCTTCATGGCACCACCGAGGAAGCCACTGCCGGCTGGCGCGGCTGCCGGTGCTTGCGCCGGCTGATAGTTCTGCTGGGGCGCTGGCTGGTTGAACGATGGCCGCGCCGGTTCACGCCAGCCGCCACCTGAGTTGCTCGGCGCAGGTTGTGGCTCACGGGAACCGCCGCCAAAGATGCTCGACAGGAACCCACCACCGCTGGCCGGCGCAGGTTGCGTGGCTTTGGCCCGTTGCAGCTCGTCCTGCAATTGCTGAATCTGCTGGGCCTGTTGCTTGTTCTGCGCGTCAAGACTCTGCAGCGCATGTTCCTGTACCAGAATCGACTGGGTCATGTAGTAGCCGACGGCAGGTTGGCGAGCCATATGCTCCTTGATCCGCGCTTCGGCCTGGGCGTCGCGGGGGGCTGAGTCCGTTTCGGCTTGCTGCAACCGTGAAAACAGTCCATCGATCAGGGTTTGCTCTTCGCTATTCATGGCGACCTCGTTAGATTGCCGATAAAAAATTCCGGTCCCGCCTGTGATCAGGCTGGGGGCTTTCCAGTTATGGGGATGTTACGAGTTGTTTCAATGGTCTTTACTCAAGGTTTACGTTTGCGCCCCTTGGACCCTGATCGGTTAAAGTGTGGCCCTCTGCTTCCAGGCCTGTGATGACCCTGATGAATCCGTTAGACGTTTTGCGCGACTCCTTCCGCTTTACCCAGCGCAACCTGGGCGCCATCGTCCAGCTGTGCCTGCCATTGGTGATCCTCGAAGCCTTGCTGCAACAGGTGCTGGACCACACGCTGGGCCCGGATGCGTTTCCCGGCTACAGCGTGGTCGTAGGTTTGTTGGTGTACCCGCTGTACACCGGCGCCCTGATCCTGTTTCTCGACGCCCGCACCCGAGGCGAGTCGCCGCGCACCAAGGACGTGTGGGCCATGGCCTTGAGCCTGTGGCCGCGTTTTGCCCTGCTGACAGCCATGAGCACGTTGCTGATTCTGTTGGGGCTGTCGCTGTATTTCCTGCCGGGCTTGTGGCTGATGGTGGTGCTGGCGTTTGCCGAATACCTGCTGGTGCTGCGCGGCATGCCCGCCCTGGAGGCGATGAAGGAAAGCTTTCGCCTGACCCGCGGGCATTTCTGGCGCATCCTGGTGTGCCTGCTGTGCGTGATGACGCCGTTGTGGCTGCTCAAGGGCGCCAGCGTGGCGGCATACCCTGAGCCCGCGCCGTTGCTGGGTTTGCTGATGGACAGCGCCCACAGCTTCCTGCAACTGTTCACCAGCGTGGTGCTGTTCCGTTTATTCATGCTGATCGGTGGCGACGCCGACGTGCGGTGATATGCTCCGTGGCTCTTCTGACACGCATATAAGCCGAGCCGATGACCCGTTTATTGCGCATCACCCTGTTGAGCCTGTTGATCATCGCCGGCCTGCTGGCCGCGCTGATCTACAGCCTGACCTGGCGCCCTGCCGACAAAGAGACCCTGCCCGTCAGTTGCGTGGCACCCCGCGCCCCGACGCTGTTGCCGGGGCAGGCGCTCAAGGTCATGACCTGGAATGTGCAATACCTGGCCGGCAAGAACTACGTGTTCTGGTACGACACCCCGGACGGCAGCGGCCCGGACGATCGCCCCACCGTCGAAGACATGGCCTTTAGCCTCGACGAAGTGGCCCGGGTGATTCGCGACGAACAGCCCGACATCCTGCTGTTGCAGGAAGTCGACGAAGGCGCCAAGCCTTCCCATTATCAGGACCAGCTTGCGCTGTTGCAGGAGCGTCTGGTCGACCTCTACCCGTGCAGCGCCCAGGCCTTCGACTGGAAAGCCGACTTTGTGCCCAGCCTGCATATCTTCGGCAGCGTCGGGCGCAAGCTCGCTACGCTCAGCCGCTACCAGATCGAACATGCCGAACGCCTGCAACTGCCAACCGCCGATGCCAACTTCGTCAGCCGTCAGTTCCAACCCAAGCCGGCCCTGCTGCTGACGTATCTGCCCTTGAGCGACGGAGGCCAACTGGCGGTGCTCAATACCCGCCTGGACGCCGGTGCGCCAGGGCGCAGTGCCGTGCGGGAGCAAGTGACGAGTACGGTAAGACTGCTGGATAAACTCGAAGGTCGCGGCACACCCTGGTTGATTGGCGGGGATTTCAACCTGCTGCCACTGGGCCAGTTCCTGCGCCTGGACGCAGAAAAGCGTGGCCAGTATTCGCCGGACAGTGAGTTGCATCTGCTGTGGGACAAGTACCCGATGATCCCCAGCAACAGCCAATCCAGTGGCATCGACCGCGAGAAATGGCTGACGCACTTCCCCAACGACCCAGGCCTTGATGGCCCGGATCGCACGCTGGATTACCTGTTCTACAGCTCGCGCGTCAAACGCGTGGAAGCCAAGGTGCGCCAGGAAGATACGTTGCGTATTTCCAATCACCTGCCGGTGATCGCCCGATTCCTGTTGCCTGCCGCGCAATAACCCCTAGGGTTTCAGGAGCGGTTTAAGCCACTCAAGGCTGGCGACCGTGGTGCCGGATGGGCGGTATTCACAGCCGATCCATCCTCGGTAGCCACGCTGCTCCAGCGCCGCGAACAAGCCAGCGAAGTCCATGGTCCCGGTGCCCGGCTCATGACGCCCCGGGTTGTCGGCGATTTGTACATGGACGGTCCTGTCGTAAAACTGCGCCAGCACCCCGGCTGGGTCGCAGGTCAACAACTGGGCATGGTAAAGGTCCAGAATCAGCCCGACACTCGTAAAGGTTTCCAGCACCTGCTGGGCCTTGCTGAAGTCAGACAGGTAATAGCCAGGCATCGCCTGCGGGCTGATGACTTCAATCAACGTTCGCAAACCCTGATCTTCAAGGTACTTGATCGCGTATTCCAGGTTATTGGTGTAGGCAAGCGCGCTCTCATCCTGAGGCGTGGTCACGCCCGACATGATGTGCACATCCGAGCAGTTCAGCGCCTTCGCATAGCGGGCCGCCTCGCGCAGCCCCTCGCGAAATTCCTGTTCCTTGCCCTGCAAGGCAGCGATGCCTTTGGTCACGCCCGCTGGCGCCGCGAACTGAATCAACGGCAGGTTGTATTGGGCCAGATGGTCAGCGAGCAGGCTGGCGTCGAATTCATAGGGTGACGGGAACTCCACTGCCCTGAAACCGGCAGCGGCGGCGGCTTCGATGCGTTGCAGAAAAGGCAACTCGTTGAATTGGAAACCGAGGTGAGCATTGAACTTGAGCATTGGGTACATATCCATCCTGGGAAAAAACGAAATCATCAGCCTTGGGTGTCGTTGGCGGCCGAATCCCTGATTCCAAGCCTTCAGGTAATGAGCCCAGCCTGCGTAAAGACTGGGAATGACTTGAACACTCAGGGCTTTCTGGGCTTGATCCTGGCCGTCGCTTCGGCCACCAACGGGTCATCTGGCCAATAATGGTTGTTATCACCTACTGCTCTTCAGATTGACACCCTTGGAGCCCTTGCTCCGTAGCCGTCCTAGTTCATGCAGGCAGAACACAGTTGACTGTCAATCCTCTCTTCCAATATTGACAGCGGTCACGGACATTTTCTTGAAGATTGACACGTCTCAGCAAAACGGAGCGTGCTCACACTGCAGTACATTGACACGTTTAAAAGTGTCTTTCGCCAGATTGGTGATTCCATGACCATGCAACCACCCGTTCCTCACACATCCGGCCATCCTCAAGGCAGGCAGCGACGCAAGATTAACTCTCTACTATCTACCTCTTTTATCGAAGCAAAGAGGCCGTCATGGAAAGACTATCCACGCGCAAGATTCAGCAAGTTCTACGTCCCAATAGGTCGCCCTGTCTGCTCGCCAGATCACTGTCAGCTTGCAATTTGGTCGAGCCAGCGTAGGGGATTAACTAAATCGCTTTGCTGCAAGCGGGCTGATATGGCCCTCTGCTCTTTCCTATGCCGATCTGCAACGAAGTTTCCCCCCCTCCGCCGCTCGCTGCCCCCAGTGAACAACGTCCGATACCTAATTGGGCAAACGCTCACGCCGAACTGCACCATCCCGGTGTCACCTAGGCCCAGCTCTGGCTGGAGTACCGCCCCAGCCAACCACGGGGTACAGAGTACAAGTTTTATATGCACATTCATTAAAGGTACCTAGTATGTTGCCTCCACGGTGGGCTATCGACGTCCATGGCAAGCGCAAATTTCCCTGTACATAGAACGTCTTTATGTTCATGGCGTAGTAGTATGCGTAGACTTGACCACCCACTCGCATTGCCACCGACCGGACATTCGAATTTACACTGCCAACTCTATTACGTTCGACTTCACCAGTGGTTGTGTTAGTCGGCAAGAGATTGCAAAGTCTAGTCGTTCTAGAGAGAAATATGACAATGCTGAGCGCCCCCCGCTCTGACCTGTTGCGGCGCTGTAGAGATAGAAAGAAAATTTTGGTGGACGGATGCGTTGGCCGCGTATGATTGCACCAGCTATTCAATTAATTTGAGTTAGCAATGAAGCATCATCCAATTCTGGATGATCAAAAAAATATTTTAAACTGTGTTTTAAGGATAAAACCATGAACGCTGATCGTGAAGCCATCTGTAAAAAACTGCAAAACGCTCTTGTAAATTTTGATTTAATTCTGGCGCTAGAAGCTATAAGCATACTAGATAGTGAAGACGTCGCGACACAATTTTTGGCCCAACTGGCGCAGCCAGGCGCATTCAAGATCCGTGGGGCTCAAGACAAACGAAACGAGTTTTACAAGCAGCTTTTGAATGAGAAAATATTGATTGAGCGCCATGCTGAAGCTCATCAGTTTGCTCAGGATCAATTTAAAAAAATTCTTTTGATTGAAGAAGACTTTTCCCGAATTAGATCAACTCTGATCAGGTGCGATGCGGCAAAACTCCCGAAGGATATTCAATTTTGGAGTCAAGTCATCTGGGCGGCACAAGCATTGAAGTATATTCATGATGAAAGTGAGCGAAGTGTAACGGAAATCTCCTCCAACAATGCGTCATTTGCTATGCCAGAAATGGTTGTGATTAAGGACAAAGATGGGCAAGAAATAAATGCGGACGGCGCTTTATCTTCTATAATCGAAAATCTTAGTCTTACATTGAAAATGCTTTCTCATGAAAACGAGTGGAACTCTGAAGGAAAGTTGATGGGCCCTCCAAAGATTGAGGTATCTGAAGAGCATCTGTTCAAGGCCACATCTATTCAAATGCTCGCAAGTGCCTGGAATTGTCTTGAAGACATCGCAAACCGAACACTTATATTTGGCGGCGAGATAACTTCTCTTGAGGAGGCAGGTGTTCCTGAAGGAATTAATGGAAAAGATTTTTTTGACCAGTATAGTGACTGTAAAGTCTTTCATCGCACTCCAACGGACATTGAAAAACTAGACTTCCTGGCTAATCGCAGGCTCCATTCTTGGGCTATGCAGAATGTAGCAAAGATAAAGTACGGAACAAAAATGCAGGCGCTTGTTAAGACAGACAAGGAACCAGTTCCAAGCCTATCGGCCGTGCGCTTTATCTCCATGGACGAGGCGATAACGGTAGCAAGCTTGAGTGAGATTTTAGCTTTTGATGTCATCACGGACAACGAAAAATATCACGGATTAACACTCAGAGAGTGGGTGCGAGGTTATTCTTCGCTGAGGTTGCTTGCGGAAAGAAAATATTTAGATATGAGCTTAGTAACCATTGATAGGGCAGCGTTGAAAAAAGAGCTCTGTGCTTGCAAAATTCCAGAGTCGAGTGTCTTCGACTTGATAAAACACTTAACATTCGGATTAAACTGTCATGACTTGTTCGACTCTCCTTTGATATTTTCTGAAGGTCATAAGTTTTCATTCTTTCCTCAAGCCATCCTATCCTGCAATCTGACAAACGTCATTTTATCAAAACTTGGTTCGCTTGATGTTGAGTTTGATAAAAAGAGGAAAGGTAAGACAAAGGAGAAGAAAGGCTCTAGTAAGAAATCTAAAATTGCTTCAAAAAAAGGTGACGGATTCGAAAAAAAGATAGTATCTTTTTTTAAGGAGCTAAACTACAAGTGCGCATCGACGAGCTTTAATATTGATGATGCTCAATATCAGTATGACGCACTACTTCTTCTGGATGACACGTTATTTTTAATTGAGTGTAAAAACACATCAATCTCGGGTAATCACGCAGTTCAAGCAAAGCGTTATTTTGAGTTTATCTCGAAAACAATAGGCCAAGTAAAAAGGCTAGAGCGCGGATTAAAAGCTCGACCAGAAATGGTGGAGTTGCTGTTTGGACGAAAGCTTTCCGAACTCACAATAGCCCCTTTGATTCTCAACTCCTTAACCTATTCATGCCCTCCTATTGAGGGTGTCTATATCTCTGACAATTCCGCCTTAAGCAAGTTTTTTAAAGAGAGTACTATTTCTCAGTTTAGTTACATGAATGGCGTCAAAACACCTTCAAAAAACACTCATAGACTTTGGTCAGGCGAGCGGCCTACGTCTCAAGAGCTATTAGATTATCTGGCGTGGCCGCCACAGTTAGAAATTATGGCAAAACATATGAGCTACCATAAACATCCACATTACACATCTGAGAGCTCAATGTTTTACTCGGGCGTGTTAGATATTGACGAAGTCGCAATGACGAAAGCAAAAATGGAAGCGGCTGAAGTTTAAAGTATGGAGAAGGGAATCGAATCTCTCTATTGACGCGTCATTCTAGAGCACCGAGCGTAGGAGCGCGAATGTCTAGAACTGGAATTAGGTTTCAGCGCGACGGTGATCGCGCTGGTTCTCTATAGCGGTGTTCCCTCTGTACAGCAGAACTCCCCAGCAACTGGTCAGTTGGCACACCGTGGGATTTGCCGTTCAGTACGAGCTTGGTTCACGGATAAGGTTTGTCCACGCGGAAATCGGTGGTCGTCGAGTCGAAACCAATCTAAGAATTGGCGCCCGCTACCCCTAGGAAATTCGAAGGATGAACAACCGAAAGCCGTGAGGCACGTAATTTCTACACTAGTAGTGGCTTGTTGCTATGCTGCAGTCTTTTGCTTGGCACAACGCAAGGAGCCCGCTGACAGCATGACATCATTGATACCTGAAAACTTAAGCCTGCCCGGGACCCATGCATTGGTAATAGGGGTGAGTGCATACGAGTTCCTAAGCGGTAGCGCAAACTGCAGCCCTCAAGGTAGCGAGTTCGTGATCGGGCAGCTTTCAGCCGCAGCTCGCTCTGCGTCTGAATTTGCCGCGTGGTTGATGACTGAATACAACCGCCCTGGTCTACCCCTGCGCAGCTTGCGTGTTTTGCTATCGCCTTCGCCCAATGAAACCATCGCGCCAAGCATTCAAGCCCTCCTCAAAGGCGATTGGCGAGCCACTCGAGAAAACGTAGACGTCATGTTTGCTCATTTCAGAGATGCCGCCAAAAGCCACGATGAAAACGTTGCTATTGTCTATGTTGTCGGACACGGCGTGCAGTTCAGTAAGAATGGGGCGGTCTTGTTATTGAACGATTTTGCTAGCCCACTGCATCGCTATGAAACGTATATCGGCGCAATGGATATGAGGAAGATGCATGACGCGATGAATCAAGAGAGTGATATTGCCCAAACTCAGTTTTGGTTCGTCGATGTATGCAGGGATCTGCCCAAAGAACTTGAAAAATATGAAACTCTTGCGGGAGTTAAGGGTGGTAACGTAACGCGGACAGGATCAGCCAAGTCCTCTCCCTTGTTTATCTCTGCATCCCCTGGCCAAGGTGCCTTTGCAAAATTGAATGGGTTGACTCTATTCTGCGATGCTCTTTTGAAAGGACTTAAAGAGGGGCACGCAGCGCGCTCTGAGGGAGAGCGCAATTCACCATGGCGGGTGTCTGTCAATACTTTGCTCGAATACCTACCAGCCGCAGTGCAGGCTTTAGCTGGCACCGGAGGAAAAACACAAGAGGTTGAGTGCACGGGTAAAATGACCAACGCGGTGCTACATGAGTGCCTCACGCCCCCCGATGTTGACTTAACCATCTCTATACGATCTGGTCATAACAATACTAACTATACTGCCAACCTTAAACACCGTGGCACAACCCTGTATAAGAGTTATTCGAAATGGCCACTTACAGCTAAAGTACCTGCCGGCCTCTATGCAATCGAAGTAACGACTCTATCGCCACACGGTGTGGATGAGGACTGCTTGAACCTTCAACCTCCCGTCAATGAAAAGGAAATTCCGCTATGACTGTTGAAGGAGAAACTACTGGTGTATTGCATATAGAAATAGACTCAAAATTGTACTACCGCGGAAAGGGGATCCGTGTGGAAATCCGTGATAGCGATTTGATTCTGATACAGCCTGCAACCACTCAGCGCAGCTTCGAACTGCCGTACGGGCTTTACGAAATAAGTGCAGTTTTAGATGACGGAAAGCGGACGACAAAGGTTACAGAAGTTAACTGTCGACAACCGAACCGTATTAAGCTCGAGCCTAATCTGCCTTTTGAGCCTTTGGCTTCAAAAAATGATAGCGACTTTCGTTCGGTGAGCGAATTGCACCATCTTCACTCCGTCAAGACGGACATGGAGATAGTCGATATTAGCTCCGACGTGACGGTATATGAAGTGGAGAGCCATTGGATTCTCCGCCACTCTCAAAAGATGGAACAGGTGCCTGTGGCTACGATATCCAGCTCAGGTAGTACTTTGCAAGCGAGCCTTCCTATCAGCGCAGGCGATCACCGATTTTCCGTAACTTGTCATGTTACCCGCCAGTTCGAACCGTCATTTGGGCCTGTGCAAATCAAAATTTCGCAGTCCCGAAGCATCGCCTCCGCAATGGAGAGAATGGTTGAAGCAGGTCAGTTTGAATCGGCCACCCGGCTCGCCAACAAGGCAATGGAGACCTTGCTATCGAAGTTCATCGATCCCACCGGTGCTGCCCTAGCCGCGTTGATCCTTTACAAAGCAGATCGGCTCGATGACAAAATGGATCTCCTCTTTTCATTAGTGAAGCGCTTCGGCTGGCTGCCTGATGGCAAGATATTACTGGCCTCGCAGTTGGTACGACTCCCGGGACAACGCGAAAAAGCGCTGCAGCTCGCTTGTCAGGCAAGCGAACAACGAATTCTATTTACCGAAACCTTCTCACTATTACTTGATCTGTTGCGCTACTGGCCGGAAAACGATAGCAAGAATCGCAGCGAAGCCCTATCCCGCCTGAGCGAGCGTGCGCCCTTTGTCGACTGGCGCTCCACGTACCTATGCTATCAATTGCAGGAGGGCCAAGATGCTAACGCTACAACTCCTTCCGGCGCGTGAGGGCGATGCGATTTGGGTGCGTTGGGGCCCCCCGGATGCCCCTTATCAGATGCTAATCGATATGGGCCCTGAAGAAACGGGTAAGGAGTTGCGAGAGCGCATCAGCGCATTGCCTGAAAATCAACGATCATTCGAGCTGATCGTTGTAACCCATATTGACCGCGATCACATTGGCGGCTTGCTGTCTTGTTTGGTAGATGCGAAACCTATACCTGGCTTTACAACGAAGGATTTTTGGTTCAATGGTTTTGCCCATTTGGATGGACTGAAACCCCAGGACGAGTTTGAGTCTATGGGAGCAGTTCAGGGCGAGCGATTAAGCCATTGGCTCGGAACGCAAAACTGGAACAAGTTATTCGCAGGTGGGCCTGTATGTCGTGGACACAAATTACCTCTGCCCCATCGAGACTTTGAAGGTGGTATGCGATTGACTGTTCTAGGCCCAACAGCTGGAAGGCTCAGTGACTTGAAGCCTGTATGGCGAAAAGAGGTTGAAGCTGCGCTAAGGAAAGCACAGCAAAATATCTCAGATGAGGGCCTGGAGAGAATGGGTGAGAACTCCATTCATGCACTCAATGATAAGGAAGCGCTATTGCGTCTCGCCGAGCAACAACTTACAAGAGACAACAGCCCGGCGAACGCGAGCAGTATTGTACTGTTGTTGGAATACCAGAATACAAGGATATTATTATCTGGCGATGCTTTTTCAACAGATTTAAAAGAATCTGTGCAACTGTTTTCCCAAGGCCAGCCTCTTGAGCTAGCTGCCTTCAAGGTTCCCCATCACGGCAGTCGACGGAATCTATGCAAAGCGCTGATCGAAAGTGTCCGCTGTCCCTGTTGGCTTATCTCGACCGATGGCTCTCGTTTCCAGCATCCCGACGACGAAGCAGTGGCGCGCATCCTCAGTTATAGCAAACATTGCCCTATTACTATAGGGTTTAACATCCGCAGCGAATACAATGAAAAATGGAGTAATGACGATTGGCGGGAAAGGTTCGGCTACCGCACTACATACGGCAACATAGAGGATGGCCTAATCTTGAAGTTCCAAGGAGGGTCTTTTGTAGACAGCTAGCAAGTAACTTTATAGTTTTCGCGTGCAGTATAAATACCTCATGTTTGCATGGGGAGGCGCAAGCGTGGTTCCATGCTGATAAGATCTTATAGGTACTTCATCGGCCGGCTCAATAAATAGAAAAATTCTGCAAGGGCACGGTAAGCGTCTAGGCAACACACCTTGACGAGGCCTTCGCGTCATTCGGTTTCGATGATGGCTTGCTTCCTCTATGCTT
>NZ_JBXAJM010000012.1:0-97217 GCF_058797315.1 Pseudomonas sp. GW823-FHT02F05
CCCCCCCCCCCCCCCCCCCCCCCCCCCCCCCCCCCCCCCCCCCCCCCCCCCCCCCCCCCCCCCCCCCCCCCCCCCCCGCTCCCACATTGGTTTTAGGGTGATAAGAAATAACACCTTGAGTCGAATCCATTAAAGCTCAACAATAGTGTTACTTCGTATTTCCACTTGAGATTCATTCATGACCGCCCCTTTCCGCTTTCTCGCCTGGCTGCTGTTGCCGGCATTGCTGTCGTGCAGCCTCAATCTGTCGGCCGCGACCGCCGAGGGCGCGCCGCAAGCCCTGCATTTGCTTGACTACATTGGCGCCGACTACCCACCGACGGTAGAGGCGGGCAAGGTGGTGGATGACTCTGAATACCGCGAACAAGTCGAGTTTCTCGGGGTATTGCAGGGGCTGGTGGCGGAGTTGCCAGACAAGCCTGAGCGCGCCGAGCTGGTAAAGGGCGTTGATGAGCTGCTGGCCGCGGTCACTGCCCACCAGGACGGCGCGAGCGTTGCCCGCCAGGCTCGTCAATTGGGCGCCAAGCTGGCCGTGGCGTATGAAGTCAGCCAGGCCCCGGCCATCACGCCGGACCCGACGCGCGGCGCGCCGCTCTACGCCCAGCATTGTTCGGTGTGCCACGGCACAACGGGCGCCGGCGATGGCCCGGCAGGCGTGGGCATGACCCCACCGCCGGCTAACCTGCGCGATGCAACGCGCCTGGACCGCCTGAGCCTCTACGCGATCTATAACACCCTCGGCCTGGGCGTCGAAGGCACCGACATGCCGTCATTCGCTGACCAACTGGACGACCGCCAGCGTTGGGACCTGGCAACCTATATCGCCGGCTTCACGGCCGACCCGGCCGCTGCCAAAGGCGAGCAGACGTTCAACCTTGCCGACCTGGCCCGCCAGACCCCCACTGAAGTACTCGCCGCTGACGGCCCTGGCGCTGCGGCGACATTCCGCGCCCAGCGTGCGCAGCCGCCGCAGGTTCAGCGTGGCCCCGCGCAGTTGCTCGACTACACTGCCGCCACCCTGGACAAGAGTCTCGCGGCGTTCCGCAACGGCGACCACGAGCAGGCTTACGATCTATCCGTCGCAGCCTACCTGGAAGGCTTCGAGCTGGTGGAAAGCTCCCTGGATAACGTCGATGCCAATGTGCGCAAAGACACCGAGAAGGCCCTGATGGCCTATCGGCAATCGTTGCAGGACGGCTTGCCTATCGAGCAGGTGCAGCAGCGCTTGGATGCAGCCAAAGGCAAACTCACTGAATCGGCTGGTTTGCTGGGCGGCGATGGCCTGAGCTGGTCGTTGAGCTATATCTCCGGCTTGCTGATCCTGCTGCGTGAAGGCCTGGAAGCGATACTGGTGCTGGCCGCGATCCTCGCCTTCCTGCGTAACACCGGCCAGCAATCGGCGGTGCGCAGCGTCAACGTCGGCTGGGGCCTGGCGCTGTTGGCGGGTTTGGGTACCTGGGCCTTGGCGGCCTATGTCATTGACGTCAGCGGCGCCCAGCGTGAGTTGCTTGAGGGCTGCACGGCGTTGTTTGCCAGTGTGATGGTGCTGTGGCTCGGCGTGTGGATGCACGACCGGCGTCACGCGGCGGCCTGGCAGGACTACATCAAGAGCAGCCTGGTGGGCGGCGGTGGGCGTTTCGGGTTTGCGGTGCTGGCGTTCTTCTCGGTATATCGCGAACTGTTCGAAGTGATCCTGTTCTACGAAACCCTGTGGCTGCAGGCCGGCCCTGCCGGGCACAACGCGGTGCTGGCCGGTGGTGCCACGGCGCTGGTGCTGCTGGTGGGCCTGGCCTGGGTGATCCTGCGCGGTTCGGCGAAGTTGCCCCTGGCGCTGTTCTTTGGCATCAACGCCGCATTGCTGTGTGCGCTGTCGGTGGTGTTCGCCGGGCACGGTGTGAAAGCCTTGCAGGAAGCCGGCATTTTCGGCACGCGGCCAGTGGCGTTCTTTGACTTCGACTGGCTGGGCATCCACGCCGATGCGTACTCGTTGGGGGCACAGGCCGTGGCGATCCTGGCGATTGTGGTGTTGTATGGCCGTAGCCGCCTGACCGAAAAGCACCGGGCGGCGGCGTAGCATGCGCGTGTGGATCGACGCCGACGCCTGCCCTCGGGCGGCCAAGGACCAAGTGGTGAAGTTTGCCCTCAAGCGCCAGTTTGAGGTGGTGCTGGTCGCAGGGCAAAGCCAGATCAAGCCTAGCTTTGCCTGTGTGAAGCTGATCGTGGTGCCCAGCGGGCCGGATGCCGCCGATGATTACCTGGTGGAGCACGCCGTGCCCGGCGAACTGGTGATTTGCAGCGACGTGCCCTTGGCCGATCGACTGGTGAAGAAGGGCATCACGGCCCTCGACCCGCGTGGCAAGGAGTTCAGCCCTGCGAACATGAGCGAGCGGTTGGCGGTGCGCAACCTGTTCACCGACCTGCGCGAGCAAGGCCAGATGGGCGGCGGCCCGCCGCCCCACAGCGAAAAGGACAAGCAGGCGTTTGCCAATGCGCTGGACCGAATTCTTACCCGCTTGATGAAACCAGCCTGATCTGTGGCGAGGGAGCTTGCTCCCGCTGGGCTGTGCAGCAGCCCCAAAGCCGTCGTCAGTGTTTTATCTGAATCACCGCGTCAGCTTAGATGGGGCGGCTTCGCCACCCAGCGGGAGCAAGCTCCCTCGCCACAGGTGCATCCCCATCAGTCGTTTTCGTGGGTTAATTCCAATACCCGATCCACCAGCTTGTTGATGCCGGACGCCACCTCGCTGATGTTCTTGCCCAGCATATAGGCCGGTGTACTCACCAGCTTGCGCGCCTGGTCCTCGACGATATCCTCCACAGTGCATTCGACGTGGGTGGCGCCCATCTTGTCCAGGGCTGCGGCGGTGCTGGCATCGTTGCCGATGGTGCAGGTCACGCCAGGGCCGTAGATCTTGGCGGCCAGGGCCGGCGAAATGCAGATCAACCCCACCGGCTTGCCCGCTTCGGCAAAGGCTTCAGCCAGTGCCAGCACCTGGGGGTTGATGCTGCAGCCGGCGCCTTCCACGGCAAAGTTCGACAGGTTCTTGGCCGCGCCAAAACCGCCCGGCACGATCAGCGCGTCAAAGTCTGCGGCGTTGGCTTGGCCAATATCCTTCACGGTGCCTCGAGCGATGCGCGCGGATTCCACCAGCACATTGCGAGACTCGGGCATTTCTTCGCCCGTGAGGTGGTTGATCACGTGCAACTGCGCAACGTCGGGTGCAAAGCATTCCACTTGAGCGCCGCGCTGGTCCAGGCGCAGCAGGGTGATCACGCTTTCATGGATCTCTGCGCCGTCGTACACGCCACAGCCGGAAAGGATCACTGCAATCTTTTTGCTCATGGGCATTTCTCCTGATTCATGGCGTTAAATGTCTACTAATTTGTAACCTCTTGCCAATGGGAACTCACGTCGCTGCACCTAATCTTGATGTAACAAAAATAGACCGGACTAGCCCATGGACTTTGTGCCTTACGCAGTACCGTTTTTTATTGCCCTGATCGTGGTCGAGTTGCTGGCCGACCGTTGGCGTGGCGTGCGCAACTACCGAGTGGCGGATGCCATCAACAGCCTCAGCACCGGAGTGCTGTCCACCACCACAGGCTTGCTCACCAAGGGCGTGGGCCTGCTGACCTACGCGTTCGCCATCGAGCACCTGGCGCTGTTCGAATTGCCTGCCCAGAGTGCCTGGACCTGGGTGTTTGCCTTTGTGTTCTATGACTTCTGCTACTACTGGCTGCACCGCATGGGTCATGAGCGCAACATACTGTGGGCCGCGCATTCGGTGCATCACCAGAGCGAGGACTACAACCTCAGCACCGCTTTGCGCCAGACCAGCACCGGTTTCCTGCTGAGCTGGATCTTCTACTTGCCCCTGGCGGTGGTTGGTGTGCCACTGGTGGTGTTTATCAGCGTGGCGTCGCTCAACCTGCTGTATCAATTCTGGGTCCATACACGCCATGTTCCCAAGCTTGGCTGGTTCGAATGGTTTTTCGTCACACCGTCCAATCATCGGGCCCACCATGCGCAGAACGCTCTCTACATGGATCGCAACTACGGCGGGGTGTTCATTATTTGGGACCGACTGTTCGGTACCTTCCAGGAGGAAGACGATAACGAACCGGTGATTTTCGGTGTGACCACACCCTTGGCCAGCTGGAACCCGCTGTGGGCCAACCTGCAGTTTTATGCGCAACTCTGGAGTGACGCCCGGCGTACTGAGCGTTGGTGGGACAAGCTGCGTATCTGGTTCATGCGCACCGGCTGGCGCCCGGCGGACGTCAAGGCCAAGTACCCGATGGCCAAGCCGGACCTGAGTCAGTTCCGCAAATTCGAGGTGCCGCTGGATGTGCGCCAACAGGTCTACATCGCCTTGCAGTTTGCGGCCTATGTAGGGTTTGGCAGTTATCTGATGAATTTCGGTGAGGGCTTGCCCTCCACGGCGCTGGTCCTTGGCTGGGGCACGATGGCGCTGGGGTTGTTTACCCTGGGCGTGGCGCTGGAGAATCGCCCATGGGCGCTGAAGGCCGAGCTGGCGCGCCTGGCGCTGAATGTTCCCTTGGTATGGCTGGCGCCGCTGGTGGGGTTGTGGCCCGCCAGCAACCTGGGCTGGCTGGGCCTGGCGAGCTACAGCCTGCTCAGCATCATCGGCCTCTACTGTTGCAGAAGCCGGCTTACTCGGTTGGTGTCTTAGGCGTTTCGACCGAGGCTGGCTCGTTAGCCAGCCGAGCCTTGGCCTCGGCACAGGCTTGGCGGGCGATGCGGGCATTCTTGAAGCGACGGCGCAGCCACAGGCCAAAGCCCAGCACCAGCAAGGCGGCCAATACCCACAACTCGTATTTCTTGACGCTGCCGAGCATTCCTTCCAGCACTGCGCCGAAGTGATAGGCTGCCGCCCCCAGTGCCGCGGCCCAGATCGCCGCGCCAATACCGTTCAGAACCAGGTAGCGCAACGGTGGGTAGCCGGACAGGCCAATCGCCACGGGCATCACCGTGCGCAACCCGTATACGAAGCGGAAACTCAATACCCAGATATCCGGATGCTTGCGGATATGTTCCAGTGCCTTGTCGCCCATCAGTTGCCAGCGCGGCTTGCGCGCCAGCAACTTGCGGCCGTGCTTGCGCCCCATGTAGTACCAGAGCTGGTCGCCGGCGTAGCTGCCAAAAAAGGCAACGACCACCACCAGGTTGATATCCATGTAGCCACGGAACGCCAGGAAGCCTGCGAGTACAAGGATGGTCTCGCCTTCGAAGAACGTGCCGAGAAAGAGGGCAAAGTAGCCGAAGTCATGCAGAAATTGTTGAAGCATGGTCTAGGGTGCTGGCGAAATGAACGCGCAGCCTACGCCTTCACGAAGATTCATGAAAGTATCGAGATGTGTCACGAAGTGAACAATTCCTACGCAAATGACGAATGGGACTACAGGTCGTGTCGATAAGCACAACTGTCATTCATTCGTCATAATGGCCGCTTATAACTGCAACGCTCGCCCGTAAACACGGGCTCAGGAGTCTGTCGTGAGCTTTACCCCTGCCAATCGCCTGTTCCCCGCCACCCGTCTGCGTCGCAATCGTCGTGATGATTTTTCTCGTCGCCTGGTACGTGAAAATGTACTGACCACGAATGATCTGATCCTGCCGGTTTTCGTGCTCGACGGTGAAAATCGCCGGGAAGCGGTGGCGTCGATGCCGGGTGTGGAGCGTCTGACCATTGACCTGTTGCTTGAAGAGGCGGCGAAGTGGGTCGAATTGGGCATCCCGGCGCTGGCGCTGTTCCCGGTGACCCCGGCCGAACTCAAGACCCTGGACGCCGCCGAAGCCTGGAACCCCCAGGGGATTGCCCAGCGTGCCACCCGTGCCCTGCGCGAGCGTTTCCCGGAGCTGGGCGTGATCACCGACGTGGCCCTGGACCCTTTCACCACCCACGGCCAGGATGGCATTCTTGACGAAGACGGTTATGTTCAGAACGACATCACCGTCGATGCACTGGTCAAGCAGGCGTTGTCCCACGCGGCTGCGGGCGCCCAGGTGGTTGCACCGTCGGACATGATGGACGGACGCATCCAGGCGATTCGCGAAGCCCTTGAGCTGGCCGGTCACGTCAATGTGCGGATCATGGCCTACTCGGCCAAATACGCCAGCGCCTACTACGGCCCATTCCGCGATGCGGTAGGCTCGGCGCTGAACCTGGGCAAGGCCAACAAGGCCTCGTACCAGATGGACCCGGCCAATAGCCAGGAAGCCCTGCACGAAGTGGCCACCGACCTGGCCGAAGGCGCCGATATGGTGATGGTCAAGCCGGGGATGCCTTACCTGGACATTCTTTACCGGGTCAAAGAGGAATTCAAGGTGCCGACCTTTGTCTATCAGGTCAGCGGTGAATACGCCATGCACATGGCGGCGATCCAGAATGGTTGGTTGAGTGAAGGGGTGATCCTCGAATCCCTGACTGCCTTTAAACGTGCCGGCGCTGATGGCATTCTGACCTACTTCGCCGCCCGCGCCGCCCAATTGCTTAGAGAGCAACAATAGCCCTCACAGGAACACTCGATGAATACCGAAGGACTCTCAGAAGTTGCCGTAAAAGACGCTCACCCGGTGGTTGAACAAGTCGCCCAGACCCCGCCGGAGCTGGAGCCTGCACCGCCTGCGGTGGTGGCCGAAGCGCCTGCGCCGGCGCCAGTGCCAGTGGTCACCAACCTGGATGACAGCAGCCTGTACATCCACCGCGAGTTGTCACAACTGCAATTCAACATCCGCGTGCTCGAGCAGGCGCTGGATGAGTCCTACCCCTTGCTGGAACGGCTGAAATTCCTGCTGATTTTCTCCAGCAACCTGGACGAGTTCTTCGAGATCCGTGTTGCCGGCCTCAAGAAGCAGATCACCTTCGCCCGTGAGCAAGCCGGTGCCGACGGCCTGCAACCGCACCAGGCCCTGGCGCGTATCAGTGAGCTGGTGCACGGCCATGTGGACCGCCAGTACGCGATCCTCAACGACATCCTGCTGCCGGAGCTGGAAAAGCATCAGGTCCGCTTCATTCGTCGTCGTCACTGGACCGCCAAGATCAAGACCTGGGTGCGCCGTTACTTCCGGGACGAAATTTCGCCGATCATCACGCCTATCGGCCTCGACCCGACGCACCCGTTCCCCTTGCTGGTGAACAAGAGCCTCAACTTCATCGTCGAACTCGAAGGTATCGACGCTTTCGGCCGCGATTCGGGCCTGGCGATCATTCCAGCGCCGCGTCTGTTGCCTCGGATCATCAAGGTACCGGAAGAGGTAGGGGGCGCTGGCGACAACTATGTATTCCTGTCGTCGATGATCCACGCGCACGCCGATGACCTGTTCCAGGGCATGAAGGTCAAGGGCTGCTACCAGTTCCGCCTGACTCGTAACGCCGACCTGGCGTTGGACTCCGAAGACGTTGAAGACTTGGCCCGTGCCCTGCGCGGCGAACTGTTCTCGCGGCGCTATGGCGATGCGGTGCGCCTGGAAGTGGCGGACACCTGCCCGAAACATTTGTCGGACTACCTGCTCAAGCAGTTCAACCTGGCCGAGTCGGAGCTGTACCAGGTCAACGGCCCTGTAAACCTGACGCGCCTGTTCAGCATCACCGGCTTGGACAGTCACCCGGAGCTGCAATACAAGCCGTTCACTCCGCAGATCCCGAAACTTTTGCAAAACAGCGAGAACATCTTCAGCGTGGTGAGCAAGCAGGACATCCTGCTGCTGCACCCCTTCGAGTCGTTCACCCCGGTGGTCGACCTGCTGCGCCAGGCTGCCAAGGACCCGCACGTCCTGGCCGTGCGCCAGACCCTGTACCGCAGCGGTGCCAACTCGGAAATCGTCGATGCGTTGGTGGATGCTGCGCGTAACGGCAAGGAAGTCACTGCGGTGATCGAGTTGCGGGCGCGCTTTGACGAGGAGTCCAACCTGCAACTGGCCAGCCGCCTGCAAGCGGCCGGTGCGGTGGTGATCTACGGCGTGGTCGGCTTCAAGACCCACGCCAAGATGATGTTGATTCTGCGCCGTGAGGCCGGTGAAATTGTGCGTTACGCCCACTTGGGTACCGGCAACTACCACGCCGGCAACGCCAAGCTCTACACCGACTACAGCCTGCTGACATCCGATGACGCGCTGTGTGAAGACGTCGGCAAGTTGTTCAGCCAGTTGATCGGCATGGGCAAGACCTTGCGCATGAAGAAGCTGCTGCACGCGCCGTTCACCCTCAAGAAGGGCATGCTCGACATGATTGCCCGCGAGACCCAGTTCGCTCTCGACGGTAAACCGGCGCACATCATCGCCAAGTTCAACTCGCTGACCGATCCTAAGATCATCCGCGCGCTGTACAAGGCCAGCCAGTCCGGTGTGCGCATCGATCTGGTGGTGCGTGGCATGTGCTGCCTGCGCCCCGGCATTGTGGGCGTGTCGCATAACATCCACGTGCGCTCGATCATCGGCCGCTTCCTGGAGCACACACGCGTGTTCTACTTCCTCAACGGCGGCGAAGAGCAGATGTTCCTCTCCAGCGCCGACTGGATGGAACGCAACCTCGACAAGCGTGTGGAGACCTGCTTCCCGGTAGAAGGCAAGAAGCTGATCATGCGGGTCAAGAAGGAGCTGGAAAGCTACCTGACCGACAACACCCATAGCTGGAGCCTGCAGTCGGATGGGCGCTACGTGCGTAACACGCCGACCGGCAACCAGAACCCGCGCAGCGCGCAGGCGACGTTGCTGGAGAAGTTGGGTAGCCCGATTCTGACGGTGAACTAGCCCAGGCATACGCAATTCCATGTGGGAGCGGGCTTGCTCGCGAATGCGGTGTGTCAGTCAATGCATCTGGTGACTGATCCACTGCATTCGCGAGCAAGCCCGCTCCCACATTTGTTCTGCAGAATGCTTTTAGATTTGCTTAGCGCAGGTTCAGGCTGAACCCTACCCGCGTCAGCCATTCCGCTTCCTGGGCGAAGTCCGCCTGGGTCAGCTGGTTTTCATCCAGCCAGCCTTTGGGGAACATCACTTCCAGGCTATCGCCATCGGCGTGCAGTTTGACCTGGGGCATTTCCTGGGTGCCGCGGATGTGGTGGAACAGGATTGCAAAGCGCAGCAGCGCACACAGGCGGATCAGCTTGATGCCGTCTTTACCGAACTCGGCAAACTTGTCCTTGGGAATATTGCGACGATGGCCGCGTACCAGCAGCGCGAGCATCTGTTGGTCTTCCCGCGAGAAACCGGCCAGGTCCGAGTGTTCGATCAGGTACGCGCCGTGCTTGTGATAATGGTAGTGGGCGATGTCCAGGCCGACCTCATGCACCTTGGCTGCCCAGCCGAGTAACTCGCGCCAGACGCCGTCTTCCAGGTCCCAGTCCTCGGCCACCTGGTCGAAGGCGTGCAAGGCTTTGCGCTCGACGCGGGCGGCTTGCTCCAGGTCGACGTGGTAACGCTCCATCAGCGAGCTGAGGGTGCGCTCTCGCACGTCTTCATGATGGTGCCGGCCCAGCAGGTCGTAGAGCACACCTTCGCGCAGGGCGCCGTCACAGTGGTCCATGCGTTGCAGTTCGAGGGCGTCAAAGATGGCTTCGAGAATCGCCAGGCCCGCAGGGAAAATGGCGCGACGGTCGGGCTTGATGCCGTCGAAGTCGATTTTCTCTGCATCCCCCAGCTTGAACAGCTTGCGCTTGAGCCACGCCAGGCCTTCGGCGTTCACCTCACCGGTGCCATGGCCACCGGCCTTCAAGGCCAGGCCAATGGCACGGATGGTGCCGGACGAGCCGATGGCTTCATCCCAGGTCAGGCGGTGCAAGGCATGTTCGATGCTCATGATTTCCAGGCGCGCTGCGGTGTAGGCCTGGGCATAACGCGCCGGGGTGATCTTGCCATCCTTGAAATAACGCTGGGTGAAACTCACACACCCCATCTGCAGGCTTTCACGCAGTAGGGGTTCGAAACGCTGGCCGATAATGAACTCGGTGCTGCCACCGCCAATGTCTGCCACCAGGCGTTTGCCGGGCGTGTCGGCCAGGGTGTGGGACACGCCGAGGTAGATCAGGCGTGCCTCTTCACGGCCCGAGATGACTTCCACCGGATGCCCGAGGATTTCCTCGGCGCGATGGATGAATTCGTTGCGGTTGCGCGCTTCGCGCAAGGCGTTGGTGCCAACGATACGCACCGCGCCAGGGGGCATGCCGTTGATCAGTTGCGCGAAACGCTTGAGGCAATCGAGTCCGCGCTGCATGGATTCTTCATTGAGCTTGCGCTCGTCGTCGATCCCGGCGGCCAGTTGCACCTTCTCGCCGAGCCGCTCAAGGATGCGGATCTCGCCGTTCTGGGCCTTGGCCACGACCATATGAAAGCTGTTGGAGCCCAGGTCGATGGCGGCGATCAAGGACAGATTCTTGGCTTGGGATTGCGGCATGGTTTGGGGGTCTCGGTCGATAACCTTGCCATCGTGCCACGATCGACGGCTGGCGCCAACGCGTAGTGCCAGAGGAATTTTCCCCAATCACTCATCAGAAATTGTGAATGCCGCTTGTAGGAGGTGGTTGCGATAGCTGTGTTATTGGGTCAGGAGTCGCTGTAGTTAATAACTTGCAGTGTGCGTAATTTCTGGATGGTCAACTTAGTCCTACATGTGTATGCATATTTGTCTTGGTTTTTTGTGTTTGCTCCTACAGTAAACAATCTAAATGTGAGCCGTTTTCGCAGAGCTGTCTTACGTTGATTGAGGTATTTTTCCGGCTTAATTATTTATGTGTGGCGCCGATACTGCCGGTCGGCAATTAAGCCGTGGCGGTAATTATTTGTCGCTCAGGGATTGTACAAGGGGTAGTTATGCGTGTGGGGTTAAACAAGTGAACACCTCACATCGCTGACTATAGGTGCTGTTTTTACATGCTCAGGAAATTAAGGTGCTCAGATGAAGAGCAAAGTGTCAGTGCCGGCGGGACTGCTTCTGGCTGCTGTAGATTTAAGCGTCGAAGCAGCCAATCTACGAGTGAAGGGTATTAATGGCCCCGCCCGTTGCAGTTTAACACTATGAGTTCGATGGCAAGCAGCCTGCGCTAGAGCTGTGTTATTTCCGATAGTTGTTGTGTCGGCAGTTTTAGTGATGAGCGATATTGGTTTTTTGCTAGCGAATCCATTTCTATGTCTATGCAGGATGTAAGATCATGAAAATAAAGTTTGTTTTGGTGGCAGGTATGGTGCTTTCGGTGGCTAGTCTGAGTGTTCAGGCCTCAGAGTTGCGCGTAAAGGGGGCCATTGTTCCTGCCAGTTGCAGTTTTACAATGACTAATGCCGTTTTCGATTATGGTGATATCCGGCCGTCGAGCCTAAGCGAAACTCAGTATACGCGTTTGACGGCGAAGTCTACGCCGTTCGCTGTTAAATGCGAGGGAAGTGCACTCACTGCGGTTGGGCTCAAGGCAGTGGATAATCGTTCATCCAGCAAAGTGCCAGGTATCGTTAGCTCAATAGACCAGGGCTACACTGATAACTACAACTATGGATTGGGTTTGTCGTCCAAAGGACAAAAAATAGGGGGTTATGCCGTACATGTTCAAAACTCTATTGCTGATGGGCGAACCGTCCGTACAGTGACTTCCGCAGACAATGGCAATACATGGACGAACTATCGAAGCAACGCGTTGGGTCAAGGCGGCGATGTCATTGCCTGGTGGGGTGGTTCAGGAGCGCAAACACCACTTAAGGTTAATTCGGTATCGGGGAATATTCAGATTATCACCTTTATTAATAAAAAGTCCGCGCTCGATGTGGGCAGTAAAATCGAGTTGGACGGTCACGCAACCTTGGAGCTTCGTTACCTCTAGGCTCCTATTCGTACTTCCTTGATCAGATAATTCGCATCGGTGTGTGGGTGATAGCGCAGGCCTAATTGTCATCGGGTTTGATCTGATATTTATCGTTATGTTGAGAGTGCTAAAAATGAATAAGACGATGTTTGTAATGAGTGTCGCGTGCTTGGCGTCCCTTGGTTTTCATGCTCAAGCTGCTGACCTGAGTGTGAAAGGAACGATTGCCCCCGTCAGCTGCAGTTTCACGATAACCAATTCGGTTTTTGACTACGGAAGGATTGACCCGAATTCCCTGAGCCCGACGCGTTATACACAGTTGGCTAAAAAGACAACGCCTTATTCGATCAAGTGTGCCAGCAATGTCAAGACAACGGTGGCGATCAGGGCGTCGGACAATCGTGCAAGCTCTCGAATTCCCGGCATGATGCTCAGTCTTTTTGGCAGTAATTATAAAGATATTTATAACTTCGGATTGGGTGCTACGTCCCAAGGGCAAAAGATTGGTGGGTATCTGATCCACTTACGTAATTCTGTGGCGGACGGTGTAGCGGTGGGGATTGTTGGTTCCGAGAATAATGGCGGATATTGGCATACGAATAGCACCCAAGCCGTCGGCCATACCTCCAACCTTACGGCTTGGCGGGCAGGAAATGTCTACGCACCTATCAAGCTTAATACGGTGGCAGGCCAAATTGAAGTGTTGCCTGTTATCAATAAAACATCAGAGTTAAATATGAGTAATCAGATTAATCTGGACGGTCAGGCTACTTTAGAGCTGCGCTATCTATAACTAGGTTCGGAAAGGGGCCGAGCAGAGCCACGCTTTATTAAGCGGGCTTTGTGTCGGCCAATATTTCTTTCGCAAAGCCTGTGCGCACAAGTGGGTAGTGAAGTGATGGTTAAAAGATTTCTTAAATCATGCTTGTTAATAGGTTTTTTCTTGCCGGCGGTGCTGTTCGCCGACGGTATGCGTCCTGATACCACCGTCATTGTGCTACATGAGGCAGAAGGTGAAGTCAGCATTAACGTCACCAACACGGATAGCAGTCCGGCACTGCTGCACTCGGTTATTGAGGATGTCCCGGAAGATACCGAGCAACTGATTGTTGTCACCCCACCGGTCACACGTGTGGATGCAGGAGAGCGTCAGATGGTGCGGTTTCTTTCAATAGGCACCGAACCACTCAAGACCCAGCGCCTGAAGCGTGTGTCCTTCGAAGGAATTCCTCAGGCACAACCTGGTTCCGGTGCGACCATTGGTATCAGCCTTCGGCAGAACCTTCCGCTGATCCTGCATCCCAAAGGCTTGCCAAAGAACGATGCGCCTTGGGAGTTACTGACCTGGCATCTTCAGGCCAACGTCTTGAGTGTGCGCAACGACAGCCCCTACGTAGTTCGCTTGGCGGCAGACGTCCGTCTTAATCCGCAACGAGTGACGGCCAGCCTTGCTCGTACCTACGTGCTGCCTGGCGAAGTGTTGCAGGTGGCCTTGGACAAGCCTGTACCCGGTGCGACCTCGGTCACCCTTGAACCCGCGACCGTCTACGGCTTCGCTGTCGATAGCTACGATGCGCTGCTCATCACGAATGCGCCGTGACCGTTCATGAACACAACCAATGGCAATTTCGGTGCAGCTCCCGACGACTTGAATCATGTACAAAAGCGTGAGGCGCTTTTCAGGCGAAGCGGGCTGAGCCTGTCGGTGTGCATGGCAATGATGGCGGTGGTGGTCACGGATGCTTCTGCCGCCCGTGTATCGAGCATTTCCGGGTTCGACTTGGAAACGCTGCAGGCGCGGGGTATCAGCCCTTCGGTTGCCCACTATTTTCGTCATGCGCCACGTTTCAGTGAGGGTGTGAGGGTCGTGGACCTGCACGTCAACGGTGAGCGGATAGGCTTGACGGATGCTCGGTTCGATAAAGAAGGCGAGCTATGTTTTACCCGTAGTTTGCTTGATCGTGGCAGCTTGCGGGTACCTTCCTCGGTGATCGACAAAAGTGTCCCCCCCGAGCAAGCCTGTCATGACTTCAAAGCCGAATACCCTGAGACAGTAACGACATTGCGTCCTGGCAACGAAGAGGTGTCGTTGGTGGTGCCTACGCAAGCGCTGCGAGACGTTCAGCGAGACTCCGGCAGCTATGCGCGCGGAGGCACGGCAGCGCTACTCAATTACGACGTCCAGGCAATCAACAGTCATTCCAGGGCGGATACCTATCGGTATCTTTCAGCCTCCACAGAGGTGGGCTTCAATTTTGGCGATTGGATTGCCCGTAGCCGCCAGCTTTATATTTCCAACGATCGCCGCACAACGGCCGAACACCTTTTCGCCTATGCACAACGGGATTTCTTGCCTTTGGCTTCGACCTTCCAGGTCGGTCAGATATCGAGCAATAACCCGGTGTTTGGGGGAGTACAACTGACGGGCGCGCAGATTTTCCCCGATGGTATTGAAAGTGGTGGCAGTCACAATGGCGTGGTAGTCGAGGGGCGAGCCCTGAGCCAATCACGGGTGGAAGTACGGCAATCCGGCGCGTTGATCTATACCACGGTCGTTCCTGAGGGGCCTTTTACGCTGACCAATCTGCCCTTGCTCAACGGCACCAGCGACCTTCAGGTCACGGTGATAGAGACCCAGGGCGGGCAGCGCAGTTTTATCGTGCCGGCTGCTACGTTCCGCGCAGTGGTCCCCGTGAAGTCTGGATATACAGCTTCTTTGGGCAAGATCCGCGAGGTGGAGGGGAGAGGGGCCAAAGAGCCCCTGCTGGCCATGGCCAGTGGTACGTGGGCTGTGGGCAAGGACAGCGCGGTCAGCGCAGGGGTACAAGGTACCGATAGCTACAATGCGGTGGGGCTTGCCCTGGACAGCAGCTTTTCCCAGCGCTTTTCCCTGGGGGTGCGTAACAACTTGTCCCGGGATCATTCAACAAACGTACAAGGCGCGCGCAACAGTGTGTCTGTGAGCGTCGGCCTGCCTGCGAATGTACAGATGTCCTTGAGTGCCACTGCGCAGACACCGGGCTATCGTGACGTCATCGATACAGTGACGCCTCATGTAAACGATGTGGATGGTTCGCGATTCAAGAACCAGTACACCGTAGGATTCAGTTGGGCGGACTCTCAGTTGGGTGGCTTCTCCATCGGTTATAACCGGGGGGCCGATTTCAAGAGCCGGATTACCCAGAATATCTACGGCACGTGGAACAAGAGCTTCAGATATGCCAGCGTCGGTGTGACCGTGGACTCTCAGATTGGCCAGTCCAACAGTGCCGATGACCGGAACGATGACGGACTGGGTATTCGACTGCAGGTCAGTGTTCCCCTGGGCCGTGATCGGAGCCTCAGCGCATTCGCTCGACGTCAGGGAGAGCGCTCCAGTATCGGCACTGCCTATGATGAGCGTGTCGACGAGACGCTGAACTACCAGATACGCAGCGACAGAGACTTCGCAGGGCATCGTGAGCACACCCTGGGCGGCACGCTCAACGCGTCTTCTCGTTACGCGCAAGTGGGGCTGGGGCTGAATCGTGACTCGTCCAGCACCAGTTACTCCGGGCAATTGCAAGGGGCGGTGGTCGCCCATTCTGAAGGTTTCACATTGTCGCCGTATCGGGTTGAGGACACGTTTGGCGTGGTCTCGGTGGGCGAGGTTGCCGGTGCTCGTCTTACCACACCTCAAGGGCCGGTTTGGACCGACCCGTGGGGCAAGGCTGTGATCGCCAGTTTGCCGGCTTATCAGTCGAGCGTGTTGGAGCTGGAAGGCAAAAGCCTACCTCGCCAGATGGATATCAAGAACGGTACCAAGGTCCTGGAAGCGGGCCGTGGGTCCTTCAACAGGGTCGATTTCGAAGTAATCAACGTGCGCCGGGTACTGCTGCGCGCTACGGATATACACGGCAAACCATTGCCTCAGGGCGCTGCCGTGCTGGGGCCAGAAAATGCATTGCTGACCACGGTGGTTGGGGATGGGATGATTTTTCTCAGCAACGTCGACGCGCCCCAGGCCCTTAAAGTCTCTTCCAGCACAGTGTCCTGCGCGCTGCAACTCGACCTTCCGGAGCAAACCTATAATGGCAAATTCTACGAAACCGCTTCGGCGGTCTGTCGGTGAGATGGCCCGCATGAACGAGTGGCGTATCGGGTGCCTCAAAGGCTTGGGGCTGTTGTTGAGCTGCCTTTTACTGGCAGCGCCGGCAAGTGCTGCGAACTGCCGCCTGTCCCTGAGCCAGCCCATCATCGATTACGGCCTGCTTCGCCCAGGCGAACAGCTCGAAAATCGGGGTGCTTCGCTGGGAAAGCGTATGGTACGTCTGAACGTGATCTGCGTGGAGGCTGCGGTGATTGCGCTACGTTTTCAAGGCGTGCCGGCCAATGAGACTGGCTACAGGTTTGGCCGCCAGGGCTTTTTCAACCTGACGCTTCAGCATCCTCAACTCGACGGTAAACCCATCGAGTTAGCGCAATGGCACAACCCTACCGAACGGGACGCCCAGCTACGCCCAGGCCAATCTCTGGTAGTGCTGGTCGGCGGAGCTCCTGCCAGAGGCCACGCTTTTTCGGCGCAGGTGCAAGTAGACACCTGGCTATCGAGCGCAGCCACTGCTGTTGGCAATAAAACCACATACGAGGGCAATGGGCGTTTCGAGCTGGTGTCCGGTGGCTGAGTCCTCAGGCAGGTGATCCATGGCTGCCGATGAAGTTTGCCAGCTCGGCAGATTGCGGATGTGCAAACAGCACTTTCGGATCGCCCACTTCATGCACCTTACCCTGGTGCATGAACACCAGCTTATCCCCAACCTCCCGGGCAAAACGCATTTCGTGGGTCACCATGATCAGGGTCATGCCGTCTTTAGCCAGTTGGCGCACCACGCTGAGCACTTCATTGACCAGCTCCGGGTCCAGGGCCGATGTGATTTCATCGCACAGCAGCACTTTGGGTGACATGGCCAGTGCGCGGGCAATGGCGACTCGCTGTTGCTGGCCACCGGACAGTCGATCAGGGAAAGCGTCGAACTTCTCGCCCAGGCCTACCCGATCCAGCATCTGCTTTGCCAACTGCACCGCTTTGGCCTTTGGCACTTTCTGCACCACTTGCGGCGCCAGCATCACGTTCTCGCCCACGGTCAGGTGCGGGAACAGATTGAATTGCTGGAACACCATGCCGACCTTCTGCCGCAGGCTGCGCAGGTCGGCGCGGGCCGCGTCGAGGTATTCACCATCGACTTCGATGACGCCGTCGTTGATCGACTCCAGACCATTGAGGGTGCGCAGCAAGGTGGACTTGCCCGAGCCGCTGCGGCCGATGATTGCCACCACCTGGCCTTCGTCCACCGTCAGGTCGATGCCCTTGAGCACGTGGTGATCGCCGTAATACTTATGCAGGGCAGAAATTCTAAGCAGAGGCATGCAGTCTCCTTTCCAGGTAGCGCGCACTGAGGGACAAGGGGTAGCAAAGCAGGAAGTAACCGAGGGCCACCAGGCCATAGACCATGAAGGGTTCGAAGGTGGCGTTGGCGAGCATGCCGCCCGTCTTGGTCAGTTCGGTGAAGCCGATGATCGAGGTCACGGCGGTGCCTTTGACCACCTGCACCGAGAAGCCCACTGTCGGCGCGACAGCAATACGTAGCGCCTGGGGCAAGATCACGTAGCGCAGTTGTTCAAGCGGGTTGAGGGCCAGGCTGGCCGAGGCTTCCCATTGGCCGTGGGCAATTGAGTCGACGCAGCCGCGCCATATTTCAGCCAGGTAAGCGCTGGTAAACAGGGTCAACGCAATCGCCGCTGCCAGCCAGGGCGATATGTCCACGCCGAGCAGGGCAACGCCGAAAAACACCAGGAACAGCTGCATCAGCAGTGGCGTGCCCTGGAACAGTTCGATATAGGCGCGGGCAATGTTGCGTGGGAACGCTTTGCGGCTGATGCGCAGGGTCATCACCAGCAAGCCGATCAGACTGCCGCCCACAAACGCCACCAATGACAGCAGCAGCGTCCATTGCAGGCCGGTAAGCAGGTTGCGCACGATGTCCCAGAACGAAAAATCACTCATCGGCTGTTCCTCATGACAAACCGTCGGCCGATCCAGTTGAGCAACTGGCGAATCATCAGCGCCATGCACAGGTACACCAGGGTGGTCAGGGCATAGGTTTCAAAGGCCCGGAAATTACGCGACTGGATAAAGTTGGCGGCAAAGCTCAGCTCTTCAGTCGCGATCTGCGAACACACCGCCGAGCCGAGCATCACGATGATGATCTGGCTGCTCAGGGCTGGCCACACCTTGCCCAGGGCTGGTAGCAACACCACATGGCGGAACGCCTCGAAGCGCGTCATTGCCAGCGCCGCGGCCGCTTCCAGTTGCCCCCGTGGGATGGCCTGGATACCCGCACGTATGATCTCGGTGGAGTACGCCCCCAGGTTGATTACCATCGCCAGCACGGCGGCTTGCCATTCGGTTATTTTCAACCCCAGGGACGGCAGTCCGAAGAAGATGAAGAACAGTTGCACCAGGAACGGCGTGTTGCGGATCAACTCGACATACACACCAAAGAGCCATGCAAACGGCTGGATCTTCCACGCCCGTACCACGGCGCCGACAGTGCCCAGTGCCACGCCGAGGAGGGCGCCAATGGCCGTCAGCTCAAGGGTGAACAGCGCGCCACGCAGGAGCAGGTCGGTATTGGCCAGCACCGGCACAAAGTCGAATTGATAGGCCATCGTTGAGCTCCGCGTCAGAGGTCGGCAGGCAGCGGTTCTTTGAGCCACTGCATGGCGTTTTTCTCCAGGCTACCGTCAGCCTTGGCTGCGACCAGGATCTGGTTGACCTTTTCCAACAGCGCCGGCTCGTTCTTGTTCACGCCCACGTACACCGGCGAGTCCTTGAGCTTCACCTTCAGCGCGGGTACGCGTTTGGGGTTGCGTTCGCTGATGGCCACCATGACCACGTTGCCGCTGGCGATCAGGTCGACCTGGCCGGCCAGGTAGGCGGCGATGGTGGAATTGTTGTCTTCAAAGCGCTTGATCGTGGCTTCCTTGGGCGCTACCGCTGTCAGCTCGATGTCCTCGATGGCGCCACGGGTCACGCTGATGGTCTTGCCCTTGAGGTCGTCGAGGCTGGCGATGGCGGCGTCAGGCGGTCCAAACACGGCGAGGTAGAACGGCGCGTAGGCGCTGGAGAAGTCGATGACCTTTGCGCGCTCGGGGTTCTTGCCCAGGCTGGAAATCACCAGATCGACCTTGCCGGTGGTGAGAAACGGGATGCGGTTGGTGCTGTTCACCGGGGTCAGTTCCAGCTTGACCTTGAGTTGGTCGGCCAGCAGCTTGGCGGTGTCGATGTCCAGGCCACGGGGTTGCATGTCAGGGCCGACCGAGCCAAACGGCGGAAAGTCCTGGGGGACGGCAACCTTCAGCGTGCCACGAGCGACGATGTCATCCAGACCATTCGCCTGGGCGGGTGCCTGGCTCAGCATCAGGCTGGCAAACAGGGCAGTGAGCAGGGCGCTGTAGCGCTTGGTCATGGCAACTCTCCGAAAAAGGCGAAGGAATTTTCTGAGTTTGCCCAGTGCACAGCCCATGCCAGCACCGTTCGGATCGTCTGCAAGGCTGATGTTTATTGAGATGCACAGGTCTTACTGGTCTGAACAGTTGCCAGGGTTTTCGCACCCTTTTCGAGCGCTGACAAAAAGCTGCGAGCCCCTTTGGGGCGTGGCTTGCAGCCGGCCATAAATAGTTTTACAACGGGTCACGCAGCTATCGGGAACCTGTGCTTTTTATGAATTCCATTGCCCAAGCCGTACCGGAAGCGGCCTTGCAGGCCATCCGCAAACTCATCAAGGAGCAAGGCTTCGGGCCGGGCGATGCGTTACCGTCCCAGCGCGACCTGGCCCTGCAATTGGGGGTGAGCCGGGCTTCGTTGCGTGAGGCGCTGTCATCGCTTAGCGCCTTGGGCGTGGTCAGTGTGCAGCCGGGCAAGGGCGTGTTCGTGCAGGACGTGCAAGAAGCGCCCGGGTTTGCCTGGCCCTTCGCGGCGCAGGCTACGCCGCCGGATATCTTCCAGCTGCGCTACGCATTGGAGGGGTTTGCGGCGGGGTTGGCAGCAATGGCACTGACCATCGAGGCGCTGGACAGCCTGGAGGATAATGTCGAAGCCATGCACAGAGTGCTCAAGGCGCGTGACTTCGAAGCGGCCGCACGCCTGGACTTCGAATTTCACCAGTGCATTCTGCTGGCCAGCGGTAACCAGGCAATGGTGAGTATCCTCAGTGCCAGTGCCGAGGTGTTTTTGGAGAGTCAGAAACTACCGTTCATCCGGCCGGAGCGGGCCATGGAAACCTGGCAGGAACATCGCAGGATCCTGCGCGCCCTGGCCCGCCGCAACAGTACGAAGGCGCAGAAAACCATGCAGGAACATATACGTAATGCTGCGTTGCGCACGGGCATTGCGTTCGTGACGCCCGTTACGTCGTGAGTGGGGTCATACCCACACTCATTCAACTTCATAGCAAGACTCAATCAGACGCGGCTTCCTGAACAGGGGAAGGGCGGCTATGATGGGCAACGTTTTTTTTGCTTACAATCCGGAGACATCCATGAGCAACGATCTTATCAAGCACGTCACCGACGCGACCTTTGAGGCCGAAGTACTCAAGGCTGCCGGCCCGGTGCTGGTTGACTACTGGGCTGAATGGTGCGGCCCTTGCAAAATGATCGCTCCGGTCCTGGACGACATTGCAACCACCTACGAAGGCAAGCTGACCGTTGCCAAGCTGAACATCGACGACAACCAGGAAACTCCGGCCAAGCATGGCGTACGTGGTATTCCTACGCTGATGCTGTTCAAGAACGGCAATGTTGAAGCGACTAAAGTGGGCGCGCTGTCGAAGTCCCAGCTGCAAGCTTTCCTCGACGCGAACATCTAAGCGTCGTCAAAAAAGCCCCGCAAATAGCGGGGCTTTTTCGTAAAGCAGGGCTAGACGCTCCGAAATCCAGGTGGTACATTCGGCCCCGCAGTGGTTTCTCCACTGCCCCCTGCAAGCCGTCGCCGACGCATTCCTTTTCGATTAGTACGCGATCCTGTCGCCTTCTCTGCGGCGCGGCCTCATTAAGCCAAAAGCTTAATTTCCCCCCTCCATAAATGATTACGTCATTCCTATATGAATCTGACTGAACTCAAGCAAAAGCCGATTACCGACCTGCTCCAATTGGCCGAAGAAATGGGCATAGAAAATATGGCCCGTTCGCGCAAGCAGGACGTGATTTTCTCCCTGCTCAAGAAGCACGCGAAAAGCGGCGAGGAAATCTCCGGTGATGGCGTGCTGGAGATCCTCCAGGACGGCTTCGGCTTCCTCCGCTCTGCAGACGCGTCCTATCTCGCCGGCCCAGACGATATCTACGTCTCGCCGAGCCAGATCCGTCGCTTCAACTTGCGCACTGGTGACACCATCGTTGGCAAGATCCGTCCTCCGAAGGAAGGCGAGCGTTACTTCGCCCTGCTCAAGGTCGACACGATCAACTTCGACCGCCCAGAGAACGCGAAAAACAAGATTCTCTTCGAGAACCTGACCCCGCTGTTCCCGACCGTGCGCATGAAGATGGAAGCCGGTAACGGCTCCACCGAAGACTTGACCGGTCGTGTGATCGATCTCTGCGCTCCGATCGGCAAAGGCCAGCGTGGCCTGATCGTCGCACCGCCGAAAGCCGGCAAGACCATCATGCTGCAGAACATCGCCGCGAACATTGCACGTAACAACCCTGAAGTTCATCTGATCGTGCTGTTGATCGATGAGCGTCCGGAAGAAGTGACCGAAATGCAGCGCACCGTGCGCGGCGAAGTGGTTGCCTCGACGTTCGATGAGCCGCCAACCCGCCACGTGCAGGTTGCCGAAATGGTGATCGAAAAGGCCAAGCGCCTGGTCGAGCACAAGAAAGACGTGGTGATCCTGCTCGATTCCATCACGCGCCTGGCCCGTGCCTACAACACCGTGATCCCGAGCTCCGGCAAGGTGCTGACCGGTGGTGTCGATGCCCACGCCCTGGAGAAACCAAAGCGTTTCTTCGGCGCTGCGCGGAACATCGAAGAAGGCGGCTCGCTGACCATTATCGCCACCGCGCTGGTTGAAACCGGCTCGAAGATGGACGAAGTGATCTACGAAGAGTTCAAGGGTACCGGCAACATGGAACTGCCTTTGGACCGCCGCATCGCTGAAAAGCGTGTGTTCCCGGCGATCAACATCAACCGCTCCGGCACCCGCCGCGAAGAGTTGCTGACCGCAGACGACGAACTGCAGCGTATGTGGATCCTGCGCAAGCTGCTGCACCCGATGGACGAAGTCGCGGCCATCGAGTTTCTGATCGACAAGCTGAAAACCACCAAGACCAACGACGAGTTCTTCCTGTCGATGAAACGCAAGTAATACAGCGTTTCAGGTCCAAAAAAATGGCGTCCTTAAGGGGACGCCATTTTTTTTGCGTCGAGATTCTGCGATTTTTGTGGCATAAGTATCCGTTAAGTAACAAAAATTGACGCGTGACTTCGCTCATCCCTTTCGTCGCAGACTGACCACATTCTTATGACCACCCTTGCTTACCGCAGAGACATCGATGGCCTGCGTGCCATTGCTGTCCTTGCAGTCGTGTTGTTCCACTTTGGTGTCCCTGGCATTACTGGCGGTTTTGTTGGCGTTGACGTCTTCTTCGTCATCTCAGGTTTCCTGATCACGTCAATTATCTGGCGTGAGCGTCAAGCTGGACGCTTCAGCTTCATCGACTTCTGGGCTCGTCGAGCCCGGCGTATCTTGCCGGCCCTGTTTGTGATGATCGCCGCGACACTGGCAGTGGGTTGGTTTCTGTTGGCGCCCAAGGACTATGAGGAGTTAGGGCGGTCTGCGCACTATCAGGTGACCTTTACGTCGAACCTGTTGTTCTCGCGTCAGCATGGCTACTTTGATGCCTCATCCGACATCAAGCCCTTGCTGCATACCTGGTCGCTTGCAGTAGAAGAGCAGTTCTATATTTTCTTCCCATTGCTGCTGACGTTGCTTTCCAGTCGGTTGAAGCACTGGCGCCTGGCATTGTTCGCGGTACTGTTGGTGTCGTTTGGCATGAGCGTCTGGGCGGTTCAGCATGAGCCGCAGAAAGCCTTCTTCCTGTTGCACCTGCGGGCCTGGGAACTACTGGCCGGTGCAATGCTGGCGGTGCAGCCCAAGCGTGAATGGCGCGCCTCGCCGGCCTTGGCTCAAGGGGTCAGCCTGGCTTCCCTGGCATTGATCCTCATCGCTGTGCTGGGCTACGACGCGAAAACGCCGTTCCCAGGTGCGACCGCGTTGTTGCCCGTGCTGGGGGTGGTCGGGTTGATCTGGGCCAACGGTCAGCAACAGACCTGGGTCGCTCGCCTGTTGGGCACACGGATCATGGTGGGTATCGGGCTGATCTCTTATTCCTGGTACCTCTGGCACTGGCCGGTGTTCGTGTACGCCAACTATGCCGCGGTGGATGGCTTGAGCGCGCTGGAGCTGGCGGGGCTGATGCTGCTTTCGCTGGTGCTGGGCTATCTGTCCTGGCGCTTCGTGGAAACGCCGTTCCGGGAAAAACGTTTGCTGGCTTCGCGTAAGGCGATTCTGGCGTCAGCCATGGTCGGCATTCTGGGGTTGGGCTTCACTGGCCTTGCGATACGCGAAGCTGACGGCGTGCCTTCGCGCTTGTCCGAACAGGCGTTGCGTTTTGCCCAGGCCAAGAAGTGGAGCCCTGACCTGCTGGCGTGCATGGCCGACAAAGATACGCCCGATGAACGCTTGTTCTGCCATTTCGGCCCGAAAGGCCAATCTGTTTCAGCGCTGGTATGGGGCGACAGTCACGCCACTGCGCTGATACCCGCACTTAAAGAGGGCGCTGATCGCCACGATATCAGCCTGGTCGAAGCCAGTTTTGCCGGCTGTATTCCCCTCGATGGCCTGGAGAATATTGCCCGCTGCGCGCATTTCAATCGTCGCGTCGAGAAGGCCATGTCCGAGCAGGCTTTCAGCGATGTGGTGTTGGCCGCCCGCTGGAGCCTGTATGTGTACGGGCAAATGTCCGGTGACAAGGAGCATGCGCTCAAAGACCCGGGCACCGGCCAGTATGTGCGTGCCGTCGCCGAACAACGCTTTGCCCAGGGCTTGCGCGAGCGCATCCAGGGCTTGCGCGCTGCCGGGCACAAGGTCTGGCTGGTCAAGGAAGTGCCGCTGCAGGAAATCATCGTACCTTACCGTCTCAGCCGCCTGGCCATGATGAACCGCCCCGTGGACGGTGAAGGGCTCGCCGTGGCCGAGCATGTAAAGCGCCAGGCCTTTATCACGCACTTGTTTGATGAGTTGGCGGCGGCCGACAGCGGTGTCGCGGTGCTGGACCCTGCACCTTTGCTGTGTGGCACCGACGGTGTATGCCGGGTCGAACTCAATGGCCGAGCGCTGTATACCGACGATAACCACCTTTCAGACGTCGGCGCGCGACACATCGAAGCCTTCCTGGAGCCGTTGTTCAGTTCGTTGCAATCACGCGGATTGACGGCCAATTAAGCTGCCAGCCGCCCTCAGAGCAGGTAGGATGTACGCCTATTTTACGGGTGGCATGGTTAATGAAATTCAAGGATCTTCGGGATTTCGTGCAGCAACTTGAGCAGCGCGGAGAGTTGAAACGTATCCAGATGCCGATTTCTCCGGTGCTGGAAATGACTGAGATTTGCGACCGCACCTTGCGCAACAAGGGCCCGGCGCTGTTGTTCGAAAACCCGACCGGCTTCGATATTCCGGTGCTGGGCAACCTGTTCGGCACTCCCGAGCGCGTGGCCTTTGGCATGGGCGCCGAGTCCGTCAGCGAACTGCGCGAGATCGGCAAGCTGCTGGCCTTTCTCAAGGAGCCCGAGCCGCCCAAGGGCTTGAAGGACGCCTGGTCCAAGCTGCCGATCTTCCGCAAGATCATTGCCATGGCCCCCAAGGTGGTCAAGGACGCGGTGTGCCAGGAAGTGGTCATTGAGGGCGACGATGTCGACCTGGCCATGCTCCCGGTGCAAACCTGCTGGCCCGGCGACGTCGGCCCGCTGATCACCTGGGGCCTGACCGTCACCAAAGGCCCGAACAAGGACCGCCAGAACCTCGGTATCTACCGTCAGCAAGTCATTGGCCGTAACAAAGTGATCATGCGCTGGCTGAGCCACCGTGGCGGCGCCCTCGACTTCCGTGAGTGGTGCGAAAAGCATCCCGGCAAGCCGTTCCCGGTATCCGTGGCCCTGGGTGCCGACCCGGCGACCATCCTCGGCGCGGTCACGCCCGTACCTGACAGCCTCTCCGAGTACGCTTTCGCCGGTTTGTTGCGCGGTAATCGCACGGAGCTGGTGAAGTGCCGCGGTAATGACCTGCAAGTGCCGGCCACCGCCGAAATCATCCTTGAAGGCGTGATTCACCCAGGTGAAATGGCCGATGAAGGCCCCTACGGCGACCACACCGGTTACTACAACGAAGTCGACAGCTTCCCGGTGTTCACCGTCGAGCGCATCACCCATCGGGTCAAGCCGATCTACCACAGCACCTACACGGGTCGTCCGCCCGATGAGCCCGCCATCCTCGGCGTGGCGCTCAACGAAGTGTTCGTGCCGATCCTGCAAAAGCAATTCCCGGAAATCACCGACTTCTACCTGCCGCCCGAGGGCTGTTCGTATCGCATGGCCATCGTGACCATGAAGAAGTCGTATCCGGGGCATGCCAAGCGGGTAATGCTCGGCGTATGGTCGTTTTTGCGACAGTTCATGTACACCAAGTTCGTTATTGTCACCGACGACGACATCAATGCCCGGGACTGGAACGACGTGATCTGGGCCATCACCACGCGCATGGACCCCAAGCGCGATACGGTGATGATCGACAACACGCCTATCGACTACCTCGACTTCGCGTCGCCGGTATCGGGCCTTGGCTCAAAGATGGGCCTGGATGCCACGCACAAATGGCCGGGCGAAACCACGCGTGAGTGGGGCCGGGTGATCGTCAAGGATGAAGCCGTCACTGCGCGGGTCGATGCGATCTGGAAAGAATTGGGAATAGATTGATGCGTGTAACCCTGCAACCTTCCGGTGCTGTGCTGGAACTGGCCCCTGGCGAGCGAATCCTCGAGGGCGCCCGTCGTCTGGGCTATGAGTGCCCTCAGGCCTGTCGCAATGGCGTGTGCCATGTCTGCGCGGCATTGCTGGTGGAAGGCCGGGTACGCCAAGCCGGGGAAGTGCGCGATCATGGTGAGTTCTACACCTGTATCGCCGAGCCCCTGGAGGATTGTGTGGTGCTGTGGGATGGCGTTCTGGCGCCGGGAGAGTTGCCGTTGCGCAAATTGTCGTGCCAATTGATCGAGTGTGCGCAAGTGGGTGGCGATGTGTGGCGCGTGCGCCTGCGTGCCCCGGCTGGCAAGGCGGTGCGTTATCACGCCGGGCAATACCTGATGATCGAGCGGGACAACGGCGAGAAGTCAGCGTTTTCCCTTGCCTCGGCGCCCCATGCCGGGCGTGAGTTGGAGTTGCATGTACTGGCACGGGAAGCCAGCGCGCGCAGCCTCATCGAACAGTTGCAGCGTAACCAGATGGCGCGCGTCGAGCTGCCGTTTGGCGACACTCACCTGGCTGAACTGCCAGACGGGCCACTGGTACTGATGGCCGCCGGCACCGGCATGGCGCAGATGAACAGTCTGATCGAGCATTGCCGCGCTTCAGGTTTCAAGCACCCGGTGCATCTGTATTGGGGCGTGCGTCTGCCGGAAGATTTCTACGAAATCGAGCATTGGGATCAATGGCTGCAATTACCCAACCTGTTCCTGCACAAAGTCGTCAGCGACCTGTGTGGTTGGGAAGGGCGCTGTGGTTTGCTGCATGAGGCAGTGTGCGAAGACATTGCCGACCTCAATAGCGTGCACGTCTACGCCAGCGGTTCGCCGGCGATGATCTACGGCACGCTGGACGCACTGGTCAACGCCGGCATGGATGCGCACCGGATGCGCGCCGACGTCTTCGCCTACGCCCCAAGGCCCTGAAGCCTTGCGCTGAATAATGTAGGAGCAGGCAAGTCAGCTCTCACAGGGGACAGTGTCGTGTCAGAAGCGCACGCCAGTTGTCACCATTGCTGCGTTGAACCCGAGCAACACCAACTCCGCCGCCACCGGCCCGTAATGCGCGCCCACCGACGGAATGATCACCGGCGCCACACCGAATCGGTTCAACGGGATCTTGTCGCGGTACTCGCCGCGATAGCCCTGAAGCAGCCCGCCGGTCAATTTTGCATACACCGGATAGTCGGCCAGGTCATAGCGCTTGCCCGCATAGGCGTAGTACGAGCGCTGGCGGAACGAGTTGCGAAAAGTCACCCCGCCATACAGCAGGCCCGACGCCTCGTTGCGTTCCAGGCCGATCAAGTCCTGCTTGTTGTTGTGCTCGGGGTCGGGGGCGAAGTGCCGGGTGTAGACGCTGGTCTGGGCGTACCAGAAGCCTTTGTCGTCGTTGGCGGGAGGGGTTTCGCTCGCCAGCGCGGTGGTGGCTTGGGCCAGGAACAACAGCCCAGGCAATCGAAATTTTTTCATGGGGCGACCTCGATAGTCGATGTAATGAACGGCTAAGTGGGTCGTTATGTGCGCGCTAGTTTGACGGCATGGCGCCCGCCCAGGCTGAACCGGGGCTGACAGTAGCGGGATTAACCGTCCAGATCCTGACGAGTGGCGGCGTTGATTAATGCCCAGTGGTACTTTTTCGCCGTACGGTTACAGCGCTGCGTTTTATTACGGTAAAGTCGCTCACAACTGGTAACACTCAGGAGGCGCACCGCATTTCGCCATGACCGCCATTGAAACCGATCTTCTGCAATTGGCTTACCCTCCGCGCCTCGATCTTGGGCCGCAACTCACACACGAACAGTTGATGAGCTCGATGCAAGCCACCATGGCTCGGCATAAGGGTGGGCCGGTGTGGCTATTTGCTTATGGTTCGCTGATCTGGCGCCCCGAATGTTCATCCACCGAACGCGTACGGGCGCGGGTCCACGGTTATCACCGGGGCTTGTACCTGTGGTCCCATGAGCATCGGGGTACGCCGGAATTGCCGGGGTTGGTGTTCGGGCTGGACCGCGGTGGTTCCTGCAGCGGGTTCGCCTACCGTTTGCCGGAAGATCAGTTGGAGGCCTCGCTGTATGCCCTGTGGCAACGCGAGATGCCATACCCCTCTTACCGGCCGCACTGGCTCAGCTGCCGATTGCAAGATGGCAGTACCGTGCAGGCGTTGGGGTTTGTGTTGGAGCGGCATTTGCCCAGCTATGCTGGCAACTTGCCTGATATCGTGCTTAATCATGTACTGCAAAGCGCTTGCGGGCGTTACGGCACGACTCGCGATTATGTCGAGCAGACCGTGAACGCCCTGCGTAGCCACGCCATGCCAGATAAAAACCTGGAGGCGCGGCTCAAGCGTTGTGCCAAGGGTTGCCCGGGCGATTAACGCGCCGAGCTGACACTGTTGGTGTGCCACAGCGTGGGGATCAGGAACGCGATCGCCAGTACGCACGCACCAATCAGCAGCACGAAACCACCGTCCCAGCCGAAATGGTCGACCGTGTAGCCCATGGCCGCACTTGCCGCTACCGAACCGCCCAGATAACCGAACAGACCGGTGAAGCCCGCTGCGGTGCCGGCGGCCTTCTTCGGAGCCAGTTCCAATGCCTGCAGGCCGATCAGCATCACCGGGCCGTAGATCAGGAAGCCGATGGAGAACAGCGCAATCATGTCGATCATCGGGTTGCCCGGCGGGTTGAGCCAGTAAACCAGAGTGGCCACTGTCACCAGGGCCATGAACACGATACCGGTCAGGCCGCGGTTGCCACGGAAGATCTTGTCCGACATCCAGCCGCACAGCAGCGTGCCCGGGATACCTGCCCACTCGTAGAAGAAGTACGCCCAGGACGACTTATCGACCGTGAAGTGCTTGGCTTCTTTCAAGTAGGTCGGCGCCCAGTCCAGTACGCCGTAGCGCAGCAGATAGACAAACACGTTGGCGAAGGCGATGTACCAGAGCATTTTGTTGCGCAGCACGTACTTGACGAAGATTTCCTTGGCGCTAAATTCGTCTTCGTGGCTGGCATCGTAGCCTTCCGGATAGTCGTTCTTGTACTTCTCGATAGGCGGCAGGCCCACCGATTGCGGAGTGTCCCGCATGGTGATGAAGGCAAACGCCGCCACCGCCAGGGCCACGGTGGCCGGTACATAGAACGCCGCATGCCAGTCGTTGAACCACGCCATGCCCAGCAGGAACAGCGGGCCGATCAAGCCACCGCCGACGTTATGCGCCACGTTCCACACGGACACCACGCCGCCGCGTTCTTTCTGCGACCACCAGTGCACCATGGTCCGCCCACTTGGCGGCCAACCCATGCCCTGGGCCCAGCCGTTGATGAACAGCAAAATGAACATCATGGTCACGCTGGACGTTGCCCAAGGCGCGAAACCGAAAATGAACATCACCCCCGCCGAAACCAGCAGGCCGAAGGGCAGGAAGTAACGTGGGTTGGAGCGGTCGGACACCAGGCCCATCAGGAATTTGGACAAGCCGTAGGCAATCGCGATCGCCGACATCGCCAGGCCCAGTTCACCGCGGGTGTAACCCTCGTCGATCAGGTAGGGCATGGCCAGGGAGAAGTTTTTACGCAGCAGGTAGTAACCGGCGTAACCAAAGAAAATACCCGCGAAGATCTGCCAGCGCAGCCGTCGGTAGGTACTGTCTATTTTTTCTTCAGGCAGGGGCGCCTGGTGTGCGGCAGGACGAAAGAAAGCAAACATTCAAGAGCTCCAAATTTCTTGTTTTGACTGCGGATGCGAATGTTACAGTTTCGTTACCGAAAATAGCATCGCCTCTTATCTGCAAACACAGGAAACGAGAGCAATTGCATGTTCTTTTACGAACATGTCGCCTATAGATAAGTGATGGTCGTGGTTAGGTCCTAAGACCGCGAAGTAACTACCGTGGGAGCTGGCTGGCCTGTGATGACGGTCTTTCAGCTTCATCTGTAGCAGCTGACTCACCGCTGTCGCAGGCAAGCCAGCTCCCACATGGATTGCATTTCAGGTGTGTTATCGGGTTTGGACAACTATTTTACCCACTGCCTTGCGCTGTCCCAGATCATTGATCGCCTGTGCTGCCTGTTCCAGCGGATACACCTGCGACACCAACGGCTTGAGCTTGCCCTCGCCATACCAGGTGAACAACTGCTGGAAATTCGCTGCATTGTCCTGCGGTTGGCGCTGGGCAAACGAACCCCAGAACACCCCGACCACCGCTGCGCCCTTGAGCAACGCCAGGTTCACCGGCAGTTCAGGAATACGCCCGCTGGCGAAACCCACCACCAGCAGCCGACCATTCCAGGCGATCGAACGAATGGCCTGGTCAAACAGGTCACCCCCCACCGGGTCGTAAATCACGTCAGCGCCATTGCCATCGGTCAGGCGCTTGACCTCATCCTTGAGGCTGGCTTCGCTGTAGTTGATCAGCTCATCGGCGCCAGCGGCCTTGGCCACTGCGAGCTTGTCGGCGCTGCTGGCGGCGGCAATCACCCGGGCGCCCATGGCCTTGCCGATCTCCACGGCGGCCAGGCCCACGCCACCGGACGCGCCAAGCACCAGCAAGGTTTCGCCGGGTTGCAGGTTGGCGCGTTGTTTGAGCGCGTGCATGGAGGTGCCGTAGGTCATGCTGAAGGCGGCGGCGGTGTTGAAGTCCATGCTCGGCGGGATCGGCAGCACGTTATAGCCGGGCACCGCGACCTGCTCGGCAAAGCTGCCCCAGCCGGTCAACGCCATCACACGGTCACCGACTTTCAGGTGGCTGACTTTCTCACCCACCTCGCTGACCACGCCTGCCGCTTCGCCACCGGGTGAGAACGGAAAGGGCGGCTTGAACTGGTATTTGCCTTCGATGATCAGCGTATCCGGGAAATTCACCCCGGCCGCATGCACGTCCAACAGGATTTCATTCTTTTTGATCGCCGGGCTGGCGATCTCTTCCAGCACCAGGGTTTCGGCGGGGCCGAAGGCTTTGCACAGCACAGCTTTCATCGGACTATTCCTTTTGGCATCGTGGCCGATAAGTGTAGGAGGGTACGCCCGGGGGTCAACGAGCATACCCCCGCCTGATAAGCCGCCATAAGCTTGTGCTCAGCCTTGCTAGCGTTATGCTACCGGGCAACCGAATTCGAGGAATGAACTGTGAAAGCGTGGATCCTGTTGATGCTGGCCCTGACCTTGCCGATGGCAGCCCAGGCCGAAGAGGCCAAAGAAGGCGAGGCGCCGAAGGTCAGCTATATCAGCCTGAGCCCGCCGTTCGTGGGCAATTACGGCCTGGATGGCACCGCCAAGCTCAAGGTCTACAAGGCCGACATTGCTCTGCGCGTGACCGGTGATGAGGCGGCGAAGCTGGTCAAGGCCAACGACCCGTTGATTCGCAACCAACTGGTCGCGCTGTTTACCCAGCAGACCAACGAGACCATGAGCAGTGTGGAAGGGAAGGAAAAGCTGCGTCAGGAAGCGTTGAAGCAAACGCAGCAGGTGATGAACGATGAAACCGGCAAGCCGGTGGTAGAAGACCTGCTGTTCAACAACCTGATCATCCAGTAAGTCGCTGCGCGACTATCGCGGGCAAGCCCGCTTTCACAGGGGCTCGCATTCCAGTGTGGGAGCGGGCTTGCCCGCGAAGAGGCCCTGACAGGCACCGCAAGAAGCCAGTATCCATTAAAGCAACTGCAGGACCGCTGCCCACTGCTCCGGTGTGACTGCCATGACCGAAAGCCGGCTGCCCTTTTGCACCAGCGGCATTTCAGCCAGTGCAGTTTGCTGCTTCAGATAGCCAAGGCTTAGCACCTTGGGGAAGGTCTGCACGTGGGCGACATCGATCGCGCTCCACGGGTTTTTCTCCGGGGTGGCCTTGGCGTCGAAATAGTGGCTTTCTGGTTCCAGCGCAGTGGGGTCCGGATAGGCGGCCCGAGTGATTTTGCCGATGCCGGCAATCCCTGGCTCCGGGCAACTGGAGTGGTAGAAGAAAAACTCGTCGCCCACGGCCATGGCGCGCAAAAAGTTGCGGGCCTGATAGTTGCGTACCCCGTCCCAGCGCGCTTCGCCGAGCTTTTCCAGGCCGTTGATAGAGAGTTCGTCGGGCTCGGATTTCATCAGCCAGTAGGCCATTGTTGGGCTCCTGAAAAAGGCATTGGGCAAGTTGTCGGGCAATTGCATGACAAACCGACAGTCGGTTGGCGTCAAGGTTTGCGTGTTGGTTCACGTTACCGCAGAATGCGCGCTTTTAAGCTTGACGCAGCTGCAACGGACTACTTTGGAACGTTGTTGTCATCGTGTACGAGGTGCCTGAAAGGGGGGCAATCGATGCAACGTAAGCCGGATTTACTATGGATTTTGGTTATTTTGTTTGGTCTGGGCGTCGTGACCACCGGTTATGCCCAGAGCCTGTGGTCGAACAAGACCGATGCACCGGTTGAACTGGCTCAGCAGCAGCCACAACCGTTCAAGCGTTAACTCAAGCATTCACCAAGGCGCCGCTGTTTCCAGCGGCGTTTGTGCGTCATACCACTGCGTATCAGTCACCGTCCCCGCCAACGGCACATCCCAACTCGCCTGCGCCAGGCGTTCGACTTTCTGGCATTCATGGGCCAGCCCCAGCAGCGTTGGCTTGCGCCAGCTCTGGCGGCGGGCAAGATAGGCCAGGCTGCGATCGTAGAACCCGCCGCCCATGCCCAGGCGCCCACCCACATCGTCGAACCCCACCAGCGGCAATAACACCAGGTCCAGCGCCCAGACATGGCGCTGACGATGGGCATTGACCCGTGGTTCAAGGATGCGAAAGCGGTTTGGCAGCAACTTATCCCCAGGTCGTACACGCTGGAACACCATCTTGGTGCGCGGCCAGGCGCTGAGCACCGGCAGGTAAGTGGCTTTGCCGCGGCGCTGGGCCGCACGCAGCAGCAGGCGCGGATCGATTTCACCGTCCGTGGGCAAATATAAAGAGATATGTTTGGCCCGGCGAAACAGCGGGTGCTGTGCCAGTTGCCGGTACAGACCCTGAGCGGCCTGGCGCTGCTCGCTTGGCGTGAGGGCGCGGCGGGCCTTGCGCAACATGCGTCGAAGTTGCGGACGAGATAGCGGCGCAGGTTCGGTCATGATTTTCGGCTCATAAAACAATGCCAGTCCGGGGACTGGCATTGAGTTTGGGAATTCAGGCTCCCCGACAGAGCCGCTGTCGACTTAGCCCTTGAACCCGAAAGTTCAAGGTGGAAGAAGCAGTAGGCTTTAAGGCTTTCCGTCTAGCGGACATGCACACCAGCCCAACGTGCAACTTCCAGGGTAGTGCGAATCGGCTCAGGGACATCGCCGACTGGCAAACACGCCAGGGAGTGGGGCGAGTATACCTTAAACCCGCTCGGCAATCAGCCCTTGGGTGTGTCTGAATCGGTGGAAAGCGCCAGATCCACGCGATCGAGCAGGTCACGCACCTGCTCGCGCGTCGAACCACTGGCCTGTACGTCAGGGCGCTCCTGCTTATGCAGCAGGTCGTGGGTGATATTCAGCGCGGCCATCACAGCGATGCGGTCGGCGCCGATCACTTTGCCGCTGCTGCGGATTTCGCGCATCTTGCCGTCCAGGTAGCGGGCAGCGCTCACCAGGTTGCTGCGTTCTTCCTGGGGGCAGATGATCGAATATTCTTTGTCGAGGATCTGCACGGTAACGCTATTGCTTGAACTCATGAGTCTTGCTCCAGGGCCTTCAGGCGCGAAATCATCGATTCGACCTTACGCCGGGCGATTTCGTTTTTTTCAATGAGGTGAGCGCGTTCCTCGCGCCAGGTCTTTTCCTGAGCTAATAGGAGTCCGTTTTGACTCTTAAGTTGCTCGACCCGATCAATTAGCAGTTCGAGTCTGGCCATCAGCGCTTGCAGGTCGGTGTCTTCCATTGGGTTCCACTGGATTTGTCTGATGAATGGCAACTGCAGGATAAACGATCTGACGCCCTCGATAGTCTTGGTACGTCTGCCGGTGCTAGGATACAGCGCTCCATTCTAGACATTGCGCCGTCTGGCGCCTAGCTCACCATGCCCATTCAGAATTCCCCGTACGATGCTTTTTCCAAACTGCTGAGCACCAGCGGCCACCCTTGCTCGCCTGCCGAACTGCACGGCGTGCTGTTGGGCCGCAGTTGCACCGGTGTGGGCTTTGATGCCGACAACTGGCTGGCCGATGTGGCCGAGTTGCTGGAAACCGAACCCACCGAGAACGTGCGCAATGCGTTGATCGGCCTGCAAGAGATGGTCAAGGGCGAGTTGACCGGTGACGACGTCACCGTGGTCCTGCTGCTGCCGACCGATGACGCGCCGCTTACCGAGCGCGCTGCTGCCCTGGGCCAATGGTGCCAGGGTTTCCTCCACGGTTTCGGCGTGAATGCCGGCGGCCTGGAGCTGAGCACCGACGCCAAGGAAGTGCTGCAGGACCTGGCGGCGATCTCACAGGTGCAAGATGCCCTGGAAGAGTCCGAAGATGGCGAAGGCGACTACATGGAAGTCATGGAATACCTGCGCGTCGCGCCGTTGCTGCTGTTCACCGAGACCAAGAAGTCCGCTGAGCCGGTCGCTGCCAAGCCGTCGTTGCACTAAAGAAAGGAAGCCCATCTGCCCATGATTCATATCCCCAAAGCGGAATACACCCGTCGCCGCAAGGCGCTCATGGCGCAGATGGAACCCAACAGCATCGCGATCCTGCCGGCCGCCGCCGTGGCCATCCGCAACCGCGATGTCGAGCATGTTTACCGCCAGGACAGCGATTTCCAGTATCTGAGCGGTTTCCCCGAGCCCGAAGCGGTGATCGTGCTGATGCCCGGTCGCCAACACGGCGAGTACGTGCTGTTCTGCCGCGAGCGCAATGCCGAGCGCGAATTGTGGGACGGCCTGCGTGCGGGCACCGAGGGCGCGATTCGCGACTTTGGCGCGGATGACGCCTTCCCCATTACCGATATCGACGACATCCTGCCCGGCCTGATCGAAGGTCGCGACCGTGTGTACTCGGCCATGGGCAGCAATGCCGAGTTCGACCGGCACGTGATGGAGTGGATCAACGTGATCCGTTCAAAAGCACACCTGGGCGCCCAGCCGCCGAACGAATTCGTTGCCCTGGATCATTTGCTCCACGATATGCGCCTGTATAAATCGGCGGCAGAAGTGAAGGTGATGCGCGAGGCAGCGCGAATTTCCTGTGCGGCCCATGTGCGGGCGATGCAGGCCAGCCGTGCCGGCCTGCATGAGTTCAGCCTGGAAGCCGAGCTGGATTACGAGTTTCGCAAAGGCGGCGCGAAGATGCCGGCCTATGGCTCCATCGTCGCCGCCGGGCGCAACAGCTGCATCCTGCATTACCAGCAGAATGACGCGGTGCTCAAGGACGGCGACCTGGTGCTGATCGACGCCGGGTGTGAGATCGATTGCTACGCCAGCGACATCACCCGTACCTGGCCGGTCAACGGCAAGTTTTCGCCGGAGCAGAAGGCGATCTACGAGATTGTGCTGGCCTCCCAGGAAGCCGCCTTCAAGCAGATCGCGCCGAACAAACATTGGAACCAGGCCCATGAGGCGACCGTGCAGGTCATCACCGCCGGCCTGGTGAAGCTGGGGTTGTTGCAAGGTGACGTTGACGAGTTGATCGCCAGCGAAGCCTACCGCGCCTTCTACATGCACCGTGCCGGCCACTGGCTGGGCATGGATGTGCATGATGTGGGCGAGTACAAAGTGGGCGGTGAATGGCGCGTGCTGGAAGTGGGCATGGCCTTGACCGTGGAGCCGGGCATCTATATTTCCCCGGACAACCAGAACGTGGCAAAAAAATGGCGTGGCATTGGCGTGCGCATCGAGGACGACGTGGTAGTGACCAAGCAAGGCTGTGAAATCCTGACTGGCGGCGTGCCCAAGACCGTTGCCGAGATCGAGGCGTTGATGGCGGCTGCCCGATGAGCCGGGTCAACCTGGCGATTATCGGCGGTGGCCTGGTGGGCGCCAGCCTGGCCCTGGCGTTGCAAGCGGGGGCCAAGGCGCGGGGTTGGAAGATCGTGCTGATCGAGCCCTTTGCACCGGGCGACAGTTACCAACCGAGCTACGATGCGCGCTCTTCCGCGCTGTCGTTTGGCGCGCGCCAGATTTACCAGCGGCTGGGCCTGTGGCATGCCATTTCCCGACGTGCGGAGCCGATCAAGCAGATCCATGTATCGGACCGTGGGCGCTTCTCCACCGCGCGTTTGTCCGCGATGGAGGAGGGCGTGCCAGCCCTGGGTTATGTGGTGGAAAACGCCTGGCTCGGCCAATGCCTGTGGCAAGGCTTGGACAAGGACGTGGTGAGCTGGCGTTGCCCGGCGGAAGTCACGCGCATGGAGCCGCTGCCCGATGGCTATCGCCTGACCCTCAACGATGAAACCGTGCTGGAATGCGACCTTGCGGTACTGGCCGATGGCGGCCGTTCCGGCCTGCGAGAGCAACTGGGCATTGGCGTGAAAACCCGGCCCTACAACCAGAGCGCGCTGATCGCCAACATCACCCCGAGCGAAGCGCACAATGGCGAGGCGTTCGAGCGCTTTACCGATGAAGGCCCCATGGCCTTGCTGCCGCTGCCGGACAACCGTTGCGCGCTGGTCTGGACCCGCATCGGCATGGACGCCCAGCGCTTGGCCAGCCTCGACGAGCGTAGCTTCCTGAGCGAACTGCAGGGTGTGTTCGGGTATCGCCTGGGCACCCTCAAGCAAGTGGGTGCCCGCCACCTGTACCCGTTGACCCTGGTGGAAGCCGAAGAGCAAGTGCGCTCGCACCTGGCGGTTCTCGGTAATGCCGCCCACAGCCTGCACCCGATTGCCGGGCAGGGGTTCAACCTGTCCCTGCGCGATGCCAATGCCTTGGCCGAAGCCCTGTTAGCCGGGCCTGCTGTGCCGGGTGACCTGGCGACTTTGCAAAGCTATCGCGAGCGCCAGCGCCTGGACCAGCAACTCACCGTAGGCTTCTCCGACCAGGTCACGCGCCTGTTTGGCAGTGCCCAACCGTTAGTGGCGCTGGGCCGCAATATGGGCTTGCTCGGCCTCGACCTGTTGCCACCGGCCAAACGCTGGTTCGCCCGCCAGGCCATGGGCCTGGGTACGCGTTCCGATGCGTAAGTGGCTAACCCAACGCGTGGGCAAGGCGCGGCTGTTGCGCTGGTTCCTCACCCTGTACCCGCCGTACCTCGGCGCCGGGGTGCGGGTGCAGGCACTGAGTGCCGACTTCCGGCATGCCAAGGTGCGCATGGGCCTGGGTTGGTACAACCGCAATTACGTCGGTACGCAATTTGGCGGCAGCCTGTATTCGATGGTCGATCCGTTCTACATGTTGCTGTTGATGGAAAACCTGGGCCGCGACTACATCGTGTGGGACAAGGCCGCGAGTATCGACTTCATCTCGCCGGGCAAAGGCCCGGTGTATGCCGAGTTCGCCATCGACGACGCTTTGCTCGATGAAATCCGGCTCCAGACCGCAGGTGGCGAGAAATATCTGCCCCACCTCAAGGTCGAGATTCATGACGGCTCCGGCACCCTGGTGGCGCGGGTCGACAAAATCCTTTATGTGCGGCGCAAGCCGCCAGCGAGACAGGCTTGAATATGGAAATGCGCGCAGATGTGCTGATTGTCGGGGCGGGAATGGTCGGAAGCGCCCTGGCGCTGGCGTTGCAGGGCAGTGGCCTGCAGGTGCTGCTGCTCGACGGCAGCCCGTTGAGCGTCAAGCCGTTTGAACCGGCTGCGGGGTTTGAACCGCGGGTGAGCGCGCTGTCGGCGGCCAGCCAGCGCATTCTTGAGCGCCTGGGCGTGTGGGACGGTATCGTAGAGCGGCGTGCCAGCCCCTATGGCGAAATGCAGGTATGGGACGGCAGCGGCACTGGGCAGATCCACTTCTCGGCGGCCAGTGTGCATGCGGAGGTGCTTGGGCATATCGTCGAGAACCGCGTGGTGCAGGATGCCTTGCTCGATCGCCTGCATGACTGCGACCTCGGCCTGCTGGCCAATGCGCGCCTGGAACAGATGCGCCGATCCGGCGATGACTGGTTGTTGACCCTGGCCGACGGCCGCAAGCTGCGCGCGCCGCTGGTGGTGGCCGCCGACGGTGCCAACTCCGCCGTACGCCGCCTGACCGGTACACCTACCCGCGAATGGGATTACCTGCACAACGCCATCGTCACCAGCGTGCGCAGCAGTCAGCCGCACCAGCGCACCGCGTGGCAACGTTTCACCGACACCGGCCCGTTGGCGTTCCTGCCGCTGGTGCGCGATGGGCAGGAAGACTGGTGCTCGATTGTCTGGTCGACCACGCCCGCGGAGTCCGAGCGCTTGATGGCGCTGGATGATGAACGCTTCTGTCGGGAACTGGAGCGTGCCTTCGAGGGGCGCTTGGGCACTGTGGTCAGTGCCGACCCGCGTGTGTGCGTACCGTTGCGCCAGCGCCATGCCAAACGTTATGTGGCCGAAGGCCTGGCGTTGATCGGCGACGCCGCCCACGTCATTCACCCGTTGGCGGGGCAGGGCGTCAACCTGGGGTTCCTCGATGCAGCCGTGCTGGCCGAAGTGCTGTTGGCGGCGACCGAGCGCGGCGAGCGCCTGGCCGATGTGAAAGTGCTGAGCCGTTACGAGCGGCGCCGCATGCCCCATAACCTGGCGCTGATGGCGGCGATGGAAGGCTTTGAGCGCTTGTTCCAGGCCGATCAACTGCCGCTGCGCTGGTTGCGCAACGCGGGTTTGAAAATCGTCGACCAGATGCCCGAAGCCAAGGCAGTGTTTGTGCGCCAGGCGCTGGGATTGACTGGCGATCTTCCCGAACTCGCCAAACCCTGAACTGACAATACAACCCTCTGTGGGAGCCGGGCTTGCCCGCGATGAGGCCGTCAGCTCCGGCGCATATTCTGGCTGTGCAACATCTGGTAACGCCTCCACCAAGCGTTACCAAATGTGAGTCCTTATCATTTGCCCTCCATTTGCAAATGAGAGACCGCACCCATGTTGGCACCCAAGCGCCTCCTGACTGCCCTGGCACTCACCCTGATCGGCAGCACCACCGTGCAGGCGGCCGACGAAGTCGTGGTCTACTCCTCGCGTATCGACGAACTGATCAAGCCCGTGTTCGACGCCTACACCAAAAAGACCGGCGTACAGGTCAAGTTCATCACCGACAAGGAAGCCCCGTTGATGCAGCGCATCAAGGCCGAGGGCGAGAACGCCACCGCCGACCTGCTGCTCACCGTTGACGCCGGCAACCTCTGGCAGGCCGAGCAGATGGGCATCCTGCAACCGTTCACCTCTCCTGTCATCGACAAAAATATTCCTCTGCAATATCGCTCATCGGCCCACGCCTGGACCGGTTTGAGCCTGCGTGCGCGAACGATCGCCTATTCCACCGACCGGGTAAAGCCGGGCGACCTGACCACCTACGAAGCCCTGGCCGACAAGCAGTGGGAAGGCCGCCTGTGCCTGCGCACGGCGAAAAAAGTCTATAACCAGTCGCTGACCGCCACGTTGATCGAGACCCATGGCGCGGCCAAGACCGAAGAAATCATCAAGGGTTGGGTGAATAACCTCTCCACCGACGTGTTCTCCGATGACATCGCCGTGCTGGAGGCGATCAACGCCGGGCAGTGCGACGTGGGTATCGTCAATACCTATTACTACGGTCGCCTGCACAAGCAGAAGCCAGAGCTGGCGGTGAAATTGTTCTGGCCGAACCAGGGCGACCGCGGCGTGCATGTGAATCTCTCCGGCATCGGCCTGACCCAGCACGCACCGCACCCGGAAGCGGCCAAGGCGCTGGTGGAGTGGATGACCACGCCTGAGGCACAGAAGATCTTCGCCGACGTCAACCAGGAGTTCCCGGCCAACCCAGCGGTACCTCCATCGGCGGAAGTGGCGACCTGGGGCAAGTTCGTGGCCGATACCTTGCCAGTGGAAGTGGCAGGCAAGCGCCAGGCCGAAGCGATTCGCCTGATGGATCGCGCTGGCTGGAACTGAAGCTGCGCCGCTTAACTGTGGGAGCTGGCTTGCCCGCGATTGCATCACTTCGGTATCACTGATACACCGAGGTGCTTGTATCGCAGGCAAGCCAGCTCCCACATTGGTTAGTGGCCGCTACAACATCTTTATTTTTCTGAGAGCTTTTCCTTGGCCCACCCCGCCCAACGTCGCTGGTACCTACCGGTTTTCAGCGTCGCCGCCCTGGTGCTGTTGCCGCTGAGCGTGCTGCTGCTGTCCTGGCAAAGCATTGACCCACAGATCTGGTCGCACCTCTGGGACACTCAGATGCCCCGCTTGCTGGGCAACACCTTGACCCTGGTGCTCGGTGTCGGCCTGGGCGTGACGCTGCTGGGCGTCAGCCTGGCCTGGCTGACCAGCCTGTGCGAGTTCCCCGGGCGGCGCTGGCTCGATTGGGCACTGATGTTGCCCTTTGCAATCCCTGCCTATGTGCTGGCCTTTGTGTTCGTGGGCCTGCTGGATTTCGCCGGTCCGGTGCAAACCCTGCTGCGCGAGTGGTTCGGCACCGGGTTGCGCTTGCCGCGGGTACGCTCTACCAGCGGCGTGGTCATTGTGTTGGTGCTGGTGTTCTATCCCTATGTCTACCTGCTGGCGCGCAGCGCGTTCCTGGCCCAGGGCAAAGGCTTGATGGAAGCGGCGCGGGTGCTGGGGCAATCGCCATGGCAAGCGTTCTGGCGCGTGGCATTGCCAATGGCGCGGCCAGCGATTGGTGCCGGTGTGGCCTTGGCGCTGATGGAGACGCTCGCGGATTTTGGTGCGGTCTCGGTGTTCAATTTCGACACCTTTACCACCGCAATCTATAAAACCTGGTACGGCTTTTTCAGCCTGTCCAGTGCCGCGCAACTGGCCAGCCTGCTGCTGCTGGTAGTGATGCTGGTGCTGTATGGCGAGCGACGTGCGCGCGGGGCCAGCCGACCGAGCAATGAGCGCCCACGGGGCAAGGCGTTGTACCACCTGCGCGGGTTCAAAGCCGTGGCGGCCAGCGCGTGGTGCAGCTTGGTCTTCGCCTGTGCGTTCGTGATTCCGATGCTGCAACTGGTGGCGTGGTTCTGGCAGCGTGGCCGCTTCGACCTAGATGAACGTTACACCGGGCTGATCGTGCATACCCTTTACCTGGGCGGTATCGCAGCGCTGATCACGGTCAGCGTGGCGCTGATACTGGCCTTTGCCAACCGTCTGGCGCCCACTCGCGCGATTCGCTCCGGTATCAGCCTGGCCAATGTCGGCTATGCCTTGCCAGGCTCGGTGCTGGCGGTGTCGATCATGCTGGCGTTCAGTTACCTGGACCGCGAGTTGGTGGTGCCGCTCTCCGGATGGCTGGGCGGGGCGGGCAAGCCTTTGCTGCTGGGCAGCCTGTCGGCACTGGTGCTGGCGTACCTGGTGCGGTTCCTGGCGGTGGCCTACGGGCCGCTGGAAAACAGCCTGGCGCGAATCCGTCCGTCACTGCCCGAAGCGGCACGCAGCCTTGGCGTGAGCGGCCCACGACTGTTTTGCAAAGTGTATCTGCCGTTATTGCTGCCGGGCACGTTGAGCGCAGCGCTGCTGGTGTTTGTGGATGTGCTCAAGGAAATGCCCGCCACCTTGCTGATGCGCCCGTTTGGTTGGGACACCCTGGCGGTCCGCATCTTTGAAATGACCAGTGAAGGCGAATGGGCGCGGGCGTCTTTGCCGGCGCTGACCCTTGTGCTGGTTGGCTTGTTGCCGGTCATCGGGCTGATTCGTCGCTCGGCTCGGCAAATCGGTTAGGTGCCAGTCCTACGGCTTGAGGCTACAATGCGCGGCATTCGGTGCGCTCCGTCTTTCGGATCGACCTGCTGTATGTGGCTGCGGGCCTTGTAGTACAAGGTGTTCGGCGCAAGTGGCAGCTCTGCGCGCCTTCGCCAAGCCCGGAAGGAGAAACCCATGGGACAGCGTACGCCTCTGTATGACCTGCATCTCGCCCTCGGCGCGAAAATGGTCGATTTTGGCGGTTGGGATATGCCTTTGCATTACGGCTCGCAAGTTGAAGAGCACCACCAGGTGCGACGTGACTGCGGGGTCTTCGATGTATCTCATATGACCGTGATCGATGTCACCGGCCCCCAGGCCAAGGAATGGCTCCAGTACCTGCTGGCCAATGATGTCGACCGACTGCATGGCTGTGGCCGTGCGTTATACAGCGCCATGCTCAACGAGCAGGGCGGGGTAGTGGACGACATGATCGTCTACCGCACCGAAACCGGTTACCGCCTGGTGGTCAACGCCGCCACCCGCGATCAGGACATGGCCTGGATGCAGGCGCAACTGGGCACCTACTCAGTGCAGCTGCATGAGCGGTCAGAGTTGGCCATGCTCGCCATCCAAGGCCCCCACGCCCGGCAGAAAATCGCCGAACTGGTGACCCAGTCCCGTGGCACCCTGATCCATCAGCTCAAGCCGTTCGAAGGCCGGGCCGACGGCGACTGGTTTATCGCCCGCACCGGCTATACCGGCGAAGACGGCCTCGAAATCGTGTTGCCGGCCGATCAGGCACCGGGCTTTTTCAACGATCTGGTGGGCGCGGGTATTTCCCCCATCGGTCTCGGTGCGCGCGACACCTTGCGCCTTGAGGCTGGCATGAACCTCTATGGCCAGGATATTCACCAGGCCGTCTCGCCCCTGGCGGCCAACATGGCCTGGAGCATCGCCTGGGAACCGGTCGAGCGTAACTTCATTGGCCGCGCTGCGCTGGAAGCAGAAAAAGCGGCCGGCGTGCAGTTCAAACTGGTGGGGCTCGTCCTAGAAGAGCGTGGCGTGCTGCGTGCTCATCAGGTGGTTCGTATCGCCAATGTTGGCGAAGGAGAGATCACCAGTGGTAGTTTCTCGCCTACGCTAAGCAAATCCATTGCGCTGGCGCGTGTGCCGACGGCGACTGCCGACCGGGCCGAAGTGGAAATCCGCGGCAAGTGGTATCCGGTTCGAGTGGTCAAGCCGACCTTCGTGCGTCATGGCAAAACCCTGATCTAACCAATTCCGGCAGGCCAAAGGCCGCTGACATTTCATCTTGAGGACACAGACTATGAGCAATATCCCTGCCGACCTGCGTTTTGCCGAAAGTCACGAATGGGCCCGTCTGGAAGCTGACGGCACCGTGACCGTCGGGATCTCCGACCATGCACAGGAAGCTTTGGGTGATGTGGTGTTTGTTGAACTGACCGAAGTGGGCAAGGTGTTTGCCGCTGAAGACCAGGCGGGGGTGGTGGAGTCGGTCAAGGCCGCTTCGGACATCTACTCGCCGATTGCCGGCGAAGTGATTGCTGTCAACGAAGAGCTGAGTGGCAGCCCTGAGCTGCTGAACTCTGACCCGTACGGCGCGTGGATCTTCAAGCTCAAGCCAAGCGACAAGGCCGAACTGGACAAGCTGCTGGATGCCGCCGGCTACAAAGCCGCCATCGGCGAATAAACGCCATAGTTACAACGACACAAATCAATGTGGGAGCTGGCTTGCCTGCGATTGGATCACCCGGGTATCACCGATACACCGAGGTGCCAGCGTCGCAGGCAAGCCAGCTCCCACAGTTGATTGGGGTGTGTCTGCTGGTTGTGATCAGTCTCTTTTCAATACGGCTTTAACCGCCGCTACAGCCCGCTCCACATCCGCCTCTGTCATCGCCGTGAACATCGGCAACGACACGATCAAACGCCCAACACGCTCCGCCACCGGGAACATGCCTTCCTTGAAACCCTGTGCCCGATACAGGCTCAGCAGGTGGATCGGCGGGTAGTGATAGCCGATACCCACGCCGTAGGCCTGCATCTGTTCCATGAACGTGGCGCGGGCTGGCAGGCCATCCTGGCGCTCCGGCAATACCAGTTGGAACAGGTGCCAGTTGCTGTTTTCGAAGTCGGCCGGCGGCAGTTGCGCGCCGTATTGGGCTTCGAAATCGCTGCCAAAGCATTTGAAGTAGTGCCGTGCCAGGTTCTGACGATGGGCGGTGATCTTCTCGATGTGCGCAAATTGCCCCAGGCCTATGGCGGCGGCAATGTCGGTCATGTTGAACTTGCCACCCAGCACATCCACATCCAGGCCATCGAAGCCGCTGCGGGTGACGCCTTGCAGTCGGTACTTCTCTGCCAGACGGGCCTCCTCGGCATTGTTCAACACCAGGCAGCCGCCTTCGGACGACGTGATGTTCTTGTTCGCCTGGAAGCTGAAGGACACGAAGTCGCCGGTTGCGCCGATGCGTTCTCCATCCCAGCTGGACCCCAGGGCCTGGGCAGCATCTTCGACAATACGCAGGTTGTACTTGTTGGCCAGCGCGTAGAGCATCGGCATATCCACAGGCAAGCCGGCCAGGTAGACCGGGATGATCGCCTTGGTGCGCGGAGTAATGGCCGCTTCTACCTGGGCCAGGTCGATATTGCGCGTCACCGGGTCGATGTCGGCAAAGACCGGAGTGGCACCGACTTCGAGAATCACGTTAGCCGTGGCAACCCAGGAAATTGGGGTGGTGATGACTTCATCCCCAGGCCCGATCCCGGCGATGCGCAAGGCGATCTCCATGGTGCAGGTGCCCGAGTTGAAGGTGCGCACCGGACGGCCGCCAAAATAGTCCGACAGCTGTGCTTCGAATGCCTGCACCTTTGGTCCGCTGGTGATCCAGCCGGAACGCAGAACATCGCCGACCGCCGAAATGGTGGCTTCATCAATGGTCGGTTTGGAAAACGGCAGGAAGGGCTGTTGGCTCATGACGAAGAAGGCATCCGTTTCAGGTAGGCAATGAAAGATAGACGAGTCAGTAGGGCATGGTTGCACGCTGAGACTGAATATAGCCTGTCATCCATGAACGATTCGTCATGCAGCAGGCAAAAAAATGCCGCTTGAGAAAGCGGCATTTTTTATGAGGGCAGTTGTTACTCGGTTACAGCATTCTTCGCCAGGATGGCGTTAGCCAGTTCCATGTCGGTGGCTTGGAGGCCAGGGTTGTCGGCGCGGACCTTCTGCATGGCCGCTTCCAGGTACGGGCCGCGAATGCCGCCGTCGCTGGCGACGAAGCTGCCCGCGTCGTCCTGGGCGGCGACCACCAGCTTGTGGTCCTTGAAGGTCAGGTAAGTCGAGCCAGTGGTGGCGCCCGACGAGATGACATTACGCCAGAAGCTATCGGCCATGGCTGAGCCGACAGGTAGGGAAAGCACAGCGAGGGTTGCGACAGCATATTTGAGACGCATGATGGGTGACTCCGGTGGGTTATCTGTACGTTTTGATTGTAGTTAACCCGATCCAGTTCCATCACTGACTAAACAGTTTCAGTACTCGATCAAACCCGAAGAATTTGTTTCTGAATCCCCTGGCGTGACCCGCAATACCTCCGTCATCGTGGTCAGGCCGGCCTTCACTTTCTCGACGCCGGCCATGCGCAGGCTGCTCATGCCCTGCGCCAGTGCCTCACGGCGCAGCGCTTGTACGTCCGCGCCCGGGGTGACCAGCGCTTGGAGTGCCGGGTCCATGAGCATGATTTCATACAGCCCGGCCCTGCCTCGATAACCGCTGTCACGGCATTGCGCACAGCCGACGGCTTCGCAGCCGTCAGCGTCCTCCTGGCCCAGCGGGCGCTTGCAATGGCTGCACAGCAGCCGCACCAGGCGCTGCGCCATCACCCCTATGAGCGTGGCTTTGATCAAATAGTGAGCAACGCCCAGTTCCTGCAGGCGGCTGATGGCGCTGGGTGCATCGTTGGTGTGCAAGGTCGAGAAAACCAGGTGCCCGGTCAGCGCGGCCTGGATAGCCATCTCTGCGGTTTCCTGGTCGCGGATTTCGCCGATCATGATGATGTCCGGGTCCTGGCGCAGCAGGGCGCGGATGCCGCTGGCGAACGTGAGGTCGATGTTGTGCTGGACCTGCATCTGGTTGAAGGCCGGCTCGACCATTTCAATCGGGTCTTCCACCGTGCACAGGTTGACCTCGCGGGTCGCCAGTTGCCTGAGGGTGGTGTAGAGGGTGCTGGTCTTGCCTGAGCCGGTCGGGCCTGTGACGAGGATGATGCCGTGGCTGCGTCGCGTCATGGCGTGCCAGCGTTGCTGGTCGGCGCTGGACAAACCCAACTGGTCGAAATCCTTGAGCAGCACCTGTGGGTCGAAAATTCGCATCACCAGTTTTTCGCCGAATGCCGTGGGCAGGGTCGAAAGCCGCAATTCCACTTCGACACCCGCAGGGTTCCGGGTCTTGACGCGGCCATCCTGGGGTTTGCGTTTTTCGGCCACGTTCATTCGCCCCAGGCTTTTCAGGCGGCTGACCACGGCCATGGTGACCTGCGGGGGAAATTGATAGACGTCATGCAGCAGCCCATCAATGCGAAAGCGCACCCGGCCCTGGTCGCGGCAGGGCTCGATATGGATATCGCTGGCTCGTTGGCCAAAGGCGTACTGCAGCAGCCAGTCGACGATGTTGACGATATGCGCGTCGTTGGCATCCGGCTCCTTGTCGCTGGCGCCGAGGCTGAGCAAGTCGAGATTGCCAAGCGTCGTCATCTTTTCATCCGCACCGCTGACGGACTTGGCTAAACGATAAAACTCGTTGATACCGCGCTGGATATCGCTGGGGTTGGCAACCACGCGCTTGATCGTGCGTCTGAGCACCTGGGACAGTCCGGCTTCCCAGGTGGTGACATGGGGTTGGGCACTGGCGATCGTCACGCTGTGGGTATCGACGGCGACTGCAAGAATGCCGTGGCGCTGGGCAAAGGCGTGGGACATCAACGGCACCACGGCTGCCACATCAATCTTCAACGGGTCGATGCGCAGGTAAGGTTGGCCTACCTGCCGGGCCAGCCATTGGGTCAAGGCCTCCAGGCAAGGGCCCTGTGCTGCGATGCATTCCAAGGGATGCTGGCTGCCGGACGCTGGCGCCACCTTTTGCGCCGCCTGCGCCGTGATCAGCCCTTGCTCGACCAACGCCGGCAATAATTGCTGCAGTTCCAAGGGGTGATCGTGAGTGGCGACGGGCATGCAGGTTTTCCTGGGGCGTGGGGGTAATCCCAGGCTAGCCAGCCGCTGAAGATCCTGCTGGCGCTTGTATTGCCGGTTTTTACTGCGCCATCGCCGCCAGCGCTTGAGGCCGCTCGGAATCAGCCGACCACAGTTCCAGGGTGCAGACGCTGATCAGGTTTCGAATCTTTTCACCGATCACCTGGGCGCGGTGCCAGCTCAGGCCGGTCATCACGATATCGATGCTCAGCAGGTCGGCTTCCCGGTTCATGCTGACCTGGGTGGGCGTGAGCAATTGCAGCGCGAAGTAGTTCAGCACCCGGCACAGCACGTCCGGTTCAGCCTCGGCGACGATGCGATAGTGCGCCTGGCAGTGGCTGCTATTGACGGCCCACGCATCGACGCGGGTGGCGGGGTAGGCGGTTTCGACGGCATGCATGCTGACTCTCCAGTTTCGACTGGAGAAATTTTTACATTCGCCTCGGGAGATTTCTTATCTAAAATAAGCCTATTTGGCGATAAATAGACCAAAACAATTCAAGATAAGCCTATTCATGGGTACTTTTATGCACAATGAGTTGGACGCCTACGACCGCCGCATCCTGGCCTTGCTGCAAGAGGATGCCTCGCTCTCCAGTGCACAGATTGCCGACCAGGTCGGCCTGTCGCAGTCGCCATGCTGGCGGCGTATTCAGCGGCTCAAGGAGGAGGGCGTGATCCGCGGCCAGGTCACCCTGCTGGACCGCAAGAAAATCGGGCTCAACACGCAGATTTTCGCCGAGGTCAAACTCAACGCCCACGGTCGCTCCAATTTCACCGAGTTCACCGAGGCGATTCGCGGGTTTCCGGAAGTGTTGGAGTGCTATGTGCTGATGGGGGCGGTGGACTTTCTGCTGCGTATCGTCACCTCGGATATCGAGGCGTACGAGCGGTTTTTCTTCGAGAAGTTGTCGATGGTGCCGGGGATTCAGGAGGTCAACTCGATTGTGGCGCTGTCGGAGATCAAGTCCACCACCAGCCTGCCAGTATTGCGCTGACAGGCATGCCATTGACTGTAGGAGCGAGCTTGCTCGCGAAGATCGTTAACGATAACGCGGGAAGCCTGGCTCCCCACATCGCTCTCGGGTTTTTCGCGAGCAAGCTCGCTCCTACAGGTAGAGTGACTTACAGGCGCAGAAGGGTCTTCCAGGCACGATTCTGATAAACCGCAATCGCCTGGTGCATACGCGCATCCAGCGATTCATCGGTAATCGGCTGGTTGGCCAGGTGCGCCAGCTTGTTCAGCTCGCCGTACAAACGGTCCAGCTCAGGAATGTCCACCACATGGCGCGCATGGTGCAGCCAGGCCTGGATGCGTTCGATGCGCGGCAGTTGCTCGGCCAGGTCTTCCGGCTGTTGCTGGTAGCGCTGCAGTTGCAGGGCGACAGCGTCGTCGGCCAACAGGCGTGGCAGCCAGTTGGTAATTTGCGCAGCGCCCTGGCGGTTGCCGCGCACGTTACGTTCGGCCGTCCAGGTGCGAGCCAGCAGCCAGCGCGAGAGGTTGAGTGAGAACAGGCCCCAGCGCACGTCTTGCAGCTCTTCGATGAACTGTTCCGGCGCGGCTTTGCGAATGTCTTCATCGTCGTCACCGGCCTGGACCAGCGGGCGCCAGTCTTCCAGCAACGCATCCAGGGCGCTGCGCAGTTCGCTGGTGGATTGGCGTGGCGCGGCCTGGCCGAGGCTGCCGATCAGGGCGCGCAACTCGCCGAGGTTCTCGACCCAGTCCTGCAACAGGCGCCAGTGGCCATTGAAGCGGTATTGCTCAGCCAGGCGCTGGCTGCTGCCCAGCAGGTGCCACAGGATCGCGGCGAAGGCGTCGTCCAATGGCATTTCGGCGTGGATCTGTGGCGCCGGCAGGCTCAGGGAATAGCTACTGGCGTCATACAGGCGATAGCCGCGTTCGGCCTTGCTGATGTCGCACGGCATCAGGGCCAGGGTTGCGGCCAGCTCGGCGGCCAGTTCCAGCAGGGCCGCCGGTTCGCCTTCGCGCAGTTCCAGTTCCAGCTCGCAGATTTCTTCTTTCTGCTTGCCGACCACCACATGGCCCAGGTCCAGGGCGGCTTCGATCACCACCTTGGCCTTGCCACGGCCCCAGGCGATTTCGGCGCGTTCACGCACGAAGTCGGTGGTGAAGATCGGCTTGAGAGTCTTTTTGTCCAGCTCGGCCAGTTGCTCGGGCCAGCACTCGCCATCGAGTTTCTTCACATCGAGCTTGGCTTTGGGCAGGTCCCAGTTGTATTCGTTGCGTTCCGACAAGCCGGCGACGCTTTGGCCGCGGGTCTTGAGGGTCTGGATGATGTCGTCACCGTCCTTGCGCAGGCGCAGGGCAACCTTGGCCTGGGCCAGGTCACGCTCGGGGGTGTCGAAGTACTGGTTCATCAACTCACGGCGTTCCCAGCCACTTTTGTTGCGTTTTTTCAGTAACGGGTGCTCACGCAGCGCGGCGAGTGTTTCGCGGCTGACGCGTAGCTTGATTTCGGTTTCTTTCTGCATGGCCGGAAAATCCAGGATCGGGAGCGCAGCCGGGGAAAAGTGTGGCTGCCAAGGTCGTGCAGTGTACAGGACTGAGCCCGGCAACGTGCCGCAACGGTTTATTGTGTTGCCCAGATGCCTCTATAGTGAGGTTCATCCGGGAAGTTGGGAGACCGCGCATGCCTTTACCGTCTATGAAAGAGCAGTTCGCCGCCTTGATCGCCGCGCCGTCGGTGAGCTGCACCCAGGCGTCTCTCGACCAGAGCAACCGCCCGGTGATTGACCTGCTCGCCGCTTGGCTGGGCGACCTGGGCTTTGCCATCGATATCCAACAAGTCAGCCCCGGCAAGTTCAACCTGTTGGCCAGTTTCGGCAGCGGCCCCGGTGGCTTGGTGTTGGCGGGGCATAGCGATACCGTGCCGTATGACGCGGCGCTGTGGAACACCGACCCGCTCAAGCTGACGGAAGTCGACGGCCGCTGGGTAGGGCTGGGCAGTTGTGACATGAAGGGGTTCTTCGCACTGGTTATCGACGCGGCGTTGCCGCTGCTGGACCAACCCTTCAAGCAACCGCTGTTGATCCTTGCCACCTGTGATGAGGAAAGCTCTATGTCCGGTGCCCGTGCGCTGGCCGAGGCGGGGCGCCCATTAGGTCGTGCAGCGGTGATCGGCGAGCCGACCGGGCTCAAGCCGATCCGCCTGCACAAGGGCGTGATGATGGAACGCATCGAGATCCTCGGGCGCAGTGGCCACTCGTCGGACCCCAGCCTGGGCCACAGCGCCCTGGAAGCCATGCATGACGCCATCGGCGAACTGCGCGGCCTGCGCTTGGCCTGGCAGCGCGAGTACCGCAACGCGCAATTCAGCGTGCCGCAGCCGACGATGAACTTCGGCTGCATTCACGGCGGCGACAACCCCAACCGCATCTGCGGCCAGTGCTCCCTGGAGTTCGACCTGCGACCCCTGCCGGGCATGGACCCCGAGGTGCTGCGCGCCGCGATCCGCCAGAAGCTCGAACCCCTGGCCGAGCGGCATAAGGTCAAGATCGACTACGCGCCGTTGTTCCCCGAAGTGCCACCCTTTGAGCAGCCCGAAGACGCCGAGTTGGTGCGGGTGGCGGAGCGTTTGACCGGTCATCGTGCCGAAGCAGTAGCGTTCGGCACCGAAGCGCCTTATCTTCAGCGCCTTGGTTGCGAAACCCTGGTGCTCGGCCCTGGCGACATTGCCTGCGCCCACCAGCCTGGCGAGTACCTTGAAATGTCACGCTTGACGCCTACAGTGCGTCTATTGCGGGAACTGATCGAACACTACTGCCTGAAACCTGCATAAATTAACCCTTGCCCATTCGTACATAAGGAGAGTGAGCGTGTCGCCAAGCCTGTTCCGACGATAACCATCAGCCGCTGTGCGCTTTCACGATTGATCCTTTATTTGGCTGCTTTTTATTACAGGCCCAGGTGTTATGCCCGAATACGTCAACTGGCTTCGTCACGCTTCGCCCTACATCAACGCCCACCGCGACTGCACCTTTGTGGTCATGCTGCCCGGCGATGGTGTGGACCACCCCAACTTCGGCAATATCGTCCACGACCTGGTGCTGCTTCACAGCCTGGGTGTGCGCCTGGTGCTGGTGCATGGCTCGCGCCCGCAAATCGAAACCCGCCTTGAAGCACGCGGCCTTACCCCGGCTTACCACGAAGGCTTGCGCATCACCGATGCTGCGACGCTGGAGTGTGTGATCGACGCGGTGGGTCATTTGCGCATTGCCATCGAGGCGCGCTTGTCCATGGACATGGCGTCATCGCCGATGCAGGGCTCGCGCCTGCGTGTGGCCAGCGGCAACCTGGTCACCGCACGGCCAATCGGCGTGCTTGAAGGCGTGGACTACCACCACACCGGCGAAGTGCGCCGGGTCGACCGCAAGGGCATCAACCGCCTGTTGGATGAGCGCTCTATCGTGCTGCTCTCGCCCCTGGGGTATTCGCCCACCGGCGAGATCTTCAACCTGGCCTGCGAAGACGTCGCCACCCGCGCCGCCATCGACCTGGGCGCCGACAAATTGCTGCTGTTCGGCGCCGATCCCGGTCTGATCGATGAGAACGGCCGCCTGGTGCGTGAATTGCGCCCACAACAAGTACCCGCGCACCTGCAACGCCTGGGCAGCAACTATCAAGCCGAACTGCTCGATGCCGCTGCCGAAGCCTGCCGGGGTGGAGTAGGGCGCAGCCATATCGTCAGCTACGCCGAAGATGGCGCTTTGCTTACCGAACTGTTCACCCGCGATGGTGGCGGTACGCTGGTGGCCCAGGAACAATTCGAACTGGTGCGCGAAGCGGCGATTGAAGACGTCGGCGGCTTGCTGGACCTGATCAGCCCGCTGGAAGAGCAGGGCATTCTGGTGCGCCGTTCGCGGGAAGTGCTGGAGCGTGAGATCGAGCAGTTCAGCGTGGTCGAGCGCGAAGGCATGATCATCGCCTGCGCGGCGCTGTATCAGATCGCGGATTCGGATGCGGGGGAGTTGGCGTGCCTGGCAGTGAACCCGGAGTACCGCCACGGCGCGCGAGGCGATGTGTTGCTCGAACGCATCCAGACCCGGGCACGCGCCCAAGGCTTGAAAACCCTCTTTGTACTCACCACGCGCACGGCCCATTGGTTCCGCGAACGCGGCTTTGTACCCAGCAGCGTGGACCGCCTGCCGTCGGCGCGAGCGTCGCTGTACAACTATCAGCGCAACTCCAAGATCTTTGAAAAGGCCCTGTAAAAGAGTACGGCTCTGTGTGGGAGCTGGCTTGCCTGCGATAGTGGCGCCTCGGTTTATCTGAAGGACCGAGTTGCTGGTATCGCAGGCAAGCCAGCTCCCACCGAAGACTGTATTTATTGTGTGATGAATTTGTCGGTCACATACGCCGAATAATCCGGCAGCACTGTCTCCACCTTCCCCTGTTCCTTCAAGAACTTCGCCGTCTCCTCAATCGCCTTCGCCGTGCCGCCCTTGAGCAGCGCAGCGGTTTGCTGTGCCTGCGCATCCGGAAACGTCGTACCGGCCAAGAGTTCCGGAATGTCATCCGCATTTGAACCTGTCAATTTGGCGATTTTCTGCACTGGCTCGGAATCCACCGTCCAGCTGTCTTTGTGGGCGGCATAGTCGGCAAAGGCATCCAGGGTAACTTTGGCGAACTTGGCCACTACCTCAGGATGTTTTTGCGCAAAATCCTTGCGCGCCACCCACACCTCAAATGTGGGTGCACCCCATTGGCCCACCTGCGCCGCGTCTGTCAGGGTCTTGCCGCTCTTGCGGATTTCACCCAAGGCCGGGGACCACACAAAAGCCCCATCAATATCGCCACGCTTCCAGGCGGCGGCGATTTCGGCCGGTTGCAGGTTCACCACTTTGACTTGCTGGGTGTTCAGACCCCAGTGTTTCAGCGCGCCGAGCAGGCTGTAATGGGAGGTGGAGACGAAGGGCGTGGCGATGGTTTTACCAATCAAGTCCTGGGGGTTGTCGATGCCACTGCCGTTGCGCACCACCAGGGCTTCAGAAGCGTTGATCTGTGCCGATACGATAAACGCCACAATCGGCAGGTTGCGCGAGGCCGCCGCCGCGAGCGGGCTGGAGCCGAGGTTGCCGATTTGTACATCACCCGAAGCGATGGCCGTGACTACCTCTGGCCCGCTGTTGAAGCGGCGCCAGGCGATTTTTTCGCCGATGGCTTTTTCATACAGGCCGTCGGCCTGGGGAACCTTGCTGGGATCGATGCCGGTCTGGTAGCCCACCGTCAGGTCGGTGGCGTTGACACCAAAAGAAAGTAATAGCGATACAAAAACTGTAACAAATTGACGGGAGGATGTGCGTTTGGCCATGATGGCGTCGCCTTTTTGATCGTGAGTGACGTATGCAACCGTACGGCAACACTAATCGATCTAAAAAAGCACCAGTAAATACCCTTTAGGAATTAGCTTATGGAGCGGCGCGTCTATCCTGACCGGCCAGCTTCACGGAAAGTCTTATTCCTGGATCGTATGAAAAAGAATGAAATAATTCTTTTTGGGTGTATGAAAAACTCATTACCCTGCAGGGACCAAATCAACTGCGATTAGACGAAGGTAGTAGACACACAAGGTTACGATTGACTTGGTGGTCACTATCTGGCGCTAATCGCGCATCTGTGGATCGAGGGCGTCAGACCCGAGACCAAAGAAATACAAAAATTAGAAATGAGAGGAGCGGTACATGAAGAAGTCCACCTTGGCTGTGGCTGTAACGTTGGGCGCAATCGCCCAGCAAGCAGGCGCTGCCGGTTTCATCGAAGACAGCAAGGCCACACTGGGCCTGCGTAACTTCTACATCAACACCGATAACCGCGAAGGCACGGCCAACCCGAGCCGCAACGAAGAGTGGGGCCAAGGCTTCGATCTGCGTTTCATCTCCGGTTACACCCAAGGCACCGTCGGCTTCGGTCTGGACGCTATCGGCCTGCTGGGTGTTCGCCTGGATTCCGGCGGTGGCACCAACGGCGCGACTGCCAGCTCCTACGGTGGCACGATCTTCCCGAGCAAGTCCAATGGCGAAGCCGTTGATAACTACTCCAGCCTGGGCCTGACTGCCAAGGCCAAGATCTCTCAAACCGAACTGAAGTTGGGTACCTTGCAGCCCAAGCTGCCGGTCATCGTCACCAACGATGGTCGTATGCTGCCGCAAACCTTCCAAGGTGGCCAGATCACCTCTAGCGACATCAAGGACCTGACCCTGGTTGCTGGCCAGATCGAAAAGGCCAAGGGCCGTAACTCCAGCAACAACGAAAGCCTGTCCATTTCCGGCGCCAACAGCCGCGGTGTGAACTGGCGTTCGAGCAACAAGTTCTACTACGCCGGTGGCGACTACAAGATCACCAAGGATCTGACCGCCCAGTACTACTACGGCAACCTGGAAGATTTCTACAAGCAACACTTCCTGGGCCTGACCCACAACTGGGCTATCGGCCCTGGCGTGTTGAAGTCTGACCTGCGCTACTTCAACAGCTCCGACGATGGCAACAACGGTAACCAGTCCGCTTACTTCTCGACGGGCAACTACAGCGGCGTGAACTCCGGCCGTGGCAAAGTCGACAACAACCTGTACAGCGGCCTGTTCCTGTACTCGGTGGCCGGTCACACCTTCGGTGGCGGTTACCAGGTCAGCAACGGCAGCAGCGACTTCCCTTGGCTGAACCAGGGTGACGGCTCGTCGGCTTACATCACCACCGACATGCAGATCCAGAAGTTCGCCCGTGCCGGCGAGCGCACCTGGCAAGCTCGCTACTCCTACGACTTCGCCAAAGTCGGCGTGCCTGGCCTGACCGCCGGTGTGGTTTACCTGAAAGGTGATCATATCGACACCGTCGCCAGCAACCGTACCGAGTTCACCGGCCAGTCCGAGTGGGAACGTGACATCACTGTTGCCTACGTCGTACCGGAAGGTCCGCTGAAAAACGTCGGCGTGGCGTGGAAAAACGCTATGTGGCGCAGCGACATCGCCAACGCGCGTAACCAGGACGAAAACCGCTTGATCGTCAGCTACTCGATCCCGCTGTTGTAAGACTGTAAAACCTTGCCCGGCGCAATGCCGGGCAAGGTGTCTTGCTATTCAAGTCGGGCTCAACCCCCGCAAGCCCTTCCTGAATCCCTCTTTTTTGCAGCGTCTCAAGGCCTTCTCGAACCTTGAAGGCGATGTTGGCCTCAGGCCGTTCCCAAGTCCAATGAACTGATTTTTAATATTCTTTTATCGTCTAGATAAATCGATATTTATTCTTTTTAAATCACAAAAAATCCATGCACAGTGGGCTCCATAAGCACTCATCAGGAGCCACACCATGAGCCTAAGACTGGGCGATATCGCCCCCGACTTCGAACAGGATTCCAGCGCCGGCAAGATTCGCTTCCACGAATGGCTGGGCGACAGCTGGGGTGTGCTGTTTTCCCACCCTGCGGACTTCACGCCGGTGTGCACCACCGAGCTGGGTTTTACCGCCAAGCTCAAGGATGAATTCGCCAAGCGTGGCGTCAAGGCCATCGCCCTGTCGGTAGATCCGGTGGACTCGCACCACAAGTGGATCGAAGACATCAACGAGACCCAGAACACCGTGGTCAACTTCCCGATCCTGGCCGACGCCGACCGCAAGGTCTCGGACCTCTACGACCTGATCCACCCGAATGCCAGCGATACCCTCACCGTGCGCTCCTTGTTTGTGATCGACCCGAACAAGAAGATCCGCCTGACCATCACCTACCCGGCCAGCACCGGGCGTAATTTCCATGAAATCCTGCGGGTGATCGACTCGCTGCAGCTGACCGACAACCACAAGGTGGCAACACCGGCCAACTGGCAGGATGGGGATGAGGTGGTCATCGTGCCGTCACTCAAGGACGAGGAAGAGATCAAGAAACGCTTTCCCAAGGGCTATCGCGCGGTGAAGCCGTACCTGCGTCTTACCCCACAACCCAATCGTTAAGGCATCACGGACCATCCCTCTGTAGGAGCGAGCTTGCTCGCGAAAAACGTCAACGATAACGCGTGCTTCCTGAATGAACGCGGCGCCTGTGAGTTTTTCGCGAGCAAGCTCGCTCCTACCAAAAAGCACTGACTCACAGCAGGGGTTTTCAGGCCGTTTCCACGGCCTTTTTTTTCGCCTGGGGATTGATCAATCGCTTATGTTTTTATGGAATAAACAAATGAATAAATAAGATTTATAGATATATAAATCTGCTGATAAGGTCTATCCCATCTTGGCGCCATCGCCGTACAGCGAACCGCCGACACTTGCTCAAGGAATCTCCTGCATGCTGGTCGTAACACTTGGAGGCAGTCCCAGCCAGCGGTCCCGCTCTGGGGTCTTGCTGGATAAAACCCGTCAGTGGCTGCAACAGCAGGGCGTGGAAGTGGTGAGTTACCAGGTACGGGACTTCCCGGCTGAAGACTTGCTGCATGCGCGCTTCGACAGCCCCAAGGTCATCGACCTGCTGCAACAAGTCGCCAATGCCGACGGCCTTGTGATTGCCACGCCGGTGTACAAGGCGTCGTTTTCCGGGGCGTTGAAGACCGTACTGGACCTGCTGCCGGAGCGTGCGTTGGCCCATAAGGTGGTGCTGCCGATGGCGACCGGCGGCAGCATTGCCCACATGCTGGCGGTGGACTACGCCCTGAAGCCGGTGCTGTCGGCCCTCAAGGCCCAGGAATTGCTCCACGGTATTTTTGCCGAAGACAGCCAGATCGCCTATGGCGAAGGCAGCGTGCAGGCGCAACTGGTGCCGGTACTCGAACAGCGTCTGCACGAAGCCCTGGAGCAGCTCTACAGCGCCATGGCGCGCCGGCCAAAACCGCTGGACCCTGACGTATTGAATGAACGTTTGTTGAGTGCTCGCTGGAGCATCTGAGCCTCACCCCGAAAAGCTGGAAACACTCACCTTACTCAGCCGACAACGGCCAAGCAGGTGCAGCCAAAACCCTAATCGCACAGTTGGAGAGAGCGCCATGCGCACTGTCATCTTGCGCCGTGGTCTGGTCGCACTCTTTGCTGCGGCTGTGTCCTTCGGCGCCATCGTTCAAGCCCAAGCCGCCGAGACCTTGCGGATCGGTTATCAGAAGTACGGCACCCTGGTGCTGCTCAAGGCCAAGGGCACCCTGGAAAAACGCCTGGCCGACCAAGGCGTGCAGGTGCAGTGGACCGAGTTTCCCGGTGGCCCGCAATTGCTCGAGGGCCTGAACGTCGGCTCCATCGACTTCGGCGTTACTGGCGAAACCCCACCGGTGTTTGCCCAGGCGGCTGGCGCCGATCTGCTCTACGTCGCCTACGAACCACCCGCGCCTACCAGCGAAGCGATCCTGGTGCCCAAGGACTCGCCGATCAAATCGGTGGCCGAGCTCAAGGGTAAAAAGGTCGTGCTCAACAAAGGCTCCAACGTGCACTACCTGCTAGTGCGTGCCCTGGAAGATGCCGGCCTCAACTACACCGACGTAAAGACCGTGTTCCTGCCCCCCGCCGATGCCCGTGCTGCGTTCGAGCGTGGCAGCGTGGACGCCTGGGTGATCTGGGACCCGTACCAGGCCGCCGCCGAGAAGCAACTGCAAGCGCGCACCCTGCGAGACGGCACCGGGATTGCCGACAACCATCAGTTTTACCTGGCCACCAAACCCTACGCCGAACAGCACCCGCAAGTGATCAAGGCGTTGGTGGAAGAGGTGCGTGCGGTAGGCGAATGGTCCAAGGCCAACCCGCAGGAAGTGACTGAGCAGGTCGCCCCACTGCTCGGCCTGCCGGCAGATATCACCCTCACATCGGTGAAACGCCAGGGCTACGGCGCGCTGTTCCTGACCCCGGCAGTGGTCGCCGCCCAGCAGAAAATCGCAGACACCTTCTACCAACTCAAATTGATCCCCAAGCCCTTGAGCATCAAGGACGTGATCTGGACGCCACCCGCCGCGGTTGCCAAAGCGCCGTAATCCGACTTCATTCAGGAGACAACTCCATGAGCCTCAATATTTTCTGGTTCCTGCCCACCCACGGCGACGGTCATTACCTTGGCACCGCCGAAGGCGCCCGCGCTGTCGACCACGGTTACTTGCAACAAGTGGCCCAGGCTGCTGACCGCCTGGGTTTCGGCGGGGTGTTGATCCCTACGGGTCGCTCTTGCGAAGACTCGTGGTTGGTGGCCGCCTCGCTGATCCCCGTGACCCAGCGCTTGAAATTCCTGGTTGCCCTGCGCCCTGGGATCATCTCCCCGACCGTGGCCGCGCGTCAGGCCGCGACCCTGGATCGCCTGTCTGGTGGCCGTGCGCTGTTCAACCTGGTCACCGGTGGCGATCCGGAAGAACTGGCTGGCGACGGATTGTTCTTGAGCCATGAAGAGCGCTACCAGGCGTCGGTGGAATTCACCCGCATCTGGCGCCGTGTGCTGGAAGGCGAGACCGTGGACTACGACGGCGAGCACATCAGCGTCAAAGGCGCAAAATTGCTCTACCCACCGATTCAACAACCACGCCCGCCGCTGTATTTCGGGGGTTCCTCCGAAGCCGCCCAGGACCTTGCGGCCGAACAGGTCGAGATGGTACTGACCTGGGGTGAGCCGCCGGCAGCCGTTGCGGAAAAGATCGCGCAGGTACGCGCCAAGGCTGCAAAACTGGGACGCACGGTGCGCTTTGGCATTCGCTTGCATGTGATCGTGCGCGAAACCAACGACGAAGCCTGGAAAGCCGCCGACAAACTGATCTCCCACCTGGACGACGAGACCATCGCCCGGGCCCAGGCGTCCTTGGCGCGCTTCGATTCGGTGGGCCAGCAACGCATGGCAGCCTTGCACGGCGGTAGCCGTGACAACCTGGAAGTCAGCCCCAACCTGTGGGCCGGCGTCGGCCTGGTACGTGGCGGCGCAGGGACGGCGCTGGTGGGCGATGGCCCAACGGTTGCGGCGCGGGTCAAGGAGTACGCGGACCTGGGTATCGATACCTTTATCTTCTCCGGTTATCCACACCTGGAAGAGTCGTATCGGGTCGCCGAGCTGTTGTTCCCGCACCTGGATATCGAACGTCCCGAGCTGCCAAAAAGCGCCGGCTACGTCAGTCCGTTTGGCGAGATGGTGGCCAACGACATCCTTCCCAAAGCTGCGTCACAGAGCTGAGGCGCCGTTATGGACTTAGAAAAAATCAGCCATCGCGTGGCGCCCTGGGTGCTGCCGATCTTATTGCTGGCGGTGTGGCAGTTGTCGGTGTCGGCGGGTTGGTTGTCGACGCGCATTCTGCCAGCGCCGAGTGCGGTGATCGAAGCCGGGGTGAACCTGGTGGTCAGCGGCGAAATCTGGACGCACCTGGCCATCAGCGGCTGGCGCGCCGGCCTGGGCTTTGTGATCGGTGGCAGCATCGGTCTGGCCCTGGGCTTTATTACCGGCTTGTCGAAGTGGGGCGAACGCTTGCTCGACAGCTCGGTGCAGATGATTCGCAACGTGCCGCACCTGGCGCTGATTCCGCTGGTGATCCTGTGGTTCGGCATTGATGAGACTGCGAAAATTTTCCTGGTGGCCCTGGGTACCTTGTTCCCGATCTACCTGAACACTTACCACGGCATCCGCAATGTCGACCCGGCACTGGTGGAAATGTCGCGCAGCTATGGCTTGTCCGGTTTCAGCCTGTTCTGGCAAGTGATCCTGCCGGGCGCGCTGCCGTCGATCCTGGTGGGGGTGCGCTTTGCCCTGGGCTTCATGTGGCTGACGTTGATCGTGGCGGAAACCATCTCGGCAAGTTCCGGCATCGGTTACCTGGCGATGAATGCCCGTGAATTCCTGCAAACCGACGTGGTGGTGCTGGCCATCGTCATGTACGCCATCCTCGGCAAACTGGCAGACCTGGCAGCCCGCGGGCTGGAACGTGTGTGGCTGCGCTGGCACCCGGCGTACCAAGTCAAAGGAGGCGCAGCATGACGGCTCAACAACCTCCGCGTCTGTTGAAGGGCATCCCTCTGGCAGTGCGCAAATTGCGCAAGGCCTTTGGTACCCGCGAAGTGCTCAAAGAGATTGACCTGCATATTCCCGCAGGGCAGTTCGTGGCCGTGGTCGGTCGCAGTGGTTGCGGCAAAAGTACCTTGCTGCGCCTGTTGGCGGGGCTGGACAAAGCCAGTGGCGGCGAGCTGCTGGCCGGCTCCGCGCCACTGCACGAAGCGATTGAAGATACGCGGTTGATGTTCCAGGAAGCGCGCTTGCTGCCATGGAAGAAGATCATCGATAACGTCGGCCTGGGCCTCAAGGGCGACTGGCGGCCCAAAGCGCTGGATGCGCTGGAAGCGGTTGGCCTGGCCGAGCGCGCCAATGAATGGCCGGCGGCGTTGTCCGGTGGCCAGAAACAGCGCGTGGCACTCGCACGGGCGTTGATCCATCAGCCGCGCCTGTTACTGCTCGATGAGCCGCTGGGCGCACTGGATGCCCTGACCCGCATCGAGATGCAGCAACTGATCGAAAACCTGTGGCGCAAGCACGGTTTCACGGTGTTGCTGGTGACCCACGACGTCAGCGAAGCCGTGGCGATTGCCGACCGCGTAATTCTGATTGAAAACGGCGAAATCGGCCTCGACCTGAACATCGATCTGCCACGCCCACGGGCCCGTGGCTCACACCGCCTGGCCGCGCTGGAAGCCGAAGTGCTCAACCGCGTGCTGTCGCTACCCGGTTCCCCACCGGAACCCGAACCTGTTTCACCGCTGCCGACGCAATTGCGTTGGGCTCAATAACTCACACAGGAAAAACACCATGACTATTAAAGCCATCAACGTGCGTAACCAGTTCAAAGGCACCATCAAGGAAATCGTGGTCGGCGACGTGCTGTCGGAAATTGACGTGCAGACCGCGTCCGGCATTGTCACCTCGGTAATCACCACCCGTTCGGTCAAGGAGTTGGAGCTGGTGATCGGCAGTGAAGTGATTGCCTTTGTGAAATCCACTGAGGTGTCGATTGCCAAGTTGTGATAACCCCACTGATCGTTCCCACGCTCTGCGTGGGAATGCCGCCTGGGGCGCTCCGCGTCCCGCTGTGCCAAAGGTGACGCAGAGCGTCACGGGATGTATTCCCACGCAGAGCGTGGGAACGATCAGCGCTTGGGCAGATAGGCCGGCAAATAAAGCCCCACATACGCATCAAACACCCGCATCCCTTCCTCCGCCATGCGCGGCGTAATCAGCCCATGCTGATGCACCGAGCGCGCGTACACGCGGTCGCTCAACTCCAATGCCAGGGCAAACACGTCCACATCGCTCGGTAGCGTGGGCACTTCAAAGTGGCGATTGAACACCGCCAGCATCAAGTCGCCCAATTCCAGATCATGCTGGCGATCGGCCTGGGTCACTTCGGTCAACCCATGCTGGGCCAGGATCAACTGGCGCGCCGCGGCATCGTTGCTGTAGATGCTGAGCATGCGTTGTTCAACGATGTAGGACAGGTCGCGCCAATGCTTGAGAGATTCATGCTCGATGGGCGCCTGGATGGCAGCGCGAAAGGCTGCGTGAACGTCAGCGGTCAACGCCTCAAGCAACGCCGGCACACTGGCGAAAAAGTGGTACACCGATGACGGTGGAATCTGTGCCCGTTCGGCCACGCTGTAGATCGACAAGCTGGCCACACCTTCGGCGGCCAGCAAGGTGCGGGCGGCGTCGAGGATCGCGTCGATCCGGGCCTGGCTGCGGGCGCGGGGTTTGCGAACAGTGGCGGGGCGGGTGGTCATGGATGTCTCCTACAAGGCAGCAGGCATTGTATGAGCAGGAATCTGTGTTGTCTGCCAAGCCGCCTTCGCGAGCAAGCCCGCTCCCACATTTAACTGCATTCCAAAGTTGAAACCCGACCCCTGTGGGCGGGCTTGCTCGCGAAGAGGCCAACTCGGTCTACCGGTAGAAACCCATAAAAAAACGCCACTGACCAAAATCAGCGGCGTTCTTTTATTGCAGCAACCGCTTACACGGTATGCAGGTACCAGTTGTACTCAAGGTCGGAGATGGAGTGTTCAAACTCCTCCAACTCACTTTCCTTACAGGCGACGAAGATATCGATGTATTTAGGATCGATGTACTTGGCCATCACCTCGCTGTCGTCCAACTCACGCAGCGCATCGCGCAGGTTGTTCGGCAGGCTCTGCTCGTTCTGCTCGTAGCTGTTGCCTTCCACTGGAGCGTTCGGCTCGATCTTGTTGGTCAGGCCGTGGTGTACGCCCGCCAATACCGAGGCCATCAGCAGGTAAGGGTTGGCATCGGCGCCAGCCACACGGTGTTCGATACGCACGGCATCGGACGAGCCGGTGGGTACGCGAATCGCCACGGTGCGGTTATCCAGGCCCCAGCACGGCGAGTTCGGCACGTAGAACTGTGCGCCGAAACGACGGTAGGAGTTGACGTTGGGGCACAGGAACGCCATTTGGGCGGGTAGGGTCTCCAGCACACCGCCGATCGCGTGACGCAATGCGGCGTTCTGCTCGGGATCCTCGCTGGCAAAGATGTTCTTGCCGTCCTTGTCCAGAATGGAAATGTGTACGTGCAGCCCGTTGCCTGCCTGGCCTGGGTAAGGCTTGGCCATGAAGGTGGTGTCCATCTCATGGTCGTAGGCGATGTTCTTGATCAGGCGCTTGAGCAGTACCGCGTAGTCGCAGGCCTTGATCGGGTCGGCGACGTGGTGCAGGTTCACTTCGAACTGCGCCGGGGCACTTTCCTTGACGATGGCATCGGCCGGAATGCCTTGCTCCTTGGCACCTTCCAGAATGTCCTGGAGGCAGTCGACGTATTCGTCGAGGTCGTCGATCAGGTAGACCTGTGTCGAGTGCGGGCGTTTGCCGGAGATCGGCGAGCGGGGCGGTTGTGGGCGGCCGTTCACGTTCTCCTGGTCGATCAGGTAGAACTCAAGCTCGAAAGCGGCGCAGATGGTCAGACCGAGGTCGTCAAACTTGGTGACAACTTGGCGGAGCACTTCGCGCGGATCGGCGAAGAAAGGTTCACCTTCAAGTTCGTGCATGGTCATCAGCAGTTGCGCGGTGGGGCGCTTTTGCCAGGGTTCATTGCACAGGGTGTCGGGGATTGGATAACAGATTCGGTCAGCATCACCGATGTCCAGGCCCAGGCCGGTGCTTTCCACCGTAGAGCCGTTGATATCCAGGGCAAATAAAGAGGCAGGCAGGTTAATGCCCTTCTCGTAAACCTTGTGGAGGCTGGTGCGTTCGATGCGCTTACCGCGCACCACACCATTCATATCCGCAATTAGAAGGTCTACGTACAGAACCTCAGGATGATCCTTAAGGAACGCGTTCGCTTCGTTAAGCTGAACGGCACGCGGGGGTACCGACATGATGCAACACCTTTGTTGTTAAAAATATCAATCATTGATCTTTTCTGGTTTCAGTCAACCCGAACGGCCTGCCGAAGTCAAGCGAGGCATTTTTTGCCCTAAAAAAGCGCCATGAAGCCTTTTTTGCGGGGTTTTGGGGCGGTTTTTTGGGTTTTAGGGGCTTGGGACCTGCAGGCTTGAGCGGGCCGTGTAGGATTTTTTACGGGGGTGTTGTGTAAAAAAATGAACAAGGCTAAGCTCGATTCAAACCCATAACAGCAATAATACCGGGGTGCTTCATGTTTCACCTGCCGCCAATCGGCGTCTCTGCCTGCTCCAGCCAGGCTTTGTCCGCAGCTCGTTCGCCCCGTGTGAATGCCCAGGCACCGGCCAATATTCTTGACGGCCCGGCCGATCTCCTTTTTGCCATCTCCGACGCCACTGAGCGACCCTCATCCGCCGTGCCGATCATAATTGCGCACAACTTTGGCCTGAGGAATGCAACCCATGGGCAAATGGCAGGTAAGCTCCTACCCTGAATGAAAAAACGACGCGGATGCTGCGTCAACCAACGCCTGGCCTTTAATGGATGCCAGGAAACCCAGCCCAGAGGCATTTATGAGTAACAACCTCGACCAGCTCACCGATTGGTTGAAAGACCACAAGATCACAGAAGTCGAATGCATGATTGGCGACCTCACCGGTATTACCCGGGGCAAGATCTCGCCGACCAACAAGTTCATTGCCGAAAAAGGCATGCGCCTGCCCGAGAGTGTTCTGTTGCAGACCGTGACCGGCGACTATGTCGAAGACGACATCTATTACGAATTGCTCGACCCGGCCGACATCGACATGATCTGCCGCCCCGACCAGAACGCGGTATTCCTGGTGCCCTGGGCCATCGAGCCGACCGCCCAGGTGATCCACGACACCTACGACAAGCAAGGCAACCCGATCGAGCTGTCGCCGCGCAACGTGCTCAAGAAAGTCCTCAAACTCTACTCCGACCGCGGCTGGCAGCCCATCGTGGCGCCGGAGATGGAGTTCTACCTGACCAAGCGCTGCGAAGACCCGGACTTCCCGCTGCAACCGCCGATTGGCCGCTCCGGCCGCCCGGAAACCGGTCGCCAGTCCTTCTCTATAGAAGCAGCCAACGAATTCGACCCGCTGTTCGAAGACGTCTACGACTGGTGCGAACTGCAGGAACTGGACCTCGACACCCTGATCCACGAGGACGGCACCGCGCAGATGGAAATCAACTTCCGTCACGGCGATGCCCTGTCTCTGGCCGACCAGATCCTGGTGTTCAAGCGCACCATGCGTGAAGCCGCGCTCAAGCACGACGTGGCCGCCACCTTCATGGCCAAGCCCATGACCGGCGAGCCCGGCAGCGCGATGCACCTGCACCAGAGCATCATCGACATTGCCACCGGCAAGAACGTCTTCTCCAATGAAGACGGGACCATGAGCCAACTGTTCCTCAACCATATTGGCGGCCTGCAGAAATTCATCCCTGAATTGCTGCCTTTATTCGCCCCCAACGTGAACTCGTTCCGCCGCTTCCTGCCCGACACCTCGGCGCCGGTGAACGTGGAATGGGGCGAAGAAAACCGCACCGTCGGCCTGCGCGTACCGGATGCCGGCCCGCAGAATCGCCGCGTGGAAAACCGCCTGCCTGGCGCCGACGCCAACCCGTACCTGGCGATTGCCGCCAGCCTGTTGTGCGGCTACATCGGCATGGTCGAAGGCCATAACCCGAGCGCGCCGGTGGTGGGCCGCGGTTACGAGCGACGCAACCTGCGCCTGCCGTTGACCATCGAAGACGCCCTGGAACGCATGGAAAACAGCAAGACCATCGAGAAATATCTGGGGCAAAAATTCATCACAGGCTACGTCGCGGTCAAGCGGGCCGAGCATGAAAACTTCAAGCGCGTGATCAGTTCGTGGGAGCGGGAATTCCTGCTCTTCGCCGTCTGATGCGCCGGGCGCGCCCTTCAAACGGCGCGCCTTCACTGAAAAGTCTAGGAGATTGGTATGTCCAGCAACAACCCGCAAACCCGTGAATGGCAAGCCTTGAGCAATGATCACCACCTGGCGCCGTTCAGCGACTTCAAGCAATTGAAAGAGAAAGGCCCAAGGATCATCACCAAAGCCCACGGCGTTTACCTGTGGGACAGCGAAGGCAACAAGATCCTCGACGGTATGGCCGGCCTGTGGTGCGTGGCGATCGGTTACGGTCGCGATGAACTGGCCGATGCCGCCGCCAAGCAGATGAAAGAACTGCCGTACTACAACCTGTTCTTCCAGACCGCACACCCGCCGGTATTGGAGTTGGCCAAGGTCATTTCCGATGTCGCGCCGGCTGGCATGAACCACGTGTTCTTCACCGGCTCTGGCTCCGAAGGCAACGACACCATGTTGCGCATGGTCCGCCACTACTGGGCGATCAAGGGCCAGCCCAACAAGAAAACCATCATTGCCCGCAAGAATGGCTACCACGGCTCTACCGTGGCCGGCGCCAGCCTGGGCGGCATGACCTATATGCACGAGCAGGGCGACTTGCCGATCCCGGGCATTACCCACATCGCGCAGCCGTACTGGTTTGGCGAAGGCGGCGACATGAGCCCCGAGGAATTCGGTGTGTGGGCCGCCAACCAGTTGGAAGAGAAAATCCTGGAGCTGGGCGTGGACAACGTCGGCGCCTTTATTGCCGAGCCGATCCAGGGTGCCGGTGGCGTGATCGTGCCGCCTGCCACGTACTGGCCGCGCATCAAGGAAATCCTCGCCAAGTACGACATCCTGTTTGTCGCCGACGAAGTAATCTGCGGCTTCGGCCGTACCGGTGAGTGGTTCGGTAGCGATTTCTACGACCTCAAGCCGCACATGATGACCATCGCCAAGGGCCTGACCTCGGGCTACGTGCCCATGGGCGGCCTGATCGTGCGTGACGAAGTGGTGGCGGTGCTCAACGAAGGGGGCGATTTCAACCACGGCTTTACCTACTCCGGCCACCCGGTGGCCGCGGCCGTGGCGCTGGAAAACATCCGCATCCTGCGCGATGAAAAAATCGTTAACCGTGTGCACGACGAAACGGCACCGTATTTGCAAAAGCGTCTGAGGGAACTGGGCGATCATCCGCTGGTGGGTGAAGTACGCGGCGTCGGTATGCTCGGTGCGATCGAGCTGGTGCAGGATAAGGCGACGCGCAAGCGTCACGAAGGCAAAGGCGCCGGCATGATCTGCCGAACCTTCTGCTTTGAAAATGGCCTGATCATGCGCGCCGTGGGCGACACCATGATCATTTCGCCGCCACTGGTCATCAGCAAGGCTGAAATCGACGAGCTGGTAACCAAGGCCCGCCATTGCCTGGACCTGACTTTGGCTGCCTTGCAGGGCTAAGTGCTAGGCTCAGTGCGCGGTGCACTGGGCAGTTAAAAATGCAGGGGCTTTGGTTGAAAGCCGGCCCCTGAACTTGCCAGACTGTCGCCCTGTTTTGTTGCCCTTCGGTTGGGCCGTAAAACATACAACGCTTGTGGCCCAAAAAAGAAAAAATTGGAGCATCACCAAATGAAGGCATTAGGTTTGAAGAACGCTGGCAAGACCCTCCTCGCCTTGTCCCTGATGGGTGCAATGGCGGGCGCGGCCCAGGCAGACAATAAAGTGCTGCACGTTTACAACTGGTCCGACTACATTGCACCGGACACCATCGCCAACTTTGAAAAAGAGTCGGGCATCAAAGTGGTGTACGACGTTTTTGACAGCAACGAAACCCTGGAAGCCAAGTTGCTGGCAGGCAAGTCCGGCTACGACATCGTCGTGCCGTCGAACAGCTTCCTCGCCAAGCAGATCAAGGCCGGTGTCTACCAGGAGCTGGACAAGTCCAAGCTGTCCAACTACGACAACCTGAACAAATCCCTGCTCAAGGCCGTATCGGTCAGCGACCCGGACAACAAGCACGCCTTCCCGTACATGTGGGGCTCGATGGGCATCGGCTACAACCCGGAGAAGGTCAAGGCCGCACTGGGCGTGGACAAGATCGACTCGTGGGACGTACTGATGAAGCCGGAAAACATCGCCAAGCTGAAAAGCTGCGGCGTGAGCTTCCTCGATTCGCCAACCGAAATGCTGCCGGTAGCGCTGCATTACCTGGGCCTGCCGACCGACACTACGAAGAAGGCTGATCTGAAACAGGCCGAAGACCTGTTCATGAAAATCCGTCCTTCGATCGGCTACTTCCACTCCTCCAAGTACATCTCCGACCTGGCCAACGGCAACATCTGCGTGGCTGTGGGCTACTCGGGTGACATCGAACAGGCCAAAACCCGCGCGGCTGAAGCCGGCGGCAAGGTCAAGATCGCCTATGACATTCCCAAGGAAGGTGCTGGCAGCTTCTTCGACATGGTCGCCATTCCCAAGGATGCCGAAAACGTCGAGGCTGCCTACGCATTCATGAACTACCTGCTCAAGCCAGACGTCATGGCCGCGATCACCAACAGTGTGCGTTTCCCGAACGGTAACGAGAAAGCCACTGCCCTGGTCGATAAAGACATCACCAGCGACCCGGGTATTTATCCGTCGGCCGAAGTGCAATCCAAGCTCTACGCCATTGCCGACATGCCGGCGGCAACTCAGCGTGAAATGACCCGTAGCTGGACCAAGATCAAGTCCGGTAAATAACGCACAAACCTGTAGGAGCGAGCTCGCTCGCTAAAATCGTCAACGATAACGCGGGGCCTCTGATAGCCCGCGTTGCCGGTGAGTTCTTCGCGAGCAAGCTCGCTCCTACAAACAGTGGCAGCCGTACAGAAAATAAATGACAGAAAGTTTTGCCGGATCGGTTTATCGACGGTAAGTTGCGCGCCGGTTTTGTTGCCGGGCAACAACTTCAAGGCCCCCAACTATTCAAGAGGACCTCCACTTGCCAATTTCTTTATTTCGCAAAGCCATGCTGGTGGGTGCAGGTATCACGCTGGCTGCCAGCGTACAGGCCGCACCGACGGTGCATATTTATAACTGGTCGGACTACATCGGCCCCGACACCCTGGCCAACTTCGAAAAGGCCAGCGGTATCAAGCCTGTGTATGACGTGTTTGACTCCAACGAAACCCTGGAAGGCAAGTTGCTCGCCGGGCGTACCGGCTACGACGTCGTGGTTCCGTCCAACCATTTCCTGGGCAAGCAGATCAAGGCTGGAGCGTTCCAGAAGCTCGACAAGTCACTGCTGACAAACTACGCCAACCTCGACCCGGTGCTGCTCAAGCGCCTGGAAAAGAACGACCCGGGCAACCAGTACGCGGTGCCGTACCTGTGGGGCACCAACGGCATTGGCTACAACGTCGACAAGGTCAAGGAAGTGCTGGGTGTCGACAAGATCGACTCCTGGGCAGTGTTGTTCGAACCGGAAAACATGAAGAAGTTGGCCACTTGCGGCGTGTCGTTCATGGACTCGGCCGATGAAATGCTACCGGCGGTACTCAACTATATGGGCCTGGACCCCAACAGCACCAACCCGGCCGACTACAAGAAAGCCGAGGAAAAACTGCTGAAAGTGCGGCCCTACGTGACCTACTTCCATTCCTCCAAATACATCTCGGACCTGGCCAACGGCAACATCTGCGTGGCGGCCGGTTTCTCCGGCGATGTGTTCCAGGCCAAGGCCCGTGCGGCGGAGGCGGGCAAAGGCGTGAACATCGCCTACACGATTCCCAAAGAAGGCGGCAACCTGTGGTTCGACGTGCTGGCGATTCCCAAGGATGCCAGCAACGTCAAGGAAGCCCACGCCTTCATCAACTATTTGCTGCAGCCTGAGGTGATCGCTCAGGTCAGCGATCAAGTCGGTTACGCCAACCCTAACCCAGGGGCGGACAAACTGATGGAGCAATCGATACGCACCGACGAAGCGGTTTACCCACCGCAGGCGGTTCTCGAGCGGACATTCGTCAACTTTGAGCTACCCCCGAAAGTGCAGCGTTTAATGACCCGTAGCTGGACCAAGGTCAAGACGGGCAAGTAAGGCTAAAACTATCCAAGGCTGGCCCGCATTGGGCCGGCTGCACAGTTTTTTTTGGGAGTTTCGTAAATGGCAGTTGCCTCCGGCGCCTATAAGAAAGCCCTCGAGGGCGACCAGACACCGAAAAAGGTGCTGGTCAAAATCGACCGGGTCACGAAGAAGTTCGACGAGACGATTGCCGTGGACGATGTGTCCCTGGAAATCAAGAAAGGCGAGATCTTCGCCTTGCTCGGCGGTTCGGGTTCGGGCAAATCCACCTTGCTGCGCATGCTTGCAGGTTTCGAGCGCCCAACCGAAGGTCGCATCTACCTCGACGGTGTGGACATCACCGACATGCCGCCCTACGAGCGGCCGATCAACATGATGTTCCAGTCCTACGCCTTGTTCCCGCACATGACCGTGGCGCAGAACATCGCCTTCGGCTTGCAACAGGACAAGATCCCCAAGGCTGAAGTCGACGCACGCGTGGCCGAGATGCTCAAGCTGGTGCAGATGAGCCAGTACGCCAAGCGCAAGCCGCACCAATTGTCCGGCGGCCAGCGCCAGCGTGTGGCCTTGGCCCGCTCCTTGGCCAAGCGCCCGAAGCTGCTGCTGCTCGATGAGCCGATGGGCGCACTGGACAAGAAGCTGCGCTCGCAGATGCAACTTGAGTTGGTGGAGATCATCGAGCGCGTTGGGGTGACCTGCGTGATGGTGACCCACGACCAGGAAGAAGCCATGACCATGGCCGAACGCATCGCGATCATGCACCTGGGCTGGATCGCCCAGATCGGCAGCCCCATCGATATCTACGAAACTCCCACCAGCCGCCTGGTGTGCGAGTTCATCGGCAACGTCAACATTTTCGACACCCAGGTGGTGGACGACGCCGAAGGCCACGCAGTGCTCAAGTGCCCGGACCTGGACCGCGACATCTACGTAGGCTACGGCATCGCCACCTCGGTGGAAGACAAGTCGGTGACCTACGCCATTCGCCCGGAAAAGCTGTTGGTGACCACCGAAATGCCGACCTGCGAACACAACTGGTCCAGCGGCAAGGTGCACGACATCGCCTACCTGGGAGGCCACTCGGTGTTCTACGTGGAGCTGCCGAGCGGCAAGCTGGTGCAGTCTTTCGTCGCCAACGCCGAACGCCGTGGCCAGCGCCCAACCTGGGGTGACCAGGTGTACGTGTGGTGGGAAGACGACAGCGGCGTGGTACTTCGCTCATGAACATGAAGAAATTCAAGCGGCGCTTGGATCGCATCGTGCCCAATGGCAAGCAGGTGGTCATCGGGATTCCCTTCCTCTGGCTGTTCCTGTTTTTCGCACTGCCGTTTTTCATCGTGCTGAAAATCAGCTTTGCCGAAGCCGATGTGGCGATCCCGCCCTATACCGAGATCTATACCTACGTTGAGCAAAAGCTGGAGGTGGTGCTGAACCTGGCCAACTACAGCTTGCTGGCGGGCGACGAGTTGTACATCGCCGCCTACCTGGGCTCGCTGAAGATGGCGTTTTTCAGCACGCTGCTGTGCCTGCTGATCGGCTACCCGATGGCCTACGCCATTGCCACCGCGCGCAAAGAGATGCAGACCGTGCTGGTGCTGCTGATCATGATGCCCACCTGGACCGCGATCCTGATCCGGGTGTATGCGTGGATGGGCATCCTCAGCAACAACGGCCTGCTCAATGGCTTCCTGATGTCCATGGGCTTGATCAACGAGCCGCTGCAGATCCTCAACACCAACATCGCGGTGTACATCGGCGTGGTCTATTCGTACCTGCCGTTCATGATCCTGCCCCTGTACGCCAACCTGGTGAAGCACGACCAGAGCCTGCTGGAAGCCGCCTCCGACCTGGGGTCGAGCACCTTCAACAGCTTCTGGAAAATCACCGTGCCGCTGTCCAAGAACGGCATCATCGCCGGTTGCATGCTGGTGTTTATCCCGGTGGTGGGCGAGTTCGTGATTCCTGAACTGCTCGGCGGCCCGGAAACCCTGATGATCGGTAAGGTGTTGTGGCAAGAGTTCTTCAACAACCGTGACTGGCCGGTGGCGTCTGCCCTGGCGGTGGTGATGCTGGCGATCCTGATCGTGCCGATCATCCTGTTCAACCGCAGCCAAGCCAAAGAGCTGGAGGGCAAGATATGAAGCGCTTTCGTTTCTCCAGCTTCATGCTGGTCGCAGGCTTGTTGTTCATCTACCTGCCGATGTTGATCCTGGTGATCTACTCGTTCAACGAATCCAAGCTGGTGACAGTGTGGGGCGGTTGGTCGATCAAGTGGTACGTGGGCCTGTTGGACAACACCCAGTTGATGGGCTCGGTGGCCCGCTCCCTGGAAATCGCCTGCTACACGGCGGTGGCGGCGGTGGCGTTGGGTACCCTGGCCGCCTTCGTGCTGACGCGCATCAGCCAGTTCAAGGGCCGCACGCTGTTCGGTGGCCTGGTGACGGCACCGTTGGTGATGCCCGAAGTGATCACCGGTCTGTCGTTGTTGCTGCTGTTCGTGGCCATGGCACAGATGATCGGCTGGCCCCAGGAACGTGGCATCGTCACCATCTGGATCGCCCACACCACCTTCTGTGCGGCGTATGTGGCGGTGGTGGTGTCGGCGCGCTTGCGTGAGCTGGACCTGTCGATCGAAGAAGCGGCGATGGACTTGGGCGCACGGCCATGGAAGGTGTTCTTCCTGATCACCATCCCAATGATCGCGCCATCGCTGGCAGCGGGCGGCATGATGTCGTTCGCGCTATCGCTGGACGACCTGGTACTGGCCAGCTTCGTGTCGGGCCCTGGTTCCACCACCTTGCCGATGGAAGTGTTCTCGGCGGTGCGTCTGGGGGTTAAACCCGAGATCAACGCCGTGGCGAGCCTGATTCTGTTGGCGGTGTCGCTGGTGACCTTCCTGGTGTGGTTCTTCAGCCGTCGGGCCGAAGAGCATCGCAAGAAGGCTATTCAGCAAGCGATTGAAGAAGCCGCAGCGGATGGCTGGCAGCAGCCGGACAAGCGCCGGGCGCCAGCGCCGGTCTGACTGCCGACGCGATCCACTGTAGGAGCGAGCTTGCTCGCGAAGAACGTTAACGATGACGCTGGGTACCTGACACCCAGCGGCGCTCTCAGGTTTTTCGCGAGCAAGCTCGCTCCTACAGTGGGGTTTAGCTATGCAGCCCACGGCGACGTGCGGATCACCTGCACAAAATTCATCGGCTTGAACCCCGGCTCCTGGTCCACCAGCACGTCGGTCTTAACATTGCCAAACGTGGTCTGCGGGCGATGGCGCAAGCCGTCTGCGAACGCGCAGATGATGCACTCCTTGAACCCTTCACCCCGTGGATGTGCATGCACCACCGCTTCGCGCTGCGCGCTGCTGAACGCGGCGTAGTCCATGCCCAGCACATCCATCTCCACACCAGCGGTCACCAGCGCTACGGTGGGGCGCAGGTGTTTCGGCACGCCCGGCGTGGTGTGCAGGGCGATGGACAACCACACTTGTTCGATATCGTCATCGCTCAACCCATAGGGCTTGAGAAATGCGGCGGCGGCGTTGGCGCCGTCCACTTCGAAGCGCTCGTCGTCACTGCGGTGGCCCTCCACCAGGCCCAGGTCATGGAACATCGCGCCGACGTAGAGCAACTCCGGGTCGTAGGCCAATTGCTTGCGCTCACCGCTCAAGGCGCCGAACAGGAAGACCCGGCGCGAATGGTGGTAGAGCAGGTCCGATTCGACGTCGCGGATGTATTCGGTGGTGGCCCTGGCCAAGGCGCTGTCAGGGATCTGGATACCGGCTATGGTGGTGCTCATGGTGGATCTCCTCTGGAAAGACTTCAGTCTGGTCCCATGACCCTGAAGCGGCTATTGCGACAGGGAGGCGATCCCGGCCAATGTGCCGCCACATCGTGCCAAGCATGTAGGCGATCCCCTGTGGGAGCTGGCTTGCCTGCGATAGCATCACCTCGGTGTACCTGAGGTACCGAGTCGTCTGCATCGCAGGCAAGCCAGCTCCCACAAGGGGGGCGCGTTTATCCAGTTGGAAAAAGGTGTTTGTGACCATGGGCAAAACCGTCGCCATCCTGATCTTCCCCGGTGTCCAGTCGCTGGACGTGAGCGGGCCGATGGATGTGTTCTGCGAGGCCAACCGCTTCCTGGCGCCCGAGGATCACTATCGGCTGGAAGTACTCGGCTTTGGCCACGGCGCCATGGCGGCCTCCAACGGTTTGTCACTGCAGGCGCACAAGCACTACAGCGAAGCCCGGCAACCCTATGACCTGTTGCTGGTCGCCGGTGGCCCACAGTTACCCTTCGAGGATTTCGGCTTCGAGTTTGACGCTTGGCTGCGCGCGGCCGCCGCGAAGGCGCAGCGCTTCGGCTCGATCTGCAATGGCGCCTTCATGCTGGCCCGTGCAGGTCTGCTGGACGGCAAGACCGTCACTACCCATTGGAACGATGCCGCCAGCCTGGCGCGCCTGTGTCCCTCGGCCCAGGTCGAAGCCGACCGTCTCTATGTGCAGGACGGCAAGCTCTACACCTCCGCCGGGGTCACGGCAGGTATCGACCTGTCGTTGTACTTGCTGGCCCAGGATCACGGCCCGGAAGTGGCCCTGAGCGTGGCCAAGCGCCTGGTGGTGTTCACCCAGCGCTCGGGCGGGCAATCGCAGTTCAGCCCGTTCCTCACGCCCCATGCCGAAACCACCTCGGCGGTGGCGCTGGTGCAGCTGTACGTGCTGGCCAACCTGACGGGAGACTTGACCATTGCCGACCTGGCCAAGGCGGCCAATATGAGTGCGCGCAATTTCTCCCGGGTGTTTGCCCGTGAAGCGCGGATTACGCCGGCGGAATTTGTCGAGAGGGCGCGGGTGGATGCGGCGCGCGTGATGCTTGAAAGCAGCCACGCACCGCTTAAAACCGTGGCCTATCAATGCGGCTTTCGCGACGCCCAGCACATGCGCAGTGTGTTCAACCGCCGGCTGGGCGTCACGCCGCAACAGTTCAGGCTTAACTTTGCGGCGCCGGTTTGAGCGTGTCGTAGGCTTCCAGGGCGCGCAACGAGTAGATGTAGGCCGCGCCTGCATTCAGCGAGATCGCGGTGGCCAGCGTGGCCGCCACTTCTTCGCGGGTTGCCCCGGCCTTGATCGCGGCATCGGCATGCACGCCGATACAACCGTCGCAGCGGGTGGTGATCGCCACCGCGATGGAAATCAGTTCACGGGTCTTGGCGTCGAGTACATTGTTTTCCTCGGCAGCTTCCCCCAGCGCCATGTAGGCTTTGACCATCTTCGGGTTGCTCTTGCCCAGTGAGCCAAAGGCTTTCTTCACGGTAGGCAGCAAGTCGGACCAGTTATTGAACATTGCGGTAACTCCTGAACAGGTTGGGTGTGAAGCCAGTCTGTAGCGTTGAAGGCTACGGCTATTGTTCAATCCGCTCATTTTTTTGACCGATGCTCGCAAATGAATGCCATCGACACCCTTATCGCGCTGGCCAACCTGCGCGGCAGCCTGGATTTGCGTTGCCAGTTCCAAGGGGACTGGGCGTTGGACCATGCGCCGGAAAACCTCGGCGTGGCGCCTTATCACATCGTGCTTAGCGGCACCTGCCGCGCCGAGTTGTCTGGCGGGCAATATGTAACGTTGGAGGAGGGCGATATCCTGCTGATGCCCGGTGGCGGTACCCACTTGCTGCGCAGCCAGGGCGCGCGGATCCGCCCGATGCAGCCTCGCGTTATCGAAGGGGGTGCGCTGACCGTGCACCGTTTGGGCGGTGAACAGCCGGATGTGGATATGCTGTGTGGCAGCTTTCACTACAACCGCCAATCGCTGTTGTTCGATGCGTTGCCGGACTACCTGGTGGTGTCCAGCCGCCAGTGGCAAGGCGATGGGCAACTGGCGGCGTTGATAGCGTTGCTGCGCAGTGAAGCGGACGGGCAGCAAGTGGGTGCCCGTTCGTTTATCAATGCGCTGTCGTCAGCCCTGTTCACCTTGATCCTGCGCAGTTGGCTGAGCGACCAGGCGCCAGGGGCGGGAACCTTCGCCTTGCTCGCTGACAAGCGCTTGAGCAAGGCCTGGCAAGCCATGCTGGCCGAACCTGGGCATGAATGGACCATCGATGGTCTGGCGTCGGCGGCCAGCATGTCCCGTGCGACTTTTATGCGTGCGTTCGTCAAAGTGGCAGGTGTATCGCCCTGGGTGTTGCTCACCCAATTGCGCATGGAGATGGCGTTCAACCTGCTGCGCCAGTCACGCCTGAGCCTGATCGATATCGCCGCCCAGGTGGGTTATCAATCCCAGGCGGCGTTCAGCAAGAAATTCAAGGACACCTACGGCCAAGCGCCAGGGCGCATGCGGGCTCACACCCGATGATCATTCCCACGCTCTGCGTGGTAACGCCTCTTGGGACACTCTGCGTCCCGCTTCTAAGGGCGGACGCGGAGCGTCCATGGCTGCATTCCCACGCGGAGCGTGGGAACGATCATCGGGCGGGTAGCAGTTTCAAGGTGCCGCGGGTATTGGCCGTCACTTCCTCCTCACTGAAGTGCGCCTGCTCATACCTGCCCTCGATATAGCTCTGCGCCTGGTCGCCATAGTGCGTATCAAAGGGCACACCGCTTTGCCCCACCGGGTTGATGGTGAGGGCGTGGGCCGGGTCGGCGAAGTCGATCAGGCGCCGTGTCGACGGGCCGTAGGTCACAGGCCACGGCGCCGGGCCAATCGGGGCGGTCTGGTTGTTCGGCACTTCGTGGCTGCCCGGTGCCGGGAACGGGCCGACGTTGAAGATTTTATCCAGCGGTTTTTGCAGGCCCAGCGGGTGGCCGTGGGTCAGGGTGTGCGCCTTGCCCCACTGCCACTGTGCCGGGTCATCGCCGAACGTAGCCTTGAGGTGGGCCAGGCTATTGTCCCAGGCGAGCTTGACGGTGTCGGCCCGATTGCCGTTCCACCAGGGCGAGTCTGCCGACGCGGCCAGGCGGGGCAATGCGGCGTCGATCACGCGGGTGCCGAGCAGGGTCTTGAACAAGGCATCGCCGAGTTTGGGGTGAAAGGTTGCGTCGCTGAGGTTGAACAGCAACTGGTTGAACAGCGTGGCATTGGTGGAGTCCAGCGGGTAGTCACCCTTCCAGTTGGCAAGCTGCTCCACCAGTTTGAGTTGCGCCGGGTCCTTGACCACCTCGCGCAGCACCGGCAACAGCGGTGCCAGCAGGCGTGGGCCGTAGGCGGTGGTGGTGCCCAGTTGCAGGGCCTGGCTGTTGGTCACATCCCACTTCACGCTTGTGTCGCTCAACTGCGCGTTCAACTGCTGGCCGCGGTCAGCCAAGTTGTAATAACCGGGGATCGGCATGCCGGTGGGCGATGCCGGCTGGGCATTGGCGGACACCACATAGCCGCGCGGCGGGTTTTCTTCCTGGGGGTTGGCACTGAAGGGGTAGAAACCCAGCTTGTCGGCCTGGGCAGTGCTACCGTCGAGGATGAACGCCGGGTTGACGCCGGCCGGGCGGATCGGCAACTGCGCTGCCGCCCACCAGCCGATATCGCCTTTGGCATTGGCCCACACGATGTTCAGGCCTGGCGCCGACACCTTGGCGGCTGCGGCACGTGCCTTGGCCAGGGTGTCGGCACGGTTGAGCTGATAGAAGCCATCGAGGATCGGGTTTTCACTGTCCAGGAACGCCCACCACATGGCAATCGGTGTGCTGCCGGCGTTCTCACCGAGCACGTCGTTGATGATCGGGCCGTGGGGCGAACGGCGCAGGGTGAGGGTTACCGGCGCCTGGCCCTTGACCTGGATCTGCTGCTCGCTGCTGCTCATGTCCACCCATTGGTCGTGGTACCAGACCTGGTTGGGGTTGTCCGGATTGACCTTTTCGGCGATCAGGTCGAGGTCGTCGTTCTGGAACATGGTCAGGCTCCAGCCGAAGTCCAGGTTGTGCCCCAGGAACGCCACCGGTACCAGCGCGTTGTGGTAGCCGTACAACTCGAAGCCTGGCGCCGACAGCTGCGCCTCGTACCAGACCGAAGGCACCGAGAAACGGATATGTGGGTCACCCGCCAGCAACGGTTTGCCGCTTTGAGTATGGCTGCCGCTGACGGCCCAGGCATTGCTGCCTTCGAACTGCGGCAGGCCGTTGTCGGCCAGGGCCTGTTCGCTCAGGGCGGCGATGGCGCCAAGCGTCTGCCAATCGCTGGCCGCCAAGTTGAGGGCGCCCTTGGGTTGCCAGTCGAGATCGAAGACGTTCAAGTAGGCGCTGCCCAGCCGGTCGCGCACGTAGGTCAGTACCGGCTCGGTACGAAAGGCTGCGGCAAAGCTGTAGGCCATGTACCCGGCGACGCTGATGCTGTCTTCGGCGGTAAACGGGCGCTTGGCGATGCCCAGCACATCGAATTCCATGGGGCTGGCGTGGCTGTCCTGATACTGGTTGATCCCGTCCAGGTAGGCTTGCAGGGCCTTGGACGAGGCTGAGCCAGGGTCCATGTGCTCCACATAGCTCAAGGCACGCTCGCGAATGCGCAGGCTGCGAAACAGTTTGTCGGTCTCCAGCAGCTTGGGCCCCAGCACCTCGGCCAGTTCGCCACGGGCCAGGCGCCGCATGATCTCCATCTGGAACAGGCGGTCCTGGGCATGCACATAGCCCAGGGCGCGGTACAGGTCGGCTTCGTTTTCGGCGCGGATATGCGGTACGCCACGGTCGTCGTAGCGCACCGTGACCGAGCCTTGCAGGTGCGCCAGCATCACCGTGCCCTGGCGCGTGGGTTGTTTGCTGTAGACGTACCAACCGACGCCCAGGGCGACCAGCACAATCAGCACCGCAAAAACCTGCAAGACGCGCTTCATGAACATTCCTTACCAAAGTGGACGGACTACAGATCCTTAGGCCACGAACAATAGCAGCCTACCGCGAGGGTGTGAGTGGCATTCACTTCGCGTCCGGCTCCGAGGGCCTTGAGAATTGGCTCGATAAAACTGTTGCTGGCGTTGCACGTCAGGCCTTCGCTGTAGGGGCCGAAATACGCCAGCTTGCCGGTGCGGTCCCAAATGCCCACGGCCGGGCTGGCGGGGATCTGGTCCGCGCCGGGCAGGGCATCGAGGACTTTCAGATGGCGCAGGTTCTCGGGCAACTGGCCGTGGCTGCCGGGTTTTTGCAGGGCATAGAACTCCACCCCTTGGGGCGCGTACTGCTCGATCAACTCGCCCAGGTGTTGCTGGTTACCGACATTGCACGGGCACGCCGGGTCCCAGAAGTGCACCAGGCGAGTCGGGCCAGGGCCGCTGAGAGCGGCGGGCAGTTGCAGCGCATCGCCGGAAAATACCGCGGTGTGTTCGCTGAAGGCGCGCAGGTAGCGGCCCTGGAACCAGTCATAGGCCGCCCACAGCACCCCGGCGCAGATAACCAGGATCAGGCTGGCGAACAGGGCGTTACGGTAGGGCGGTCGCATTGGATGTATCCTCGCAGGTCGCGTAGCTTGCCATGCTTGTCCTGACAGATGAATATCGCAGCTCGATATTCATCTTCACCGCAAGTCTGGAAGCCTTTATGCCCGTCACCTTTGACCCTGATCATCTGCGCGAAAGCTTGCGCCCCCTGGTGGATGCGCAGCCGCTGTCAGCCGAGGCGAGGGTTTACCAGCGTTTCTACGGGCTCGACCTGGCCGCACGTCAGGTGCCGGCGGTGAGCCGCCTGGGGCGCTTGCAGGTGGATGGGTTCGAGGTGGTGGCCCAGGTCTGGTGGCCGCCAGCGCCAGTGGCGACGATGTTCCTGTTCCACGGTTTCTACGATCACATGGGGCTGTATCGCCATGTGGTGGATTGGGCGTTGGACCAGGACTTCGTGGTGATCGCCTGCGACCTGCCTGGCCATGGCTTGTCCAGCGGCGCACGCGCCAGCATCGATGACTTTGCGGTGTACCAGAGCGTGGTGCAGGCCTTGTTCGTCGAGGCCAAGGCGTTGCAATTGCCGCAACCCTGGCACCTGTTCGGGCAAAGCACCGGCGGCGCCATCGTGGTGGACCATCTGCTCAACCACGGCGCCCAAAGCCCGGCCCAGGGCAAGACCTTCCTGCTGTCGCCGTTGGTGCGGCCGCGTGCCTGGGGTTGGTCGCAGGTCAGCTATTACCTGCTGCGCCCGTTCGTCAAAGGCATCGCCCGGCGTTTCAGCGATAACTCCAACGACCCTGCGTTCAAGCCGTTCCTGGAAGCCGACCCGCTGCAGCCTCGCCAATTGCCGACCGCCTGGGTGGGGTCGCTGGCGCGCTGGATCAAACGCATCGAAGCCGCACCACGCAGCCCCCGGCGCCCGGTGATCGTGCAGGGTGAGGAAGATATGACGGTGGACTGGCAGCACAATTTGCAGGTGTTGCGAGGTAAGTTCGACCGGCCTGAGGTGTTGATGCTCAAGCAGGGGCGGCATCACTTGGCCAATGAAATTCCGCAGATTCGCGAAGCATATTTTAACTTCCTCACGGATCACCTGAAATAACGCAGTCCAAATGTGGGAGCTGGCTTGCCTGCGATAGCGGTGTCACTGACACATCGCAATCGCAGGCAAGCCAGCTCCGACAGGGTTTACTGCGTCAGGCTTGAGGTGCTTTGACCAACGGCAAGCCCTGCGCGAATGGCTGCAAGGGCGGCCTGGTAATACGCCTTGCCCTCCGGCGACTCGGCAAAGGTGGCGAACTCTTCCAGCTCCGGGTCGGACAAATCCCGATAGACATACAGCAGGGTATTGTTCAAATCCTTGTCGATCTGCTGCATCAACCGCTCACGCTGGCCATTCAACATTCCTTGCGCCTGACCGCCGCCGAGCAGGCCTGGGATCATCTGGCTCAAGCTGTCGGCCGCCACGCCAGCAATCGCCAGGCTGACCTCGGCGCCGGCCTCGCGGGCGGGCAGGGCCTGGGCCAAGTGGCCGATGATCAGGCTGCGGGTGGCATCGGCTTCAAGTTTAGGCAGACCCTGGGCGTTTTTTGCCAGTTGGTCGCGGCGCGTGGCCAGCAACTCGGCGGCGACGATCTTGCGGCCCAGGGGCGATTGGAAAAACGCCAGGGCAGGTTTCGGGTCGGGCAAGTGCTTGCGCAATTGCGCCTCGGCACGCTGGTCCATGGCCTGGGCGGCAAAGCGTTTATTGCTGTTGTCCACCAGCGCCTGGTACACCACCGGCGGCAGGCTATTGCGGTAGCGCTGCTGGGCGGCACTGAGGGCGTCATTGAAGTGCGCACGTTGTTCGGCCCAGCCGGCGACCTTGTACAACTGGTCATGGCCGTCTGCCCAGGCGGGCAAAACGCAGAACATCAACACAGAAAAAAACAAACGACGCATAAGGACTCCTGTCAGTCGGCCACTATTGTCCGTGTCGGGCGTAGGATTTGTCGAGAAGTCCTATCAGTCACCTGACTAAAGTGTATTCAGACGCTCAACGGCGCTGTCGGATTTTCAGGCGTATGGATACTATGCGCGCCATGCAAATACCCCTCGATCACCCGCTGCTGCAACGCATCGTCGACGACCTGGCCGAAAAAGGCTGGTCGCAGCAAAATGGCTTCCTGCCCCAGGCTCTGACCCTGGAGCTGGCGGCTGAGTGCCGTAAACGTGCGGCGCAAGGTGAACTGGCGCCCGCAGCAGTAGGTCGTGGGCCGGCCCAGGAGATTCGCGAGGGCATTCGCGGTGACCATATCCAGTGGTTGGAGGAGGGGGACGCGCCTATCTGCGATACCTACATGGGCGTGATGGACGGCCTGCGCCTGGCGATGAATCGCAGCCTGTTCCTGGGCCTGGAAGATTTCGAAAGCCACTTCGCGATGTATCCGCCGGGCGCGTTTTACCTCAAGCATGTAGACCGTTTTCGCGACGATGACCGGCGCATGGTCTCGGCGGTGATCTACTTGAACGACGCCTGGCTGCCCGAGCATGGCGGCCAACTGCGCATGTACCTCAAGGGCGGTGTCGAATACGACGTGGTGCCCACCGGGGGCTGCCTGGTGGTATTCCTGTCGGGCGAGGTGCCTCACGAAGTCCTGCCCGCTACGCGCGAACGCCTGTCCTTGACGGGCTGGTTTCGCCGGCGGGGCAACGAGCCGTTTTAAACATGGAAAAGATTCTGGTCAGCCGCTGCCTGCTCGGGCACAAGGTGCGCTACGACGGCGGGGCCAGCGGCCCATTCGACCCACTGGCAGCGTGGCAAGCTGAAGGCCGCGTGGTTGCCATCTGCCCGGAAGTGGCGGGCGGCTTGCCCACACCGCGGCCATCGGCCGAAATCCCAGGCGGGCAGGGCATCGACGTGTGGGAAGGCCGCGCCCAGGTGCTGACGGCCGAGGGCGAAGACTTCACCAGCGCCTTTCTCGACGGTGCCCGCCAAGCCTTGGCGCTGGTGCAACGCCATCACATCCGCATCGCCATTCTCAAGGCCAACAGCCCATCCTGCGGCAATCTGTTGACCTATGACGGCACCTTCAGCGGGGTGAAGGTCAGTGGCGAAGGCGTCACGGCGGCGCTGCTCAAGCGCCATGGTGTGCAGGTGTTCAGTGAGTTGCAGTTGCCTGAGGCGGCGGCGGCCCTCACGCAGCTTTAAGAAGCTTAAACAGATCAAATGTGGGAGCTGGCTTGCCAGCTCCCACATTTATTGCACCTTGAGCCATTTCTGCGCCAGCGCCTTCAACCGGCCATCGTCCTTAACCCGCTTCAACGCCCCGTTCAAACTGGTCTTGAACGCCGGGTTGCCCTTCTGGAACGGGATCGCCAATGCCGGCTTCTGGTGATAAGGCTCACTGAAATCGAAACGATCCTCAAGCTCGGCAGTCATAGCCATATGGTTAATGGCCACGTCGTACTTGCCGGTTTCCACACCGGAAAGCAGGTCCGCGTTATCGGTGGTGATAAACGAGGAGCGCACCTCCATTTCCTTGGCCAGCAGTTCACCCAGCTCCACTTCAAAGCCTGCGAGTTTGTCGCCCTCTTTGAAATTGTACGGCGGGGTATTGGCTTCCAGGACTATGCGCAGTTCACCGCGATCGTTTACGTCGTCAATCAGTTCGGCATGAGCCAAGGGGCTCAGAAGAGGAAGCAACAGCAACAGGCCAGGCGAAAAGCGCATGGTCACTCCTAAAGAATTCGTACAGGCGAGGCGCCGTTCAGCAACGTTTTGTTATGGTGTCGGGTGCCTTGGACCGCAATTTATCGCGAAGTTGTCATAACCCTACAGATTTCACCGAAAAACTGGAGAAGCGAATGAAAGCCCTTTTGTCCCGTGCAACGATTGCCAGCCTTTTGCTGGGTACCTCGATGTTGGCCAGTGCCGCAGACCTTCCTCGTACGCCTGCGCCTGAAGGTGCCGAAGTGTTCATCGTCTCGCCGAAAGATGGCGCCACCGTTGATAAAACCTTCACCGTCAAATTCGGCGTCAAGAAGCTGGACCTGGAACCGATCGACAAGCAAGTGCCTAACGCCGGGCACCACCATCTGTTGGTAGACCAGAAGGTGGAGTCGCTCAACGCCAATGAGGCGATCCCGGCCACGCCTACCTCGATTCACTTCGGCAAGGCGCAGACCGAAACCGAGCTGACCCTGACGCCAGGCAAGCACACCCTGCAACTGGTGGCCGGCGACAACGTGCATCGCCAGTTCGAACCCACAGTCGCCTCGAAAGTGATCACCGTTAACGTCAAATAAGCGTTATTCGGGCAAAAAAATGGGAGACCCCTGCGGGTCTCCCATTTTTTATCCAGCGCTTGAAGCCTTAGAACAACACGCGGCTACGAATAGTGCCGTTGATGTGCTGCAGCTTCTCTTGCGCCAGGTCCGAGTACTCGGCGTCGACGTCGATCACCACGTAGCCGACCTTCTCGTTGGTCTGCAGGAACTGACCGGAGATGTTGATGCCGTTTTCCGCGAAGACCTTGTTGATCTCCATCATCACGCCAGGGATGTTCTGGTGGATGTGCAGCAGGCGGTGCTTGCCCGGGTGAGCCGGCAGGGCCACTTCCGGGAAGTTGACCGACGATACCGAGGTACCGTTGTCGCTGTACTTGACCAGTTTTTCCGAGACTTCCAGGCCGATGTTGGCTTGGGCTTCAGCGGTGGAGCCGCCGATGTGCGGGGTCAGGATCACGTTGTCCAGGCCACGCAGCGGGCTTTCGAAGATGTCATCGTTGGAGCGTGGCTCCACCGGGAACACGTCGATGGCAGCGCCGATCAGGTGCTTGTCCTTGATCGCGTCGGCCAGGGCATCCAGCTCGACCACGGTGCCGCGAGCGGCGTTGATCAGAATCCCGCCTTTCTTGATCGCGCGGATTTCCTTCTCACCGATCATCCACTGGGTCTCGGCCGTTTCCGGAACGTGCAGGGTGACGATGTCGGACATGCCCAGCAGCTCGGTCAGGCTGGCCACTTGGGTGGCGTTGCCCAATGGCAGCTTGGTCAGGGTGTCGTAGAAGAACACCTGCATACCCAGGCCTTCAGCCAACACCGACAGTTGCGTGCCGATCGAGCCGTAGCCGACGATGCCCAGCTTCTTGCCGCGGATTTCGAAGGAGTTGGCCGCGCTCTTGATCCAGCCGCCACGGTGGCAGGAAGCGTTCTTCTCAGGGATACCGCGCAGCAGCAGGATGGCCTCGGCCAGCACCAGCTCCGCTACGGAACGGGTGTTGGAGTACGGTGCATTGAACACCGCGATGCCGCGCTCGCGCGCTGCATTGAGGTCGACCTGGTTGGTGCCGATGCAGAAACAGCCGACAGCCACGAGTTTCTTGGCGTGGTCGAAGATATCTTCGGTCAGCTGAGTGCGGGAGCGAATGCCGATAAAGTGCGCGTCGGCGATCTTTTCCTTGAGCTGGGCTTCCGGCAGAGAACTGGTGATGTACTCAATGCTGGTGTACCCGGCGGCTTTCAGAACGTCGACAGCCGATGGGTGGACGCCTTCCAGAAGAAGGAACTTGATCTTGCTCTTATCGAGAGAAGTCTTGCTCATCTGCGTAAACCTGTATCCCGGAGAAAATTGGCAGGGAGTCGAGCAGCGCAAGCTGACCCGGACGGCAGGAAAGCCGTCACCGCAGAAACGCCCTTTGGGTCTGTCCTGCGGGGGCGGTATGCTAGCATACGCACCCCGCTAAACACCTATTCCTGCGACGTGAAGCGTTCTCAGGATGACCATGAATTGTTCGAGAGTTCTGTCGATGACCCATCCTGCCCTGATTGATGAGCTAAAGACCCTGGTTGAGCCCGGCAAAGTGCTGACCGACGCCGACTCCCTGGAGGCTTACGGCAAGGATTGGACCAAGCACTTCGCTCCCGCACCTAGCGCCATCGTGTTCCCCAAGACCACCGAGCAGGTACAGGCCATCGTGCGTTGGGCCAATGAGCACAAGGTGGCGCTGGTGCCATCGGGCGGGCGCACGGGCTTGTCGGCTGCTGCCGTTGCCGCCAACGGCGAAGTGGTGGTGTCGTTCGACTATATGAACCAGATCCTCGACGTGAACCTCACCGACCGCACCGCCGTGTGCCAGCCGGGTGTGGTCACCAAGCAACTGCAGAACGTCGCTGAAGAAAACGGCCTGTATTATCCGGTGGACTTCGCCTCGTCCGGTTCCAGTCAGATTGGCGGCAATATCGGCACCAATGCCGGCGGAATCAAAGTGATTCGCTACGGTATGACCCGCAACTGGGTGGCCGGCATGAAGGTCGTCACCGGCAAAGGCGATGTGCTGGAGCTGAACCGCGACCTGATCAAGAACGCCACCGGCTACGATATGCGCCAGCTGTTTATCGGCGCTGAGGGCACCCTGGGCTTTGTGGTCGAAGCCACCATGCGCCTGGACCGTGCGCCAAAGAACCTCACGGCGATGGTGCTCGGCACGACTGATTTCGACTCGATCATGCCGGTGCTGCACGCCTTCCAGAGCAAGCTGGACCTGACCGCCTTCGAATTTTTTTCCGACAAGGCCCTGGCCAAAGTCCTTGGCCGTGGCGACGTGCCGGCGCCGTTCGAAACCGAGTGCCCGTTCTACGCGTTGCTGGAATTTGAAGCCACCACCGAAGAAGTCGCCAACCACGCTCTGGAAACTTTCGAACATTGCGTGGAGCAGGGCTGGGTGCTGGATGGCGTGATGAGCCAGAGCGAAACCCAACTGCACAACCTGTGGAAACTGCGCGAGTACATCTCCGAAACCATTTCCCACTGGACGCCGTACAAGAACGACATCTCGGTGACCGTGTCGAAAGTGCCAGCGTTCCTGAGCGAAATTGACGCGATCGTCGGTGAACACTACCCGGACTTCGAAATCGTCTGGTTCGGCCATATCGGTGACGGCAACCTGCACCTGAACATCCTCAAGCCGGAAAACCTGAGCAAAGACGAGTTCTTTGCCAAGTGCGCCACCGTGAACAAGTGGGTATTCGAGACCGTCGCCAAGTACAACGGCTCGATCTCCGCCGAGCACGGCGTGGGCATGACCAAGCGCGATTACCTGACCTACAGCCGTTCACCGGTTGAAATCGAATACATGAAGGCCGTCAAAGCCGTGTTCGACCCTAACGGGATCATGAACCCCGGCAAGATCTTCGCTGTTTAACCGCACCTGAAGGAGTCGTTCCATGAGCTACCAGCACAAGTATGTCGACGGCACCAACATCCACTTCCCGGTGGGTAAAGTGGTGTGCATCGGGCGTAACTACGCCGAACACGCCAAGGAACTGGACAACCCGGTGCCTACCGAGCCGCTGCTGTTCATCAAGCCGGGCAGCTGCGTGGTGCCGTTGGAAGGCGGCTTTGCCATTCCGACCGAACGCGGTTCGGTGCACTACGAAGCGGAAATCGCCGTGTTGATCGGCAAGCCTTTGTCCGCCAAGCCGAGCCGGGAAGAAGTGCTGGACGCCATCTCGGGCTTCGCCCCGGCCCTGGACCTGACCCTGCGCGACAAACAGGCCGAGCTCAAAGCCAAGGGCCTGCCGTGGGAAATCGCCAAGTCTTTCGATGGCGCGGCGGTGATTGCCCCCTTCGTGGTCAGCAGTACCTTTGCAGACGTGACCGATATCGGCATTCGCCTGAGCATCAACGGTGAAGTGCGCCAGGACGGCAACAGCGCGCAGATGCTCAACCCGATTGTGCCGATGATTCAGTACATGGCGGGTTGCTTCTCCCTGCAAGCGGGCGACGTGATCCTGACCGGCACCCCGGCGGGCGTTGGCCCGTTGAATGTGGGGGATGAAGTGGTGTTGGAGCTGGCGGGTGTCAATCGCTTCGAAAGCGTTGTGCGCTAAATCACTGCCAAACTGCGATCAAACTGTGGGAGCGGGCTTGCCCGCGATGGCGGTGTGACAGTCACTGAATAGTTGACTGAACGCCCTTAATCGCGGGCAAGCCCGCTCCCACAGTTGTTTGTGTACATCTGCAGGATCCGGCGTTTTGCATTTTTTTCACACGCCATCCGGATAATTCCCTGCTCTTGCGCGCGGGGCCTTGAATCCTGTGCTATCCCCTAAAGCTGACTTTCCGGAAAAGCGCTCAATGGTCGTGCCTCTGCCCACTTCGAAAACCTCGCTCCGCTCTCGCTTGTCCATGCGCTGGTATTCCTGGGTGTTCTTGGCCGGTGCCATTTTGTATGGCGTCGCCTGGGCCATGCACTGGGACGATCGCGGTCTGCTGTGGGTACTGGAGCGTTTCGAGAGTTCGGCCGAACGCCGGGAAAGTGTGTGGCTGCCGGACTATCACGCGGTGATCGACGCCAAGTTGCTGCCCGGTATGGAGAAGGACGAGGCATCAGACCTGTCCTATAACCCGCAGACCAAAACCCTGTTTTCAGTGATGGGCAAGAACCCCTTCTTGGTCGAACTGAGCCTGCAAGGCGATGTGTTGCGCAAAATGCCGCTCAACGGTTGGAACAACCCGGAAGGCGTGGCGGTGATGGAAAACGGCTTGATGGCGGTAGTCGATGAACGCGATCACAGCCTGACCGTGGTCAAGGTCGACGCCGGTACTACGGCGCTGAACAAGGCCGATTTCCCCAGTCATGACCTGGGCCCGTCCAAAGATCAGAACAAAGCCTTTGAAGCCGTCACCTGGGACAAGCGCAACCAGCAGCTGGTGCTGGGCGAAGAGCGTCCGCCGGCCTTGTTCACTTGGAAAAGCGATGGCAATACGCTGACCGGCGACAAGCAAAAACTGGCCAGCACCGAACTGGATGTGCGCAACCTGTCGGCCCTGTCCATCGACCCACGTACCGGGCATTTGCTGGTGCTGTCGGCCGATTCCCACCTGCTGCTGGAACTGGATGAAACGGGCGAGCAAGTCAGCTTCATGACCTTGCTTGGCGGCTTCAATGGCCTGAAAGACACGATCCCCCGTGCCGAAGGCGTGACCATGGACGAGAGCGGCAATCTGTACATGGTCAGTGAGCCAAACCTGTTCTATCGCTTTGAAAAGCAGAAATAACTGACGAATTACGTCAGAGTTTTCTTTATAAACGGCATTCGCCAGGCAGTCCGGTGCGTTTAAGTTTAAATTCAGGTGACCTTGATATCTATTCGCCAGTTTTTTCTCTGAGCCCGCCCCGATGCGTCGACTTGCCCGCCCCAAACCTGCTGTTTTTATCCTGCTGTTGCTCGCCTTGGTCGCTGCCGGGCTGGTGGCACAGCAGTTCCGTCTGTTCGAACGCGCCTGGTTCAACTGGCAGGTGTGGTACCAGCCTGCGGATGAGCGCGCCATTGGCCTGGCGGACTACCGTGTCACCCTCGAAGGCCAGGTGATCGAAGGGCTCGACGACGATGTCTCGGCCCTGACCTACGACCCCGTGCGCAAAAGCCTGTTTACCGTCACCAATAAAAACGCCGAACTGGTCGAGTTGTCGCTGGAGGGCAAGATCCTGCGGCGCATTCCGCTGGTGGGCTTTGGCGATGCCGAAGCGGTGGAATTTATCAGCGACAACATCTACGTCATCAGCGATGAGCGCCAGCAGCGCTTGATCAAAGTGCATGTGGACGATGACACCACGTTCCTCGACGCCGCCGATGCGGAGCAAATGACCCTGGGCGTGCACGTTGGCGGCAACAAGGGCTTTGAAGGGTTGGCCTACGACTCGGTGGGCAAGCGCTTGTTCGTGGCCAAGGAACGCGACCCCATGCTGATCTACGAGGTGCACGGGTTTCCCCATTTCAAGCCGGAAAAAACCTATTCGGTACATGTGATCAACAACCCCAAGCGCGATGCCGGGCTGTTTGTGCGCGACCTGTCGAGCCTGCAATACGACGAGCGCAGTGGCCATCTGTTGGCGCTGTCGGATGAGTCGTTCCTGGTCTTGGAGCTCGATATTGATGGTCGCCCTCTAAGCAGTCTGTCGTTGCTTAAAGGGCGCCATGGGCTGAGCAAGCGCGTGCCCCAGGCCGAAGGGATCGCCATGGATGACGACGGCACGCTGTACATGGTCAGTGAGCCCAACCTGTTTTACGTGTTCAAGAAACCCTGATCAGAACATCCATTGCACACCCAGCGAATAACCGGTCTGGCTGCCTTCAGCATGCCCGAGGCGGCCATTGACCTCGGCAAACACGCCCAACTGTGGGGTGATCGCCAGTTGGCTGCCGAGTTGTGCGCGAGCGAAGCTCTTATCCACTGAGCCCAGCCTGGCGGTGCGGGCCTGGCCATCGGCGCGTGCGGTGAGTTGCAGGTCGTCCAGGCGGCCGTCGGCCAATTCCTTGACCCAGGCGATGTCGCCGTAGGGCATCAGGTTCAGGCCATAGGGCAGGGCAACAGCGCCGCGCACGCGCCAGCCGAGGCTGGCTTCCAGGGAGTCGAAAGACTGCTCTTCGTATTCCAGGGCCGTGCGCAGGTTCTGCTTTTCGTGGAACTTGTCGATGCGGTAATGGCTGTAGTCCAGGCCGGCGAACGGCCCGCTCTTGATCGCGCCAAAATCAAAGTCATAGCCACCCAGCACCCGTGCGCCCAACGCCAAGGCATCGGTGTCGCCCGTCAGTTGCTGATTGAGCAGGATCGGCCCGCCATTGGCCTGGATGACCAGGTTGCGCTTGGAGTCGAAGCGCGTGTGGCCCACGCTCAGGTCACCGGCCAGCCAGCTTGGCCCGCCATCGTTGAGCAGCGCATAGACGGCTGCCTGCCAGGTGTCGCTGTCGAGCTTGCCGCGATGCTCCAATTTGTCGCGCCCATTGAGGTAGCTGAGGCTGGCGCCGATATTCAGGCTTGAAGTCAGTTGGTAGTCGCCGAGGGCATGCAGACCCACGCGCCGGGCTTCGGGGTTGGGGGCCGTGTCGAAGCCGCTGTCCGGGTTGTATTCGCCATCCACACCGATCTCGCCATCAAAGCTTGCGACCTCGCGGCTGGCCGCTTGCAGGGTCAGCCAGCGGCGATCATGCAGGCGCACCAGGGCCTGATGCTGGCGCTGCAGGTTGTCTTGCATATTGCGCGCAACGGCACCGCCAGAAGCGGTCGAGGCCATCAGGTCGGCGTTGGTCAGTTCCAACACCAGGCGGCTGAGCAGGCGTGAATAGTCACGCAGGCGCTGGTCAATGCGCGCCTGGCCGAACGCATCGGTCAGCACGGCTTTGTTGTCTTCGTTCGGGTCGTGCCAGGTCGAGCCGCCGGGGATTTTCGGGTTGTCGGTCTGGGTGTAGCCGTCCAGGTCGCCCAGTTCCCAGTTGGTGGCCTCTATATAAAGGATCGGGATATTCAGCGGTTCGAACGCTTCACCATCGCTGCAGCAGCCGGTGCCCTTTGGGTACTGCGGGTCGAGGCCGGGGTTGCTGAACAAGGGGATGTTCAATTCCCTGGCGATCTGGAAGGTGTGCTCGCGCAAGGAGGCCAAGGCCGGGTTGGCGGTGCTGTTCTGGCCGGCGTGGGCGTACATCATGTCGCCGGTGATCAGGCTGTCGAGGTTGATCATCGCGAGCATGTTGGCGCGCTGGCTGGCGCTGAGTGAGTCGACAAAGGCACGGGAGCCGCGCAGGCCTTCTTCTTCGGCGCCGAAGCCAACGATTTGCAGGCCATTTTCCAGTGACAGGCCGCCGAGGTTCTTCGCCACCTCGGTCAACACGCTGGCGCCGGAACCGTTGTCATCCAGGCCTTGCAGGGTCGGGCGGCCGAAGTAAGTGTCGAAGTGCGCGCCAATCACCACGTACTGGGCCTTGGTACCAGCGGCAGAGGCCACCACGTTTTGCGAAGCCCGGCTGCCGTTGTTCCAGGTGAAGTCCTGGCGGCTGAAGCTATAGGCCGTGCCCATCTGGCTCTGCATCCAGTCGGCTGCCCCGGCAAAATTTGCCGTGCCTCGATATCGGCCAGGGTAGTCGTTGATCAGTTTTTCCAGGGTGGTGTTGGCGTGCTGGCCGTAATCGTAGGCCTGGGTATGCGTGGACAGCAGGGCACCGGCAACGCTGATGGCGAAGGCTAAGGGCTTTATCACAAGGTCTTCCTTGAGGTGAGGGGGACGTTCAAGCCCAGACCCTTTGCACAATGCGCGCCTCATTCCATGGGCGGCTGCGAATTGGCGCATTGTTAAACGCGTGGGTCGCGTGGCTGTAATTTGTAACGGATTGGATACCAGGCGGGGCAGGGGATGCCGTGACAGAGCGCACGGTTTTGGCGAGGAGTGCTGCGAAAAGTAGCGTTTTTGTTACATCGCTCTAGAGTCGAGCGCTAACACATGTGGGAGCTGGCTTGCCTGCGATGGCATCGCCTCGGTATCCATTGATACGCCGAGTCGTCTGCATCGCGGGCAAGCCCGGCTCCCACAGGGTCAGGCCTTGAGGGTTTTCACGCCTTCCGGGGTGCCCAGCAGCAATACATCCGCCGGGCGCGCCGCGAACAGGCCGTTGGTGACCACGCCCACGATGGCATTGATTTGCGTCTCAAGCTCCACCGGGTTGGTGATCTGCATATTGAACACGTCGAGGATGATGTTGCCGTTGTCGGTCAACACACCTTCGCGGTACACCGGGTCGCCGCCCAGTTTCACCAGCTCGCGGGCCACATGGCTGCGGGCCATGGGGATGACTTCCACCGGCAGTGGGAACGTGCCCAGCACGGGTACCAGCTTGCTCGCGTCGGCGATGCAAATGAAGGTCTTGGCCACGGCCGCGACAATCTTCTCGCGGGTCAGGGCCGCGCCGCCGCCTTTGATCAGGTTCAGGTGCTCGTCGCTTTCATCGGCGCCGTCGACGTAGAACTCCAGGTCGCTCACGGTGTTGAGCTCGTACACCGGAATGCCATGGCCCTTGAGGCGGGCGGCGGTGGCTTCGGAACTGGCCACGGCGCCGTCGAACGCGCCCTTGTGCTGGGCCAGTGCGTCGATAAAGCAGTTGGCGGTGGAACCGGTGCCGACGCCGACGATGCTCTTGTCGTCGAGCTTAGGAAGGATTAAATCGACAGCGGCCTGGGCCACTGCCTGTTTGAGTTGATCCTGGGTCATGCGGGCTCCGGAACGGGCGGGGAATTAACGAGGGCGGCGAGTATAACCCAACAAAACCTCGGGATTCGTGTGGTCGCCCGGCCAAACGCTGGGTTAGACTCCTTGGCCCTGCCCAACCCGTGAAGTAGATGCCTGCCGATGCTTGAACACTACGTCAAAAAAATCCTCACCTCGCGTGTTTACGACATCGCCGTGGAAACCCCCTTGCAGACTGCCCGCCAGCTCTCCGAGCGGCTGGGTAACAAGATTTGGCTCAAGCGCGAAGACTTGCAGCCGGTGTTCTCGTTCAAGATTCGCGGCGCCTACAACAAGCTGACCCAGCTCAGTGCCGAAGAACGTGCGCGCGGCGTCGTCACCGCGTCGGCCGGCAACCATGCCCAGGGCCTGGCCCTGGCGGCCAAGGTGCTGGGGGTCAAGGCCACCATCGTGATGCCCAAGACCACCCCGGAGATCAAGGTCGAAGGCGTGCGCTCCCGTGGCGGCAAAGTGGTGCTGCACGGTGATTCCTTCCCGGAAGCCCTGGCCTACTCGCTCAAGCTGGTCGACGAAAAAGGCTACGTGTACATCCACCCCTACGATGATCCGCACACCATTGCCGGGCAGGGCACCGTGGCGATGGAAATCCTGCGCCAGCACCCAGGGCCTCTGGACGCGATTTTCGTACCGGTGGGCGGCGGCGGTCTGATCGCCGGGATTGCGGCGTACGTGAAATACCTGCGCCCGGAGATCAAGATCATCGGCGTGGAGCCGGACGATTCCAACTGCCTGCAAGCCGCCATGGCGGCGGGCGAGCGCGTGGTATTGCCGACCGTCGGCCTCTTTGCCGACGGCGTGGCAGTGGCGCAGATCGGCCAGCACACCTTCGACATCTGCAAGGACTATGTGGATGAAGTGATCACCGTCAGCACCGATGAAATCTGTGCGGCGATCAAGGACATCTACGACGACACCCGCTCCATCACCGAGCCGGCGGGTGCGCTGGGCGTGGCCGGGATCAAAAAGTACGTCGAGACCCGCGGTGTCAGCGGCCAGACCTTTGTCGCCATCGACTCGGGCGCCAACGTCAACTTCGACCGTTTGCGCCATGTGGCCGAGCGCGCCGAACTGGGTGAAGGTCGTGAGGCCATTATCGCGGTGACCATCCCCGAGCGGCCGGGCAGCTTCAAGGCCTTCTGCGAGGCGGTGGGCAAGCGCCAGATCACCGAATTCAATTACCGCTACCACTCCGGCAGCGAAGCGCACATTTTCGTCGGCGTGCAGACCCACCCGGAGAACGACCCGCGCAGCGCGTTGGTGGCCAGTTTGACCAGCCAGGGTTTCCCGGTGCTGGACCTTACCGAGAACGAACTGGCCAAGTTGCACATTCGCCATATGGTCGGCGGGCATGCTGCCAAAGTCAGCGACGAGCTGGTGTTTCGTTTCGAGTTTCCGGAGCGGCCGGGGGCGTTGTTCAACTTTCTCCACAAGCTCGGCGGGCGCTGGAACATCTCGATGTTCCACTACCGCAACCACGGCGCGGCTGACGGCCGAGTGGTGGCGGGCTTGCAAGTACCGGCGGACGAGCGCCACCTGGTGCCTGCCGCGCTGGCGCAAATCGGTTACCCGTACTGGGATGAAAGCGAAAACCCGGCTTACCAGCTGTTCCTCGGTTGAGCGACTACGCTGACTGAGCGGCCTATAAGGAATAGAGACCATGGAAACGCTGACTACCCTCAAGGTGATCCACATCACCGCCACCGTATTGCTGCTGCTCAGCGGCCTCGGCCTGGCCGTATTGGCGTGGCGTAAACGCAGCGCCGGCCCGGCCGCGACCGTGCAGCGCCCCTGGGCATTTATATGGCTGCTGATGGGGATTTGCCTGGTGAGCATGCCCTTCACCGGCTGGTGGCTGGTGCACCTGCTCGGCTGGCCATTGGGGCAAACCTGGATCTTGGGCTCCAGCATCCTCTACACCGTGGCGGCGCTGGCCTGGTTCTGGCTGGTGGCGCGGCTCAATCGGCTGCGCAAGGGCGAGGGCGGGAGCCTGAATTTCACCCTGGTGCTGGCGGTGGTCAGCCTGGTGGGGTTTGTGGCGATTGCAGGGCTCATGGGCGCCAAGCCTGTTTGAAACCGCGTCGCCTTCATCGCAGGCAAGCCAGCTCCCACACTTGACCGGATTCCAACATGAGAACAGGGTCAAAATGTGGGAGCTGGCTTGCCTGCGATAGCGTTGTCAGCTGCGCAGCGTAATCACCGGCCAACCCCGTTTCTGGGCCTCAGCACGAAGATTCGGATCCGGATCCACTGCCACCGGGTGCGTCACCTGCTCCAGCAACGGCAAATCATTCATCGAATCGCTGTAGAAGTAGCTGTCTTCCAGGCTATGCCCGGTTTCTTCCAACCAGCGGTTCAAACGCGTCACCTTGCCCTCGCGAAAGCACGGCACATCGGTGCTGCGCCCGGTATAACGGCCATCCACCATTTCGCACTCGGTGGCGATCAGAGTCTCGACGCCCAGGCGGGCGGCAATTGGCGCGGTGACGAAGCGGTTGGTGGCGGTGATGATCACCAGCTTGTCACCGGCGGCGCGGTGCTTGGCCAGCAGTTCAACGGCCTTGGGAAGCATGATGGGCTCGATGCAGTCGCGCATGTAGTCGTTGTGCCACGCGTCCAGCTGGGCCATCTCGGTGCGGCCGAGGATTTCCAGGCAGAAGTTCAAGTAGGCGGCGTTATCCAGCCGGCCGGCCAGGTAGTCCTGGTAGAACTCGTCGTTGCGGGCCTTGTAGGCTACCGCGTCGAGAATCCCGCGTTCACACAGGTAATCGCCCCAGGCGTGATCGCTGTCACCGCCCAGAAGGGTATTGTCCAAGTCGAATAAAGCCAGGCGCATTGCAGTTACTCGCTGAAAAGTCTGTAAAAAGGCGTCCAGAATACGGTCTTTTCACAAGAGTGCACATAAGGTAAGAAGCCTCGTTGCCGCTGGAACAACCTTTGTGGAACAATGCGGCGACATGCGTTTGCGAGGTTGTTGCCGTGATCGACCCCGATGGTTTCCGTCCTAATGTCGGCATTATTCTGACGAATGATGCCGGACAGGTGCTATGGGCTCGCCGAATCAACCAAGATGCCTGGCAGTTTCCTCAAGGTGGAATCAACCCCGACGAAACCCCTGAAGACGCCTTGTACCGTGAGTTGAACGAAGAAGTCGGCCTTGAGCGCGAAGATGTGCAAATTCTGGCCTGTACCCGTGGCTGGTTGCGCTATCGTTTGCCGCAACGCCTGGTGCGTACCCACAGCCAACCGCTGTGCATCGGCCAGAAGCAGAAATGGTTTCTTTTGCGCCTGATCTCCAACGAGCAGCGGGTGCGGATGGATTTGACCGGTAAACCGGAGTTCGATGGCTGGCGCTGGGTCAGCTATTGGTATCCGTTGGGCCAGGTGGTGACATTCAAGCGCGAGGTTTATCGTCGCGCTCTCAAAGAGCTTGCCCCGCGCCTTTTAGCGCGCGACTGACGACGGAGTTCGACCCCGAGCCATGCTCAATACGCTGCGCAAGATCGTCCAGGAAGTTAACTCCGCCAAGGATCTCAAGGCGGCGTTGGGGATTATTGTGTTGCGCGTCAAGGAAGCCATGGGCAGCCAAGTCTGCTCGGTTTACCTGCTGGACCCCGAGACCAACCGTTTTGTGCTGATGGCCACGGAGGGCTTGAACAAGCGCTCCATCGGCAAGGTCAGCATGGCGCCCAATGAAGGTCTGGTGGGCCTGGTGGGGACGCGTGAAGAACCCCTCAACCTCGAAAATGCGGCCGACCACCCGCGTTATCGCTACTTTGCCGAAACCGGTGAAGAGCGCTACGCCTCGTTCCTCGGTGCGCCGATCATCCACCACCGCCGCGTTGTCGGCGTGTTGGTCATTCAGCAAAAAGAACGCCGCCAGTTCGATGAAGGTGAAGAAGCCTTCCTCGTGACCATGAGCGCGCAGCTGGCTGGGGTTATCGCCCACGCCGAAGCCACCGGCTCGATCCGCGGCCTTGGGCGCCAGGGCAAGGGTATCCAGGAAGCCAAGTTCGTCGGCGTACCGGGTTCGCCAGGCGCCGCGGTGGGTACCGCGGTGGTCATGCTGCCGCCAGCCGACCTCGATGTGGTGCCGGACAAGAGCGTCAGTGACATCGACGCCGAGATCAAACTGTTCAAGACCGCCCTCGAAGGCGTGCGCGCCGACATGCGCAACCTGTCGACCAAGCTGGCCACCCAGTTGCGTCCCGAAGAGCGTGCGCTGTTCGACGTGTACCAGATGATGCTCGACGACGCGTCCCTGGGTAACGAAGTCAAGACCGTGATCAAGACCGGCCAGTGGGCCCAGGGCGCGTTGCGCCAGGTGGTCACCGATCACGTCAACCGTTTCGAAATGATGGACGACGCCTACCTGCGCGAGCGGGCATCGGATGTGCGCGACCTGGGGCGCCGTCTGTTGGCGTACCTGCAGGAAGACCGCAGCACCAACATGGTCTTCCCCGATAACACCATCCTGGTCAGTGAAGAATTGACCGCCACCCAGCTTGGCGAAGTGCCTGAAGGCAAGCTGGTAGGCCTGGTCTCGGTATTGGGTTCGGGTAACTCCCACGTGGCGATCCTGGCCCGGGCCATGGGTATCCCGACGGTGATGGGCCTGGTGGACCTGCCGTACTCCAAGGTCGATGGCATCGACATGATCGTCGACGGGCATCGCGGCGAGGTGTTCACCAACCCCAGCGACGTGCTGCGCAAGCAATACGCCGAGGTGGTGGAAGAAGAGAAGCAACTGGCCCAGGGCCTGGATTCGCTGCGCGAGCTGCCGTGTGTCACCCCCGACGGCCACCGCGTACCGCTGCTGGTCAACACCGGCCTGCTGGCGGATGTAGCCCGTGCGCAACAACGCGGCGCCGAAGGGGTGGGTCTGTACCGCACCGAAGTGCCGTTCATGATCAACCAGCGTTTCCCGAGCGAGAAGGAGCAGCTGGCGATTTATCGCGAGCAACTGCAAGCCTTCCACCCGTTACCGGTGACGATGCGCAGCCTGGATATTGGCGGCGACAAGTCACTGTCCTATTTCCCGATCAAGGAAGACAACCCCTTCCTTGGCTGGCGCGGTATTCGCGTTACCCTCGACCATCCCGAAATCTTCCTCGTCCAGACCCGTGCCATGCTCAAGGCCAGCGAGGGCTTGAACAACCTGCGTATCCTGCTGCCGATGATCTCCGGCACCCATGAACTGGAAGAAGCCCTGCACCTGATCCACCGCGCCTGGGGCGAAGTGCGCGACGAAGGCGCCGATGTGCCGATGCCGCCGATTGGCGTGATGATCGAAATCCCTGCGGCGGTGTACCAAGCCAAGGAACTGGCGCGGCAGGTGGACTTCCTGTCGGTAGGCTCCAACGACCTGACCCAGTACCTGCTGGCCGTGGACCGTAACAACCCACGGGTGGCCGACCTCTACGACTACCTGCACCCGGCGGTGCTGCAAGCGCTGCAACACGTGGTGCGCGACGCCCATGCCGAAGGCAAGCCGGTGAGTATCTGCGGCGAAATGGCCGGTGACCCGGCGGCGGCGGTGCTGTTGATGGCGATGGGCTTTGACAGCCTGTCGATGAACGCCACCAACTTGCCGAAAGTGAAGTGGATGCTGCGCCAGGTGGAATTGAGC